>NZ_JBHUHR010000047.1:0-572 GCF_042682445.1 Belliella marina
TTTTATCCAAAACATTCTGGAGCTGGCAGATTCCTTTGTTCAGAAGATAGACAAGTGCTTTTCTTCTTCTGAGCGTCTCCTTAAAGCTGTTTTTCCTTTTTCTGGAATAAGCCATCTGAACCAGTTTCTGTTCCCTGAACTTGGATCTTGGTCTTTTGATGCCAAATTCTGAACAACTGATTCTCAAAAATCCATTCACAGGACTCCCAAAGAAGTTTTACATCGGTTGGAAAACGAATATAAGATTCATAGCAGGTGGCATCCCTGCCTGCAGCAGGCATCCATCAGCAGAACATGGCTGTTGTTGACATCATATTTCCAGTGATTAATCAGGATCTCCTGAAGCTTTTCCCATTCACAGTGAGCTTCAATATAAGCCCTTATGCGGGTCATAATGGTCATATCCTTAATCTGCTGGTTTTCTGCCAGTACTTTTCCGCAAAAATATTGAAGAGACCAATCAGTATAGAAACGTTCCAGAAGCTGTCTATCACTGACATTCAAATATGCTTTTAAAAACATCAGCGAAAACATGCCCTTTGAACCGAACCAGCTTGGCGCACCCCTACCAA
>NZ_JBHUHR010000048.1:0-6678 GCF_042682445.1 Belliella marina
ACCGCTTCTGCCCTACGCTTGCTCAAGGCTTCGTTGTATTCGTGCGAAGCCCTGGAATCAGTATGGGAAGAGACTTTCAAATCCAAGAATTTATATTTTTCCATAAGGGAGTGTACCTTCGCTATGATTTGATCTGCATCCCTTCTAATATCGCTCTTGTCAAGGTTGTAATAAATGATATCTGTATAGACTAACATATCACTTGGGATTCTGATAAGCCTATAGTTTCTCTCAATGATTCCCGGCTCCATATCCGTGGTGGTGATGCTTCGGTCCTCTACAGAGAAATGCCCACCCTTGGCCAGATTCAACAAGTAATCCGTCTCTGCTTCCAAATCACCTATATACTCGCCCTTGTCGTTGGGTATCATATCGAGTTTGTTTCCTTGGTTTCCTACCACCTGCAGGTCATAATCCTTGACCAACTCACCATCACAATCAACCACCCGAACCAACAACTGTCTAAACTCCAAAGCGAGTTTATAGATATTGTCCAAACCTGTATCACCCAGTCTGTTTGAACTAAGGTAGATTTCATCCTTATCAAACTTTCTATATCCAAAATCATCTTTTATGGAATTGATGGGGGCTCCTAGATTTGAAAGGTTAAAAAGCATTCCATCACCCTTGGAATCTGCCTGAAAAATATCGAAGCCCCCAAAACCTTCATTCCCATCTGAAGAAAAGTAAAACCTTTCTTCAAAAAGAAACGGATCTCTTTCGTTCCCCGGACTATTTACCAAATCACCTAAATTATTAGGATTAGAAAAAGATAAGTCCCCGTCAAACTCAACAAAGTATATATCAAATCCCCCAAATCCCCCTTCCATATCTGAAGAGAAGTAAAGTCTATTGGATCCAGAATCCACAAATGGGGTTATGATACTATGCCCGTAAATATTGTTATACGGAAAATCCTGTATATCAACAATTTCCCCATCGATCAACTTTCCGAAGAACAGTTCGGGATGGACAGTATGGCTCTTCTGCTTCTTCACTTTTGGAACATTTCTCGTAGCCGTAAAAAACATATATTCAGATCCGTCTATCATCGCAATCGCCGGGTCACTTATATGTAAAAAGTCGTCTCTTTCTACTTTGACTTCCCCAATGTTGTTATTGCTATCCCTTTTGTATATTTTGAGATATTCCCTTCCAGTCCAATCATAAATGTTCTTATTGAAAATTTTGTTTTTCGCATCGAACCTAATCAGGGGCATAGGTTTGCTGTCAATTATTTCTTCCCTATCGGAAACAAAGTAAAAATTCCCATCCCCGTCTTTGGCTCCCGTAAAATCCGCTGCAGTCGACGAGTTAAGATCGCTTAGATATTCCAACTCCAAACGGCTACTGGCTGAATGGGAGGCAAGAATCATATCCACTTTGGACTGCTCAAAGTCTTCGACTGCATATCCCAATGAAGCAAGCTTCTCCTTCGCAACTTCTTCTTGACCAACCACATACGATGACACCAAGTAACTTTCCATATCTTCCATTGTAGACTCCCCAGGGAATTCAACAACCTTTTCCCACCATTTATGGGAATTGGAATAATCCTTGAGTTTATCAAAACTCTGTGCCGCACCTTTTGCAGAGTGGTAGGTTTCCTTTTTTCCAAATGCTTGTGCATAAATCTCCGCTGCATGGTGGAAATTGCCCAACTCAACCTGCCCATCGGCATACCTGAGCATCTGGTTTTGGGCCCCTGCATGATGGAGGCAACCAAACACCAAAAAACATAGTATAATTATCCTGTAATTTTTTTTCATAATCAGAACCATCTTTGATTTTTCATTCTAGCATTTCTGGGAGACAAATAATAACCTAGGGATATTTCATGTGAATTATGTCTCATATCCACCAAAGCATTTAGGTTTTGGTCATAGGCATAACCAAACCTCAGATTATTGGTCACAAAAACTTCCATTAGCAATGCAACTGCATTTCTCGATGACAGGCTTGACTCTAAATTGTCCTTCCCCCATTTCACATTTGACCTGAAAGAACCTCCCAGCCAGAGCCTATCATAGAACAGTACCATCGCATTCAGATCATAATGGGTGGGTGCCCCCTTCACTTCCCTTACCAGCATAGACGGTTTCAACTTCACTACATTCGATATCGGAACCAAACCGCCCACTGTAAAATAATAGTGGAAATCGTGGTAAGCCAAAGCCAAGTCTTCACGCTCAACAGACCTTTTGCCTACCATATTATATGCACTCAAACCAGCATAGAAATTTGAGGTGTTGAAAAAAACACCTGCATTTAAGTTTGGTGTATATATATTGGCCAAACCACCCATCAAAACCTCATCCGGATAATCGTTGGGATCAAGCAATGAGCGGTCTATCGCATATTCAGATGCCCCGGCGCTTATCCCAAGCCCCAATTGCGAATCGAAACCTGTCTGGATCCTATATGCATAGGTCAACAAAGCACCGCTCGTCCTAGCTGGACCTAACACATCATTCAAAAATGAAACCCCAAACCCCATGGTGCCTTCATTCGCACTGAAATCCGCAGACATTGACAATGTCTTTGGAGCACCTGGGAAACCAACCCATTGAGACCTGTAGGTCGATTGCACATATCCCTCCTGCTTATACCCTGCATATCCAGGGTTGATGTGGAGGCCATTGAACATGTATTGGCTAAATTGGGGAAGTTGTTGACCGGAAACTTTCCCTGTCAGGGAGATCCCACATATCAAAATCAAGACAGTTATTTTATTTACAAAATTCATAACAATACCATAATTCATCTTAAATACACGAAAACAATACTCAACTCTTAATACATATCAGAAAATCACATAGAATAATGGAATTTCCTCCCTATGCTTATATTCGGCATCTAACCATTAGACCCAACTGATTCATAACAAATAATACCCTAAGGGTTATAGAATCCGAAAAGCTTAATCATAAGTAAACTTTAGAAGCCAAATACTATCAAAACAAATCGCTAAACAGTCTGGTAATAGTTAGACACTACGACCTATTGTTTAAATTGATTACTTCCTATCTAAAAGCTAAGATAGATTGAAAAATTCACTACAAATACAATTAAATATGTACAAAATAACAATTTAGCAAAAAACAGTTACTGAAAAATCCATAATAGCAAATTTTAGGTATAAAGTAATAGACAAACTACATTAAAACGCTATACAAATAGATTATACCAGTCAAGTCCTCTAACTAAACAAATATCATATTAAAAACTTGACAACCAGACTATTACGAGTCATTCAAAAACAAATGTAATAGATAAAAATACATTTAATTCAATTACAAACAGTTATAATTGCACTTTATAAAATGCACGGCAATTTATCAACAATTATATTAATAAACAACAAAAATAAGTAAAAAAGTATTTCACATACAGTTATACAACTTTAATCATTAAGCAACAATATTATAGATATAACCTGTAGATGAAGAAGCTTTAGATTCTTTAAAGAATAAACGTCAAACATGGACTTATATTTCAATCTCCTCAAATGTTGTCTTCCTCCCTATAAACCTGAGTTCGACTATTCTCACTTTGTCAACCTGCCTGCCGGCAGGCAGGAACGGTTTTAAATGGTGAGAACTACGAAAATAAGGTGCGAACTATTTTATGAAGTAAATTAATAAGTATGATTATCCGCAATGACACCAGTAGTTAAATTATACATATGTAATCATGCGGATAATTGTCAACTTGCCCTGGATACAATATGGATACATTATTTTAAATGGCTACTGGTAAGAATGCGGATATACATATTAATAAGACATCATATTGCAGATAATCATCAGCTGACAACAGATTGGGTAGAACAACTGCTGGGAATGTGATATTGGGTCACTGGCAAGAAGGCTTATTTAGGGTCTGCTTAAAAACACAAAACCAATTGCGAAAGTATGGGTTAGTTTACATAGTCAATGATCTTGCGTGGTGTTTTTCAGGAAAAGAACGCAAAAACTTTGAAGTATATTGACTTGGTTTTGTTAGCCAACTTCAGATCGCAGTATAATTATACAGCTTTACTTCGCCAACCCGTATCTTACGCAAATCTGACTTTTTCAGCAGACCCTACTTACATAAAACAAAAACAGCATATTCATTTTATGTAACCTTATCGGTCGACTCATCCATTATTTATCAATTTCTGTAATCACCAATATATGATAGCATTTATTTATTATTATATATCATTATCCATCGCATTTTTTTGTTATAAATAAAATTAAATGGTTAAAACAAACAATAATTTCACCTTATTGATCAGCAACAATAGGTTCTCATTTAAACAATGAAAAAACACAAAGCTGTAATTTTTGATGATCATAGGTTATTTAGTGATTCATTTTCATCAATGTTGGAAAAAGTAGAAATATTCACCTCAGTGCACTCCATTTTTGATGAAAAATTGCTTTATCAATTTCTGATAATCGAAGGGTCAAACCCGATATGTCTTTTTATGGATTTCAACCATTATGAAGGTAATTCACTTTTCCTAATCAACGAGGCTCGACGTTTTAATAGGAGTATAATAATTATTGTAGTTTCTGGGGTTACCTCTCCCTCACTTATCAAGTCTATATTAAGCTATCAACCCCAAGGGTTTATAAGCAAATTCTCAGGGTTTGACAGAGTTATTGAATGCTTGAAGAAAAATTTTGAAGGTTACCACTACATCTGTCCAGAAATAAAAAAAATGATGGGTTCCTTTGACGAAATTGATGACATTCAATTCACATCTCGGGAATTGCAGTTATTACAAATTTTTGCACAAGGCAACTCCATAATTCAAACTGCCGGAAAAGTTCATTTAAGTAAGCACACAGTCGTATCTCACCGCAGAAAAATGATGAAAAAAGCAAATTGCAGGTCTATCACTGAATTACTGGCGTTTGCCAGGCAATTAGAATTAATAAAGTAAAATTAATTTTATATGATTATCCGCAATGGCACCAGTAGTTAAATTATGCATATGTAATCATGCGGATAATCGTCAACTACGCCACGCCTGTCCGCCGTGGTGGAGCGCACGAGTGTCAACAGCCTACGGCCAACAGATTGGATATAACAGTTGTTGGGAATATTTTAAAGGCTACTGGCAAGAAAGAGTATATACATATATCCATAAGTTGAAAACAATAGCTTTTGACCTTGTAGGGACAAGGATGTTTGAAGCAACAAAATGCTCACTGGAAAGATGTCTATATCAAAACGGACTTTACCTTTAACAGACTTGATTGGAACATTACCTATGAAGGGAGTTGGGCTGACAAACCCCCAGTGGACAAAGATGTGGCATTGATTATTGAGATCTTTACAAACCCCACATCCTATTTTGTGAAAAATAACAATTTTTCGGTATTTTAAATTTAGCGGGAATTTGGTAGATTTAACAAATAATTACGATCAATTTTGTTGTATATCAATGGTATATTTCATCTAATGGTCGATTGTTATACCAAATGAAATAAAATTTTGTAAAAAATCATCAACAACAACTATTTAAAAAAAAAACACATGAAAAAACTTGTAGCAGAATTTATTGGAACCTTTTGGTTGGTATTGGGCGGATGCGGGAGTGCTGTACTTGCAGCTGCATACCCAGAATTGGGAATAGGATTTACGGGAGTGGCATTGGCCTTTGGGCTGACAGTTGTTACCATGGCTTATGCTATTGGGCATGTGTCGGGTTGCCATCTAAATCCGGCGGTATCAATTGGGCTTTGGGTAGGTGGTCGTTTTGACAAAAAGGAATTGCTTCCCTACATTGTCGTCCAAGTCTTGGGGGGAATAGCTGGAGCAGGAATCCTCTACATCATTGCCACTGGAAAGGCGGGATTTGAGCTTGGAGGCTTTGCTGCAAACGGGTATGGAGCACATTCACCCGGTGGGTACAGCATGTCGGCAGCTTTGGTAACAGAAATTGTCATGACTTTTATGTTCCTGATAATTATTCTGGGATCGACCCATTCAAAAGCCCCAAAAGGACTGGCTGGTTTGGCAATTGGGTTAGGCTTAACACTTATCCATTTAATAAGCATTCCAATAACAAACACTTCTGTAAATCCGGCAAGAAGCACAAGTCAAGCTTTGTTTGTAGGTGACTGGGCAATCGATCAGTTATGGCTGTTTTGGCTTTCCCCTATAGTTGGAGCAATATTGGCAGGACTCGTATACAAAGTGATTTCCCCAGAAAAGGAATAGAAAATAGCTAGGAGTTGAGTTGATAAGGGGGTGGGGATTCCACCCCTTTATCTCAAACAGAATCCTTCCAAAATCAAATCTTCGTCAAACTTCTTTTTTTTCAGATAATAATTACCTGCTTGGTAATACATCCAAAATTGATTATTCTGGGTATGCCCATCTTCATCCAGGATTTTCAATACCCTCTTCAAATAGTATTCCGTAGAATCTTGTGAAACATTGCTCTCCAAATAATACTCCAATAAAAACCCAACATGGACTGGGATTTCGTGATATGACAAAGCTTTTTTAGCTAGCACCACAGCTGAATCCATATTGCCACTGCGTGCAAAATAAGTGCTTCTTGTACCATATTAACCTGAGTTCGACTATTCTCACTTTGTCAAAACGGTTTTAAATGGTGAGAACTACGAAAAGAAGGTGCGAACTTTTTTATGAAGTAATATTGGGATATTGCGG
>NZ_JBHUHR010000048.1:6845-13624 GCF_042682445.1 Belliella marina
TATATTTTTATTGATTTTGACTTTGTGATAACAATCGAACTCAGGTTATAAATAAGCAAGTCTAGAATTTCTATTATTCAAATCACTTTCCGAATATAGGTACTTCAATGCTTTTTCGTTATTGGATTTTGCCAACTCAAATAGATTTAGCTGAAAGTAATATTGGGCATACTCCTGATACAATTCACTTTTGAGAAATGGGTCATCAATTTCTTCCATACTCTTCTCAACTTCTTGTAGATAGGATAGACATTTATCAAATTCCCCAACTACCCAAAGCAAATTTGCCAATTTGATTTTTGCGAAAAGCAGGCACTCAAGATCTTTTTTCGAATCTGTTTCCTGTATCACATCAAGCAGAAACTTTAAACCCAGCCTTACTTTTTCAATTGAAGTTCTGTCCTTCTGTTCAGCTGATGCTGTGCTGAATCACATTCCCCACAGTCGTTGACTGGCTGTGTTTTACCAAACCACTCGTGTTGCATTCTTACTGCTTCCACCCCTCTATTCACCAAATAGTTCATCACAATCGCTGCTCTTCTTTCAGAAAGCGATTTATTGTATTCCTCACTGCCACGCTGATCTGTATGGCCAGATATGTAGAGATTTAAGTTCGGCATACGCTTCATCAATATAGCTGTTCGCTCAAGCTCTTTCCTATGTACCGGCCTGATAAAGGACTTGTCAAAATCAAAGTACACGATCGGTATGGCATTCAACTCCTTTTGCAACTCCTCAAAAATACCTAACCCATCACAGATATCTTTATCCAGAAACTCCTTCGGCAAATCATATTGTCTGTTTGGATCAGAAAAAGCTTCCAGTACCAACTCCGATCTCCTGTTCAACTGATGCTCCCACTCTAGACACGGCACGCCATCTCCACAGTCGTTGGTGAGTTTTTCCTCTCCATACCAAACCGAACGAATCCTATCTTCCCCAACATTGTACTGCTTCAGGTACTCACTCACTGCATCCGCTCTATTTTGACTCAAAGTTTCATTGTATGTATGACTCGCTCTCGAATCCGTATGCGAAGACACCTTCAAATCCAAGAAATCATATTTGCTCATCAATTCACCAATCTTGTCCAATACAGGCATCTCAGTTTCCCTGATAAAATATTTATCCAAGTCATAATATACAATATCTACATACACCGGCATCTGATACGGAATCTCTGCCAACCTATACGTACGCTCCAGGATTTCCCCTTCCATGCCAATTGTACTCAAGGTATTGTCATATATACTGAAATATCCCTGCTTGCTTATCTTAATGTCATAGTTACTTTCTGGTGACAAGTCAGCACGAAGCTCGCCTGAACTTTCTTTATCTATAGATACTGCTTCATTTTTTTTCAAATCTGTCAAAACCGCATCGAAACTCTCTGCAAACAACTCCCCATCACAATCTACTACTTTTGCCAATAACCGCTTTTGCAATTCCAATATGCTGTATATGTCATCCAAACCCATCCCTCCTTCTCTATCACTACTCAAATATGGATTTCCATCTGGGGAGATACTGTAGGCAAAGTCATCCCTGTTTGAATTATATGGAACCCCCATATTTTCTACACCTTTTACCTCACCTGATTTAATTGAAGATCTGAATATATCCAATCCCCCTATGCCCGGATGACCATTGCTGGAAAAGTAAAACCAGTCTTCAGCTACAAACGGATGGCTTTCATTCTTATCTGTATTGATCTCAGCACCCAAGTTTACAGGTGTACCAAAATTCATCTCAGAATCAAACTCCATATAATACAAATCAAAACCTCCATATCCTCCAGGCATATCAGAACTAAAATACAACCTACTGGCAGATTCATCTACAAACGGATGCATCACTCCGTAATTTACCGCATCATTTATCCCCAAAGGAACGTGATCATGCAAGTTCCCCAAAGAATCCACCTTGCTGTAGAAAATTTCCCCTCCAACGGCAAAGTTTCGGTTACGTTTAGCCTTCCGGATACTTCTGGTCACAGTGTAAAACATCAACCTCTGGCTATCCAGAAAACTGGCATCAGAAAAATGCAAGACCTCTGGATTGCCTGAATCCAAGGCTGTAAGATTTCCTGAACTGTCTTTTCTGTAAAGTTTGAAAAATGACCTGTCATTGAAATCGTATCGTTCTTTGCTGTAAATATTATTTAAGTCTGGACGGATAGCAGCCTTACTGCTTGGTATGACTTCTCCCCGATCTGATGCAAAATACAGATTTCCATCTTTGTCAAAAGCAGACCCAAAATCGGAATCCGAACTGTTTACTCCATCTACAGGCTTCAACTCTAATTCAGACCGGGATTTATACAAGGATGCCATATACGCAAAGTCAATCTCTGGAAAATCAGATTCACTGAACCTGCTCTCAGACAACAATTCTTTGATGTCGGTCTTCGATCCCAGATTCAAATAAGCAGCCCTGATATATTCCAAATAATCATCTCTTTCAGCTTCCTCAAACCCAACCGTTTTTGCCCACCACTCCATTGAATTCGGATAATCACGAATTTCTCTGTAAGATTCTGCAATCCGCTTTGCTGTACTATAACGTTCCCGTTTTTCAAAAGCCCGCTCGTATTCTGAGGCAGCATGGTGGTAATTTTGCAAAGAATACTGCTTATCAGCATATCGCAATATGTAATTCTGACCACTGGCTTGACTATAAGACAGCATCATCAAAAGAAAACAAATAGGTATGTATAATTTATTCATAGCTTAAAACCATCTAGGATTACGCATTTTAACATTTCTTGAAGGTATGTAGTAACCCACTGACAACTCATGGGAATTGTTCCTGAAATCACTCAGAACATTCAAATTATGGTCATAAGCATAACCCAACCGCAAATACGGAGTGGCAAATATCTCCACGATCATCGCTACTGCATTGCGTTGGTTTAGATTGCTCTGCAAATGATCCATGCCAAGCTGTACATTTGACCTGTATGATCCTCCTACCCAAACTCTTTCATTGAACAAAAACATTGCATTCAGGTCATAACTTGTTGGAGCGCCTTTTACTTCCTTGATCAGAAAACTAGGTTTGAATTCTACTGCTCCACCCAAAGGAACCAAAACCCCAGCTGTCAGGTAATAATGGAAATCATGGAATGCCAAAGAAATATCTTCTCTGCGAAGCGTATTCCGACCTATCAAATTAAATGTACTAAACCCGGCATAAAACCGATCAGTATGGAAAAACAATCCCGCATTCATATTTGGTGTGAATAGGTTCACTTTACCTTCAGGAATGTTTGGGTCATTCTGGTCATTCGGATCCAGCATACTACCATCGAGTGCATACTCGCTCGCTCCAGCACTGACCCCGAGCCCAAGAAAGCTTTTACGGCCTGTCTGGATCCTATAGGCGTATGACAACATACCTGAATTCGTTGTCACAGGCCCCAATCTGTCGCTCATCATTGAAATACCAAACCCCATAGTCTCCTCATTTGCACTCAGATCTGCTGTTATGGTAAAGGTTCTGGGTGCTCCTGGGAAGCCTACCCACTGATCGCGGTAAGTACTCTGTATATAGGGCTGTCCCTTGTATCCCGCATACCCTGGATTGATGTGCAACCCGTTGAAAATATACTGGCTAAACTGAGGCAATTGCTGTGACTCAACGCTGCCGATGGTCATCAAGACCATCAGCATTATCATCATTGTTATGTTATAAATCCTTTTCATTGTTGCTTTCCTTTAATCTTTGATTACTTGGATCCAGCCTTTGAAAATATGTTCCCTGCCTGACGCATCAACAGCTTTCAAGACATAGAAATAGGTAGATGCAGGCAGGTTTTCAGAAGACCAATCATTCTGATAATCATCAGCTTCAAACACATGGTCACCATATCTATTCAAAATCACTATGTTGTTGGAATCGAATTTATCAAGTCCTTTGATCTCAAACCTGTCATTTTTACCATCATCATCAGGTGTAATCACATTTGGAATAAAGAATGGTCGAATCCTATTTACATCATTATCGCTGTTATTGTCAAGGTTAGAATCCTGTTCGGCTCCTGTAACAGACACCATATTGGTGATTGTCTGTTCATTGCTTTCAGAAAGTGCTTCAGCCACAACCCTGAGCCTGATGTTTATAACAACATCAGAGCGGAAATCGGACACCAACCACCTTAACGTACCTGTCTGTTGGCTGAAGTTGATTTCAATAGACGAGTCAGTGCTTTCGAAGCTCTGGGAAACAAATCGTACTCCAGCAGGAAGTGCATCTTCTATAAGAACTTCAGTAGCATCTGTACCGCCGATATTAGACACTATGATGTTATACTCAAATTCATCCCCTTCCCAGATCGCTACTTCATTGGAAGTCTTTGTGATTGCCAAGTCAATGATTTTTTCCGAAATCACTGTAGGAGCAGATGCTTCCATGACAAATCCTCTTCTGCCAAAGATTACCCTGTTCACAATCTCACCTTCCTCAAGAACCATTGCATTAAGTTGGATTTCTAAAGTCTCTCCAATACCTATTTCTGCAAAATCCCAGAATAAATCTCCAGAGGTATCTAGACTTGAACTCATGAACATTAACTCATCTGGCAGTAAATCTTCAACTCTAGCATTGGTAAGGACAAATTCACTTCTGTTGGTGAATATCAATGTGTAATTCAGGATATCACCAGGTGCAGCGGTTTCAACATTGACAATTTTCTCTAAATCCACCAAGATTGGTCTCACAGTAATTGTTACTGTCGCCTGACTACAGCTTGGTGTAGGTGAGCTACTGTCACATACTTCATAGACGAATGTATCTACTCCCGAGAATCCTTCTTCTGGTGTATAGGTAATTGTACCGTCAGAATTAATAACCAGAGTACCATTGGTTGTATTGCTTACAATTGCAAGAGTGGCTGGATCTATCGGCAAGTCTGACAAATCATTTGACAATACATCCAAAACTATTGGCGTATCTTCATTGGCTAAGAATTCATCATCTATTACTTCAATAGTATTGCCGTCTACTACAATTATGACTGTTGCAGTACTGCAGTTGGTTGGATTAAGGACATCACAGATTTGATAGGTCCATGTATATGTCCCATTAGATGCATCAGGTGCAACCGTAATCGATCCGTCAGGATTCAATGTAAGTTCAGGATCACCTTCCACAAGGGTCAAGATCACATCTGCTGGATCCACCGGTTCTCCATTCAAGGTATCATTCTCCAATACGCTTGGTGTAGTGCCGCCATCTATTCCATTGATCGGACCAAATTCATCGTCGTTTGCTACGATTGGTGCAGGGACAACTGTTACAGTCACCGTTGCTGTCTCACAGTTCGTCGGGTTCAGTATCTCACAGATACTGTATTCCAAGGTATAATCTCCCGCAGGAGTGTTTGGCCCTACCGTTATCGACCCGTCAGGGTTCAAGGTCAGCTCTGGATCACCATCTACTAGGGTCAAGATCACATCTGCTGGATCCACCGGTTCTCCGTTCAAGGTATCATTCTCCAATACGCTTGGCGTAGTGCCGCCATCTGTTCCATTGATCGGACCAAATTCATCGTCGTTTGCTACGATCGGTGCAGGGACAACTGTTACAGTCACCGTTGCTGTCTCACAGTTCGTCGGGTTCAGTATCTCACAGATACTGTATTCCAAGGTATAATCTCCCGCAGGTGTGTTTGGATCTACCGCAATCGAACCGTCAGGGTTCAAGGTCAGCTCTGGATCACCACCTACAAGGGTCAGGTTCACATCTGCTGGATCCACCGGTTCTCCGTTCAAGGTATCATTCTCCAATACGCTTGGTGTAGTGCCGCCATCTGTTCCATTGATCGGACCAAATTCATCGTCGTTTGCTACGATTGGTGCAGGGACAACTGTTACAGTCACCGTTGCTGTCTCACAGTTCGTCGGGTTCAGTATCTCACAGATACTGTATTCCAAGGTATAATTTCCCGCAGGTGTGTTTGGATCTACCGCAATCGAACCGTCAGGGTTCAAGGTCAGCTCTGGATCACCACCTACAAGGGTCAGGTTCACATCTGCTGGATCCACTGGTTCTCCGTTCAATGTATCATTCTCCAATACGCTTGGTGTAGTGCCGCCATCTGCCCCATTGATTGGACCAAATTCATTGTCGTTTGCTATAATGATGTTTGGTATAGAATTGATAGTAATTGTATCCTCTTCAAATACATTGTTGTCATTAGGATCTTTTCCAGATACAGTGGCAATATTGGTTACAGCTCCACTAACTAGATCTTCATTGGAGATAGTATAATTGCCATTCACAACTATATTATCACCTGGAGCAAGCGTACCAAAACTAACATTCGTAATCGACTCAATAAGCGGATCATCTACAACTACATCTGTAATAGTCACGTTCCCTGTGTTCGTAACAGTAATCGCGTATTCCAATACATCGCCAACAGCGTTGTAGGAAGTTATGCTTGCATCACCGTTCACCGATATCAATTCCTTCAAGATGGTGAAGGATGGTTCCTGGATTGCTGGTGTTTCCTCCTCTCCTTCCGTCGGATCTTCTGGATCAACATTGTTGCCATTCGGATCTTCGCCGTTGGCGGTTGCCACGTTCAGTACAGATCCGTTGTCCAAGTCGGATTGGGTAATCGTATGCGTGGTCGGGAAGGTCTCTGTTCCAGCTGGGGCAAGGTTTGCGATTGTTTCGTTCAAGCCGGTCAAGGCATCCTCAACCTCGATATTCTCCAAGGTCACATTCCCTGTATTGGTTACAGTGATTGCGTATTCCAATACATCGCCAACAGC
>NZ_JBHUHR010000048.1:13749-18516 GCF_042682445.1 Belliella marina
GTCAGTCGGATCTTCGGGATCTACAGGATCGCCGTTTGGATCTTCACCATTGGCGGTTGCCACATTCAATACAAATCCGTTGTCCAAATCAGATTGGGTAATCGTATGGGTGGTCGGGAAGGTTTGTGTTCCTGCCGGAGCAAGTGTTGCAATAGTTTCGCTCAATCCTGTCAAAGCATCCTCAACATCGATATTCTCCAAGGTCACATTCCCTGTATTGGTTATTGTGATTGCGTATTCCAATACATCGCCAACCGCATTGTATGAAGTCAATCCTGCATCTCCATTCACAGATGTCAGTGATTTGGTGATCGTGAAGGATGGTTCCTGGGTTGCGGGGGTTTCCTCTTCTCCGTCAGTTGGATCTTCTGGGTCAACAGGGTTGCCGTTTGGATCTTCACCATTGGCGGTTGCCACGTTCAATACAGAACCGTTGTCCAAATCAGATTGGGTAATCGTATGGGTGGTCGGGAAGGTTTGTGTTCCTGCCGGAGCAAGTGTTGCAATTGTTTCGCTCAATCCTGTCAATGCATCTTCAACATCAAGATTCTCCAAAGTCACATTACCTGTATTGGTTACAGTGATTGTGTATTCCAAAACATCGCCTACTGCATTGTATGAAGTTGTACCTGCGTCTGCGTTGATGGATGTCAAGGTTTTGGTCAAGGTGAACGATGGCTCTTGGGTTGCTGGGGTCTCTTCCTCTCCTTCTGTTGGGTCTTCTGGATTTACAGGATCGCCATTAGGATCTTCACCATTGGCGGTTGCCACGTTCAATACAGATCCGTTGTCCAAATCAGATTGGGTAATCGTATGGCTGGTTGTAAAGGTCTGTATCCCAGATGGCGCAAGTGTTGCGATTGTTTCGCTCAAGCCAGTCAGGGCATCCTCAACCTCGATATTCTCCAAGGTTACATTACCCGTATTCGTAACAGTGATGGTGTATTCCAAGATATCTCCAACCGCATTGTATGAAGTCAATCCTACATCGCCATTCACCGATGCCAACTCCTTCAAGATGGTAAACGATGGCTCCTGGGTTGCTGGGGTCTCTTCCTCTCCATCAGTCGGATCTTCGGGATCTACAGGATCGCCATTAGGATCCTCTCCGTTGGCTGTTGCCACATTCAATACAGATCCGTTGTCCAAATCAGATTGGGTAATCGTATGGCTGGTTGTAAAGGTCTGTATCCCAGATGGCGCAAGTGTTGCGATTGTTTCGCTCAAGCCAGTCAGGGCATCCTCAACCTCGATATTCTCCAAGGTTACATTACCCGTATTCGTTACCGTAATCGTGTATGCCAATACATCACCAACCGCATCGTATGAAGTAATTCCCACATCGCCATTCACCGATGCCAACTCCTTCAAGATCGTGAAGGATGGCTCCTGGGTTGCAGGGGTTTCCTCTTCTCCGTCAGTCGGATCTTCTGGGTCAACAGGGTCGCCGTTTGGATCTTCTCCAATTGCGGTTGCCACGTTCAGTACAGATCCGTTGTCCAAATCAGACTGGGTTACCGTATGGCTGGTTGTAAAGGTCTCTGTTCCAGATGGGACAAGGGTTGCAATAGTTTCGCTCAATCCTGTCAAGGCATCCTCTACATCGATATTCTCCAAGGTTACATTCCCCGTGTTCGTTATTGTGATCGTGTATGCCAGGATATCTCCAACCGCATTGTATGATGACAAGCCTGCATCTCCGTTGATGGAAACCAACCCCTTCAATATTGTAAAGGATGGTTCCCGGGTTGCTGGGGTTTCTTCTTCTCCCTCAGTCGGATCTTCTGGGTCAACAGGGTTACCGTTTGGATCTTCACCATTGGCGGTTGCCACATTCAATACAGATCCGTTGTCCAAATCGGACTGGGTAACTGTATGGCTGGTTGTAAAGGTCTCTGTTCCAGATGGGGAAAGGCTTGCGATTGTCTCGCTCAAGCCTGTCAAGGCATCTTCAACATCGATATTGCTCAAAGTCACATTCCCTGTATTGGTTACAGTGATTGCGTATTCCAATACATCGCCAACAGCGTTGTAGGAAGTCAATCCTGCATCACCGTTCACAGATACCAACTCCTTCAAGATCGTGAAGGATAGTTCCTGGGTTGCTGGGGTTTCCTCTTCTCCATCAGTTGGATCTTCTGGGTCAACAGGGTTGCCGTTTGGATCTTCACCATTGGCGATTGCCACGTTCAATACAGAACCGTTGTCCAAATCAGATTGGGTAATCGTATGCGTAGTCGGGAAGGTCTCTGTTCCAGATGGGGCAAGTGTTGCAATAGTTTCGCTCAAGCCAGTCAGGGCATCCTCAACATCTATATTCTCAAGGGTCACATTACCAGTGTTCGTAACAGTGATCGTGTATTCCAATACATCACCAACCGCATTGTATGAAGTCAATCCTACATCGCCATTCACCGATGTCAACTCCTTCAATATGGTGAATGATGGCTCCTGGGTTGCTGGGGTCTCTTCCTCTCCATCAGTCGGATCTTCTGGGTCAACAGGATCACCATTCGGATCTTCTCCGTTGGCTGTAGCCACGTTCAATACAGATCCGTTGTCCAAATCAGACTGGGTTACCGTATGGCTGGTAGTGAATACTTCTGTTCCAGATGGCGCAAGGCTTGCAATAGTTTCACTCAATCCTGTCAAGGCATCTTCAACATCGATATTCTCCAAGGTTACATTACCAGTATTCGTAACAGTGATCGTGTACTCCAAGATATCGCCAACCGCATTGTATGCTGTCAATCCTACATCGCCATTCACTGAAGTCAATTCCTTCAATATCGTAAACGAAGGCTCTTGGGTTGCTGGGGTTTCTTCTTCTCCATCAGTCGGATCTTCTGGGTCAACAGAGTTGCCGTTTGGATCTTCACCATTGGCGGTTGCCACATTCAATACAGATCCGTTATCCAAATCAGATTGGGTAATCGTATGCGTAGTCGGGAAGGTCTCTGTTCCAGATGGGGCAAGTGTTGCAATAGTTTCGCTCAAGCCAGTCAGGGCATCCTCAACCTCGATATTGCTCAAAGTCACATTCCCCGTATTCGTTACCGTAATCGTGTATGCCAATACATCGCCAACAGCGTTGTAGGAAGTGATTCCAACATCACCATTCACTGATGTCAGCGTTTTGGTGATCGTGAAGGATGGTTCCTGGGTCCCTGGGGTTTCTTCTTCTCCGTCAGTCGGATCTTCTGGGTCAACAGGGTTGCCGTTTGGATCTTCACCATTGGCGGTTGCCACATTCAATACAGATCCGTTGTCCAAATCAGATTGTGTTACAGTATGGCTTGTTGTAAATACCTCTGTTCCAGATGGTGAAAGTGTTGCAATTGTTTCGCTCAATCCTGTCAATGCATCTTCAACATCAAGATTCTCCAAAGTCACATTACCTGTATTGGTTACAGTGATTGTGTATTCCAAAACATCGCCTACAGCATTGTATGAAGTCAATCCTGCGTCTGCGTTGATTGATGTCAAGGTTTTGGTCAAGGTAAACGATGGCTCCTGTGTTGCTGGGGTTTCTTCTTCTCCGTCAGTCGGATCTTCTGGGTCAACAGGGTCGCCGTTAGGATCCTCTCCATTGGCGGTTGCCACATTCAATACAGATCCATTGTCCAAGTCGGATTGGGTTACCGTATGCGTGGTCGGGAAGGTTTGTGTTCCTGCCGGAGCAAGTGTTGCAATAGTTTCGCTCAATCCAGTCAAGGCATCCTCAACATCGATATTGCTCAAAGTCACATTCCCCGTGTTCGTTATTGTGATCGTGTATTCCAATACATCACCAACCGCATTGTATGAAGTCAATCCTACATCTCCATTCACTGAAGTCAGTGATTTGGTGATCGTAAAGGATGGTTCCTGGGTTGCTGGGGTCTCTTCCTCTCCATCAGTTGGATCTTCGGGATCTACAGGATCGCCATTAGGATCCTCTCCGTTGGCGGTTGCCACGTTCAATACAGAACCGTTGTCCAAATCAGATTGGGTAATCGTATGCGTAGTCGGGAAGGTCTCTGTTCCAGATGGGGCAAGTGTTGCAATTGTCTCGCTCAAGCCAGTCAGGGCATCTTCAACATCGATATTGCTCAAAGTTACATTCCCTGTATTGGTTACAGTGATTGCGTATTCCAATACATCGCCAACAGCGTTGTAGGAAGTTATGCTTGCATCACCGTTCACAGATACCAACTCCTTCAAGATCGTGAAGGATGGTTCCTGGGTTGCTGGGGTTTCTTCTTCTCCGTCAGTTGGATCTTCTGGATCAACAGGATCGCCGTTTGGATCTTCACCATTGGCTGTTGCCACGTTCAATACAGATCCGTTGTCCAAATCAGACTGGGTAATCGTGTGCGTAGTCGGGAAGGTCTCTGTTCCTGATGGGGCAAGTGTTACAATAGTTTCGCTCAATCCTGTCAAAGCATCTTCAACCTCAATATTGCTCAAAGTCACATTCCCCGTATTCGTTACTGTAATCGTGTACTCCAAGATATCTCCAACCGCATTGTATGCTGTCAATCCTGCATCTGCGTTGATGGATGTCAAGGTTTTGGTCAAGGTAAACGATGGCTCCTGGGTTGCAGGGGTTTCCTCTTCTCCTTCTGTAGGGTCTTCCAGATCAACAGGGTTGCCGTTTGGATCTTCGCCATTTGCGGTTGCAACGTTCAATACAGATCCGTTGTCCAAATCAGACTGGGTTACCGTATGGCTGGTAGTGAATACTTCTGTTCCAGATGGCGCAAGGCTTGCAATAGTTTCACTCAA
>NZ_JBHUHR010000048.1:18635-19636 GCF_042682445.1 Belliella marina
TTCCAACACATCACCTACAGCATTGTATGAAGTAGTCAATCCTGCATCTGCGTTGATGGATGTCAAGGTTTTGGTCAAGGTAAACGATGGCTCCTGGGTTGCAGGGGTTTCCTCTTCTCCGTCAGTCGGATCTTCTGGGTCAACAGGGTTGCCGTTTGGATCTTCGCCGTTGGCGGTCGCAACGTTCAATACAGATCCGTTGTCAAGATCGGACTGGGTTATCGTATGGCTGGTAGTGAATACTTCTGTTCCAGATGGAGCAAGTGTTGCAATTGTTTCGCTCAATCCGGTCAAGGCATCTTCAACCTCGATATTGCTCAAAGTCACATTCCCCGTATTCGTTACCGTAATCGTGTATGCCAATACATCGCCAACAGCGTTGTATGAAGTCAATCCTGCATCTCCATTCACAGATGTCAGTGATTTGGTGATCGTGAAGGATGGTTCCTGGGTTGCGGGGGTTTCCTCTTCTCCGTCAGTCGGATCTTCTGGGTCAACAGGGTTGCCGTTTGGATCTTCACCATTGGCGGTTGCCACATTCAATACAGATCCGTTATCCAAATCGGACTGGGTTACCGTATGGCTGGTAGTAAATGTCTCTATTCCAGATGGGGCAAGTGTTGCAATAGTTTCGCTCAATCCTGTCAAAGCATCTTCAACATCTATATTCTCAAGGGTCACATTACCCGTGTTCGTTATTGTGATCGTATATTCCAATACATCACCAACCGCATTGTATGAAATCAATCCCGCATCGCCATTCACTGATGTCAGTGATTTGGCGATCGTGAAGGATGGCTCCTGGGTTGCTGGGGTTTCTTCCTCTCCTTCTGTTGGGTCTTCTGGGTCAACAGGGTTGCCATTAGGATCTTCACCATTGGCGGTTGCCACGTTCAGTACAGATCCGTTGTCCAAATCAGATTGGGTAATCGTATGCGTAGTCGGGAAGGTCTCTGTTCCAGCTGGGGCAAGGATTGCGATAGTTTCGTTCAAGCCGGTCA
>NZ_JBHUHR010000048.1:19646-41529 GCF_042682445.1 Belliella marina
CTCAACCTCGATATTCTCCAAGGTCACATTCCCTGTATTGGTTACAGTGATTGCGTATTCCAATACATCGCCAACAGCGTTGTAGGAAGTTATGCTTGCATCACCGTTCACAGATACCAACTCCTTCAAGATGGTAAACGATGGTTCCTGGGTTGCTGGGGTTTCCTCTTCTCCATCAGTCGGATCTTCGGGATCTACAGGATCGCCATTAGGATCCTCTCCGTTGGCTGTTGCCACATTCAATACAGATCCGTTGTCCAAATCAGACTGGGTTACCGTATGGCTGGTAGTAAATGTCTCTATTCCAGATGGGGCAAGGGTTGTGATGGTTTCGGTTAAACCTGTCAAGGCATCTTCAACCTCGATATTGCTCAAAGTCACATTGCCAGTATTGGTCACAGTAATCGTGTATTCCAACACATCACCAACCGCATTGTATGATGTCAATCCTGCATCTGCGTTGATGGATGTCAGTGATTTGGTGATCGTGAAGGATGGTTCCTGGGTTGCGGGGGTTTCCTCTTCTCCGTCAGTCGGATCTTCTGGGTCAACAGGGTTGCCGTTTGGATCTTCGCCGTTGGCGGTCGCAACGTTCAATACAGATCCGTTGTCAAGATCGGACTGGGTTATCGTATGGCTGGTAGTGAATACTTCTGTTCCAGATGGAGCAAGTGTTGCAATTGTCTCGCTCAAGCCAGTCAGGGCATCTTCAACATCGATATTGCTCAAAGTTACATTCCCTGCATTGGTTACAGTGATTGCGTATTCCAATACATCGCCAACAGCGTTGTAGGAAGTTATGCTTGCATCACCGTTCACAGATACCAACTCCTTCAAGATCGTGAAGGATGGTTCCTGGGTTGCTGGGGTTTCTTCTTCTCCGTCAGTTGGATCTTCTGGATCAACAGGATCGCCGTTTGGATCTTCACCATTGGCTGTTGCCACGTTCAATACAGATCCGTTGTCCAAATCAGATTGGGTAATCGTATGCGTAGTCGGGAAGGTCTCTGTTCCAGCTGGGGCAAGGATTGCGATAGTTTCGTTCAAGCCGGTCAAGGCATCTTCAACATCTATATTCTCCAAGGTCACATTCCCCGTATTCGTTACCGTAATCGTGTATTCCAATACATCACCAACCGCATTGTATGATGTCAATCCTGCATCTCCGTTGATGGAAACAAGTTCTTTTAAGATGGTAAATGATGGTTCTTGTGGCAATGGTGTAATCGTACAGTCTGGACAATCTGGGTCCACACCTGGGTGGTCCGGATCGTTTGGATCTAACGGGCTTGGGTCTTCTGATTCACCTGTGACAACAATACCTGAGGGGTCTTCACCAGAAACAATTGCGATATTCCATACTCCGCCTGCATCAATATCTGCCTGAGTCAAGGAATAGATATAGGTAACTGTGCCTGACTCGCCTGGTTCCAAAACCCCAGGGATAACCTCAAGACCAGTAATGCTTAACTGGGCATCGTCAATCACAAGGTTTTCCAAAATAACATTTCCTGTGTTCTCGACATTAAATGAATACTCAATCTCATCGCCAACATCTGCCAAACCGCTGCCGTTTGCATCGCTATATACCCCTGTTTTGAATAATGTCAGTTCAGGATTACAAGGTGTAATATTTTTCCCACTACCATAACCTGTCATATAGGTTGTTCCAACTACCGACTGGCTTCCTATAATTGTATTTGGAGCTGCGCTATTCCAATTGATGGTATTAAATGTATTTCCATTGAACAATTCAAGGGGAAACAGCTCTCCTCCATCGGTTTTACTACCGTACATTGATATATTTCCAGAGGGACTGATCACCACCCTAATCAATGGTGCTGTAGCATCACCTGTCATTTGCCAAATAGGCAATGTGTTTGCCTCATATTGATCTCCATCAGCAAATCGCACATTAATCCCCGAAGTTCCAGAAGACTGGAACTCCAATTCTTCAGTAGCCAAATCAATCCCATTGACATTCAAGTTGAAAGAATTGTCCAATGTATAGATGTCAAATTGAAATCCATAATCTGTTGCAGGCTGATTAAAAGTAACATCTTGTCCATCAGACAATGAAAACTCTTCACCATCAACATCTTCGGCACATACATGGCCTACTTGAACAATAATATCAGCCAAGTTTGAAGTAAGACCGTCATTATCATTTACTGTATAAGTAATAACCGATATTCCAAGAAAGCCCAATTCTGGGGTAAAAGTTACATTTCCACTGGCATCCACCGTATAAGTCCCTACTCCAGGTACAATCATGGAAGTTTGCTGACCAGGTGTAGATGGATCCAAATCCACCGTACTGGGAACTATATTGCCATCACTATCGGTATCATTGTCAGTAATATTAAATGTTACAGGGGTGTCTAAGTCAGTAGTTGCTTCATCATTATTTGCAACTGGTGGAACACCCGCAACCGGTACCGTCGAAGCTTCTGCAAAATTATTGGTCTGATTAGGATCTACCGCATTACCCGCCTGAATACTTGCCGTATTTAAATAATCTCCCGTATCATTGACAATTACCTGAATTTCCAATGTTTCAACTGCACCAATATCCATATCACCAATATCCCACACCCCAGTCAATGGATCATAAGCTCCTTGTGAAGCACTTGCGGTAACATAAGTATAACCTGAAGGCAATAAGTCATCTACAGTTACTTCTGATACATCGTTTGCGTTTGGTCCATTGTTAGAAGCAGTCAACGTAAAAGTGACTACGCCTCCGAAAGCCGGAGTAGGATTATCAACTTCTTTGGTCAACGCCAAATCAGTTTCCTGTAATCCGATTATCTGATTCAACAGTACACCAGAATCATAACTTCCATCTCCAACATCCGCAATGGCCACTTTGAAACGGTAAACTCCTCCTGGGACTAAGCCGCCAATATCCTTGGTAATGGCAGTAGTGATTCCATTATATTCTATATGAACGGGGAATGGACCTGGTTGAGGCTGGGGATTCGCAGCCCCGGTATTCAAATGTCCATTGTTGATATAAAACTGGGTTTGGTCTAAATTTGTAGGAGTTGGAGGATTATCAGCTGAGGCTCCAAATACACCACCATTGACGGAATTCACGGCAATCACAGAATTATTGGAAGGCAAAAGCGCAAAGTTTTGAAAAGTTGCTCCATCACCTATCCCAGGTCCAGACACAAAAAAACCAAATACATCATTAAACCTACTCCCCACATAATCAGGATACTCTTCAGAGCCAAACTGAAAACTTATCCTGATCCCACTTACATTGGCATCCAATGTGATATCGAAGGAATAAGCCACAGTATTATAAGCTGCAGTCGGGTCTATGGCTAATAATTGGGGATCAGTACCTGTATTAGCAGGATTATTTGATCGAGCATTCGTAGAATTCCTGTTGTTTAAATCCTGCCCTGCATTCCCTGTTGAAAACAATACCCCCGCATCAATTCCAAAACTAGCCCCTGAAATACCATTTGAAAATGTAGCAATCTGTAGATTCCGCTGTCCATTCTCCAATGAAGGATTGGAAATCCCAATCCCTGCTCCAGTCAAAGCAGTGACTATATCCGTATCACTTGGACTCGTTGTGAAAGTTGATTGTCCTCTAGCGATGTTTCCCAATAAAAGAAAAAACATCCAAAACAATGAGGCTGAAAGAATTGGCCTATTTATGTATTTGTATCTCATCACTCTTCTGTTTTGAACCAAAGTTTAATTAATCCCGCTTCTTCTAAACTCTGAATCTGCTCGGCATCCAATGTTTGCTCCAAGCGTTTGTACAGGGCATTAAAAACCAATTGGGTACGGCCAGTAGAAGTATGTGGGACTTTCAAATATTCATACCTGTCAAAAAAAACACTGATCAACACTTCTTCCTGTTCGGGAGAAACGTTGATCAATTTTTTCACTTCCAATAAATCAGTCTTGGCCTTTCTAACAGACAGCGAATCCTGTTCTCTCTCAGCCTCACCAAGAAATTTCGATCTAGGAATAACTGGAAAAACAAATACTTCTGACACAGAATCTGATCCAGTAAGATTCGTACTTAATGCACTGTTTAATTCCTTTTCAGAAACTGAATCCATATCAATATTCCCTTTCCCAAACGAATTAAGTGGATTGAAGCATAACAAAAATATTAGTGAAACGAAATAGTAATGAAAGATGGATTTCCTTGAAAATTTGTATACTTTTCCCATATAGTCTTATTAAATTTATTGACAGATCTTTATTATTATATATTGTTATTAATTAACTATGAACCAGAATTTCAACATACTTTTACCAATATCAAATGGCACGAAACAACTATAGCAGTTGGGCTTTTGGAACCTTTGCAATAAAAGTCCATAAATGAATCCCAGCATTTAAAATAGCCTAATGCAGTACTTTTAAATCCAGAATTATAATGTGCTAGCGTATCGATATCCTATACAAGTTTTACGCAGGTCATCTTCGTAAAAGGTCTTTCCTAAATGAATTATAGTCATTCATTCAAGCGAAATTTTTAAAATTATTATCAGGAACAAATCCTCCCCACCAAGCTTAGTCCTACTCGTTATATTAAAGAACAAACATACTCTCAATAGTACTAGCTGACAAAGGGTGTAACTAAAGTAGTCTTGTCATATTCAGGAATACAGACAGTCAAAAACATACTACTTTTTATCTACTATAAATTTTTAAAAACCTGAATTACAACAACCTATATCAAAAACCTCTGAATAAAAATTAGAACAAAAAACTTAAGGGAAATCTTTAGACAATACCTATTCATTTAGTCGTTTTCATGGTGAGATATGGAACTAAATTATTTTAAAAACTTAACAATTCACTTCATTTTTTTTTGCTTAAGGGCATCCATATAAGTAGAAGGAATTTCTCCTGTAAACTGCTTGAATACCGTAGTAAATTTACTGTGTGATGAAAAGCCAGCTTCCTCAGCCAGATAGCTTATCTTATATTGAAGGTATTTGCCATCTTCTTCCATTTTATTCAAAATGAATTGTATGCGCAGTTCATTGATATAACTATTAAAGTCCTTACCCTTATGTTTGTTTATCACATAAGAGAGGTATTTGGTATTCGTCTTCATTCTCCCTGCCAATGCAGGGAGGGAAAGTCCTCTTTCTGTATATCTATGTTTTGCTTCAAAGACCCTTAGTTTCCCCAAAAGCATTTCCTCTGTCTCCTGAGGCATCATATCTTTTTCCTTGGAGTTCCCTTCTCCAATGTTTTCTTTTTGGAGCATGTTAGACTTCCCCAACAATACCAAATCTATTTCTTTCTCGGGCTCACCATTCTTAAGTTTGTTTTGGGCAGTCTTATCCAACTTCACGGCATCTTTCTTCAACATGTGCATTTTATAAGAATAACCTCCCAATATCATCAAACTTGCACATACTAAAATCCACCCTATAAATGGAATATTTGAGCTATGGTTATCATTATCAGGCTCCATCCTTAGGTGCCTAACCATAACCTCTGCCGTTGAACTGCTAGACTGTTTTTCCCTTACCAAAGCAGTATTCATTTTGGAACTGTAATTGGCAAACTGCTCAAGATCCCCTATTTCCCGAAAGTAGGTTGCCAATTGCTCATAGACTTCCATCTTGAGATTGTGAAAGTCAGAAGCATCTGCTATTTCCTCAGCTTGAACAAAAAATGGGAAAGCTGTTTCCAAATCACCCTTCAAAAGATTGATTCTTCCCATGCCGTTATAGATAAACCCCATTAACGCTGTCCCGTTCCCACCTGCCTTTTCAATATATCGGATTGCATTTTCATAATGAACGACAGCTAAATCAAGTTTCTCTACTTGAATATAATTTTTTCCCAACAACTCTTCATTTGTTGCAAGAAAAAAGAATTTCTTAGGGTCATCATCCAGTTGTTCAAAATCCCGTTCCGAGATGAGCAAAAAATCGATCGCTTCTCCAAATTCTTTTTCCAACATGGCATAATAGGCTTTTTCTTGATATGCCAGACCTGATAACCTATGCATTTCCTCAGGTAAAGTGAGATAATTACTTGCCTTCAACCCTTTTTCCAAATAGTTCTTGCCTTCACTGAGCATTCCAATATTTCTAAACTGGGTGGATAGGAAACCACAAATCCTAGCTTGCCAATCATACCATTCATTTTTGGCTGCCATTACTTCTGCTTCCATAGCATTTTGAAGAGCCTCTTCCCTATTTCCAACTTGAGACTGAAGGGATGCCACGAGCATTTTGACCCTCAATCTTTCCAAATCATCTACAGAAGCCAACAATAAAGAATCGGCTGATTGCAATGCCTTGGATACATCTCTGCCAGCCAGGTTAACCGATATTTGGTAGTAAGCACTATCAAAGCTATTCAGCCCCATACTTGCCAAAGGAAAGCAGAGTATGAACGTAAAGAAAAAAACAATTAGTCTTGTTATAGTTTCATTCCCAAAAAAAGAAACTACCTCTACACAACCCATTAACTTTATTAAAGACATTTCTTGGATTTATTATTGGGTTATCATAAAATAAAATTTCAGTTACCAAATTTATAAAAGAATAAAACATTCCATAGAATTTTTCACATTTCAATCAAAATACTCTAAATCAAATCATTAATATTTAAAACTCACCAGATCAAAAGTCGCAATAAGTGAATTTAATTTGGGATGTAGTATTAAGTTAGCTTGAATCTCAATCAAATGTAGTACTTTCAATGTGGTTTTCGGGACACATCCCATGGATTCAAGAATAAAACAAAGCTTTTATTCCTAATTGTTTTAAATTTGGAGAATGGATCAGGATAAAAAAGAAGAATCAAACCAAATCAACAATCCTTTGCATGGTGTCAGGTTGATTGACATGTTGGAATATCTGGTAAAAGAATATGGTTGGAATAGCCTTGGGGCAAAAATAAACATCAAAAGCTTCAACAACAATCCCTCTATAAATTCCAGCTTGAAATTTTTAAGAAAAACTGACTGGGCGAGAAAGAAAGTGGAAGACCTCTATATCCGAACCAAAGAAAGGGAGTAATATAGAGAATCTATGAAATGTGATATATACAACTTCTGGTTAAGCCATAAGGATGAGTTGCACGGTTATATCAGCAAACGGATACCGGACAGAAATGATGTCGATGATATATTGCAGGCAGTACTTATCAAAGTCACAAATTACTGTGAATCCAAAAATGATGTCATTCATATAAAGGCTTGGATGTACAAAATCACCCAAAATACCATCATAGATTTCCATAAAAAATCAATCAGGAATACAAATACAGAGATTGGGTATTCCAATCTCCAATATCATCCCGATTATGGCGAAAACGTATACTTCTGGTTGCACAAGTTCATAAATAGACTTCCTGACGAATTTTCTATTCCACTAAGGCTTTCGGATTTGAAAGGTCTACCCCAAAAAGATATTGCCAAACAACTCGGTTTGACTTTAGAAGCAACCAAGTCCAGAATCCAAAGAGCCCGAAAAAAGGTACGGTTAAAATTTGATGAATGTGGGGTTTTAGAGAAACCAGGAAATCATCCCCTGGAATTTACCATTACCAAACCCTGCTGTCTAGCAGAATAAAACACTGTGATGGACAAGTTCATAGCATTCAAAAAGGTTCTTTTCTGACTGAAAATGGCTACTCTTTGTTTGAGCCTTATCTAAAAACCAGAAAATATGCAACAATAGAATATTTTTTACGAACGCAACAGCCCCAAATATCTCCCTTTCAACCTGAACTCCCCTCAATGACAAGGCTTGCTAAACTCAAGAACTTCCACAATTGGCTTTTCCAATAAATTGCCATCTACTGACCTTGACCTAAAGACAAATCCTAAAACCGGAGCCCAATAAGTGGTTTGCTCAAAGGCAACCAATTCCAGCCTACTCCAATAGCTTTTCCCATCATTGCCTTCATATCTTGATTCATATATGGTGATCAAATCATTGGGATGTAAATATGGGTGGGGCGTACCCAACAAATGGGGGATTTGGAGATCTCCGCCAAGACTGTTGAAATGATAAATCAATCTGGTGTCAAAATCAACTCTGGTGACACCAATGGATTCTTTCCCCCTAGGGTCCATAGTTTTTTTGATGGTAAAATATTTTACATCTAGGGCAAGTGGATTTGGGTTTGTGGACAGCATTTCTTCGAAACTCACAAAATTATCTGAGACAGGAAATCGCCCATCGGTTTCAATAGGCTCTAAATAGATGGAATCAACCAACGCCACTTTGCCAGATCCAGATCCTTCGGCTTCCGTACCGAATGTGATATATGAGCCATCTTGTTGCGCTATTGTATAATGTATCATCTCATCTTCCCTACCCCATGCGGCATGATCAAAAAGCAAACGATTGCTACATGAATTAAGGTAAATCCAGATTTCTCCGGATTTACCTGTATGGTCTGAGTAGTCGTAGATCAACACCTGATCAAAAAACAGACCTTCTTCCTCAGTGTCATAGGTGGTGAGGTCTATGTCTTGGGCTTTGATAAACTGTATCGAAGCAAAACTTAAAGAAATAATCAAAAGTATATTTTTCATAACCTTTACTCTTTTAATATTATTGCTCAATAATTTCTATTGTAAAAACCACCATCGCACTAATATTAGAATATTTTTTAACATTTGCTGTATAATAAATCGGATTGGAATTCACTTCATTTGTTCCTACGATACGATTTATTTTTTTTTCATCTTCTGTTAATTTATTCAATTCATGTAAATAAACTTTTCTATTCATGTTCCCAAAAACAACATCTCCTGTACCTGCCTTATTGGTCAAGTGGGCATTTACTGAAATACCAAATCTTTGAGTATTCCCTTCAAGTGCAGCTCTAGGTACTTCAAATTCCCTTTTGTAATCCACTTGGACAATGTATGGATTGGTATTTCCACTATTTGCATCATTTCTCAGTTCTGCATCTTTAGCAAATTTGTAAAATCCAAAACCATTGTTTGACAAATTATTTTTTTTCTCAAAATAGTATCTTTTAAATCCTGATTCAATCGGTCTGGACTTTGGTATGTCAAATACTCGTTCAGAAAGGTTACCAATACTTTTTAAAGAAGTTGTAGATGATGATGTTTCTAAAGTGGCTTTAATATTACCAGTACCGTATAATGACCTATCCAATGAAGACCAAAATACTTGTACACCGTTTAAGGCAGATCTTGGCCAATAAAATGACCCACTGATATAAATAAACTTATAATCCACCCTTACTTTCACAGTAGGACTCAGTTTCTTACTCTCTCGATCTGCTTCAGCCTGACTGATTTTCACCATCTTATAACTTAATATAGGTGCTACCAGATATGTGGCATTGCTCCCAATGGCTATGCGACCATTAGCTGTGGTGTTTTTTTTGTTTTGCTCATAGATCGGATCGAACATCACGGTGACGTCATCTTCATTTGTCTCATATCCGAATAGGCGACCATCTTGGGAACCTATGCCATACGCATTTCCCAAGATCAACGCTTCTCCATAAGCCTTACTTCTGTCTTGGTTGTCAGGAAAATTCCGAACATTTACATAGAGATTTCTTTTGGTACCGTTTGCATCAGTCATTCCTTCGATGCGATAATATCCACCGATGTTCCTGGCGTGCATTTTTGGTTTTGGGGCGAGTGCCATTGCTACCCCCGCTTTTGGGGTACTTGTTGCCTGTTGGTACACAGGTTGCTGACCAGCTGAGAAACTACCTTTTTGCATGGAAGTTGCCACCTGCGCCTGATTCGCCTGTTGGTTGGTCAAAGTTTGGTTTTTGAAAATTGGACCTCCAAAATACCGTGCCCCTTTGGTGCTTTCATGCATAAACATGGTGGCATTGTCATTTGGTCTGACAAAAATCCTGAATTTTTGGTCTAGGGAAGCCCATTGGTTTTTATCATATTTAAGCGTGCCTGTCACTTCACCCTTTGTCAAAGTTCCTGTAAGCGTAGCTTTCATGTTTTCCTTCTTATGAATAACTTCACCAGATATCGTATTGCCATTTTGGACCAACCAATATTCAATATTAGTATCAACTTTTGTTTTGTCTCTGACTGTAGCTGCATTCCAAACTCCCGAAAAGTTTTGTGCTTGTACCATTCCCACCAATACCAGTAGGAAAAGCTTTATTAAAATATACTTTTTCATATCTCAATTTTTTGTTAATTAGTTAAGAGTAGTATAATCTCCCATTTCAAACCTCACATTGCTACCCACGGAAACTTGGATGTTGTTGAATTTGAGTTTTTGGGAAACCTTATCGGCATTGAACTGATATTTGCTTTTGTTAGCCAGATCTATCCTTGACTTGGCTTCCGTGAACCTTCCTAAACTCCCCTCTATAGCCTCCACCATTGTGAAATTCTTGGTAGTTCTGTTAAATCTTAAAATCAGAGCCCATCGGAGTGGAGATCCTGCATTATTGAGCACGGCATCTGCATCGACAATGATGTCATCATTGCTTCGAAAACTTACTTTCTTGATTGTCACCACTTCCCCTCTTTGCAATGGTATATTTCTTTTTGCTACCATATTCCTTAGCTCCTGTGGAGATACTGAACCCTGAATCTGGCCAGCTAGGTTGTATACCTCCATTTTGTCTGTATTTACATTACCTGATTGGTGAACCTTTGCTACCAATACTGCATCCGGAGAAATGCTAAATGATATCGGAGCGGATGCAGGATAATTGGTGATTTTTCTAAATTGGTTGCTGATGGCATTCGGGGGATCTCCCGACAGCTGTACATAGCCAAGTTCACCTTTGTTGTCCATTACCACATAGGTTTTTCCCTGAATATTTGAATTAGCATTTGCATTGATGAGTATATCAGAAAAGTTTGTTCGTGATCGTGCCCCTTCTGCTACTTGCAATTCTGATCCGCGAAGACTGGAAATCTGTTCTTTTGTAGCCATAGTGGGACTAGCATTTGAAGCATTCCCAATTGGGATCAGTTGGAATTGATGCAAGAAATATTTGTTTGCATTTGGGTATCTATCCTTTACTTCAATGATGCCATTATAGTCTTTAAAGCCCTGTTTTTTGACTTCAATCTCCCAATCTCCTTTTGGCAATAAAAAATCATAGACACTGTTTACCCCTTTTGTATGAAAGTGATAAATCCCATCTTTCTTGAATCTAACATCATAATTTTCATTGATGATCTTCCAGTCTTTGTCATGGGACCTTCCTGTGACACGGTAAAAACTTCGCAAAGCTGGCTTGGCCTTATTTGTCCTGTTTCCTGTCCAACTCTCCCATGCTACAGGTGTGTTCAAAGACCATTCTCCCGAAAACTTTTCAGTATTGTTTGGATCCAGCCGAAATTTGAAAACACCCTTTAACCTGGAATGGTAATTCTCAAAAGTGCCCGTTATCAACCGCTGTCCAGAGGCATCTATGCCGATACTTCCATAGATCACTCCGACATTGTCATAATCACCAAAAATTTGGTTGTCGACTTGGTGAAGCCTTAGGTCACCATAAGTGGTGCTCCAGGTCCCAGTCCAATTTTGGGCGGAGACATTGTTTGCCCCAAGTAAGAAGAGGCAAAACGAGAGTATTAATTTTATTTGTTTTTTCATCATTTTATGGTTTTTATTAGGCACAGCTGTCGCAGGTAATCGACAAAAAATATCGATACTTGGTGCTTCTGTTAAAATAAATTATGATTATCAGTATTTGTTGGGAAGCAAGTCAGGGAAATCGCTTACAACAATCTCAGAATTATGGAATCCCATTTTAGTTTGATCCTTTTGGTCTGTGAGGATACAAACCATGGTCACGCATTTGTTCTGTGAGGACAAAGAACTAGGTTGATCCTATTGGTCTGTGAAGACACAGACCAAGGTGAGGGTAAAGCTTGAAGATTTTGTGCAAAAAGCGATTTCCCTGGGTGGTGAGTTCCTAAAGTCTAGTTACACCTTTTACCATCCCTTTGATCTTTGCGACTTCTCCGGTAGCCATTTCTTTGAACACCCCATCATATTCAAGCTCCAAATCCCATTGCGGATAATGTTCTTTGGTGATTTGATCCAATTTGGATACTTCTTTCAATGATTTGACCTTTAGATTTGCTTGCTCAGCCAAATAGGTATATTGGACTTCATCTACTTTTACTTTTAATTCTATGAAAGAATTCTTTGAAAAAGGATCTTTATCAGGAGCTATTGGGGTGATATCTTTTCCCGTCCACCTGAAACAGAAGGTGGTAGACCCCTGTAATGGATCTATAAAGGAAATATCTGATTTGGTAAGAGTTTTACCAGCGTCCCAGGTAGAACCTATCCCTCCTTGGGAATAGGTAGGGGTAGTGAACTCTTTTCCTTTCAGGGGCCCACTTTCCATCTTGAAGTGGTAGTAGGATTCTGAATCGAGCTTTTTCTTGTCTATCCCCAATGATTTGGCAATTTCCTTTTTGGCTTTTTCTTCTGGGGAACTGGAGCATGCCAGGACACTGCTGAGGATGCCAATGCAAAATAAGTATTGAAAGAAGTGTCTCATATTGAAAATTTTAAATGGTGGTAAAAATAGAATTATGATTATCCGCTCCTTAGCCAGTAAGTAAATGAGTGAGCTAAAATATTGCGGATATAAACTATAGGAATATTGGGAATTTCAATTGTCAAATGATTGGTAATCTGTAGAGATGATCCGACCCTTAAATGGAAGCCAACTATCGGGTGAATCTACTTCTTCTGCATTTCCCATTTTCCCTTCAAACTCAAATTCAAAGGTAGTATCAGTCCAATTGAGCACTTTCAATTTCCCCTCCATGATATGGTAAGACCAGTGACGTTCATACTTCAATTGTCCAGGATCCCTGTCTGCATCCAGTCTTGCAAAAGCTATAAAGAACACATCTTGGATCTCTAAATATCCATGGAACAGCCCTGGAGAATTAAAGGTTAGTTCCTTAGGCCTACGGCTGTTGATATCTTTTCCTGCGAGAGTGATGGTGACATGCTGTCCTTGGTCATCCACGACGGTGAACAAAAGTTGGTTGGTATATTTTGAAAGGGAGGCATTCATCGAAATGTCACCATCAAAAACTGTCTGCCCATCAATCTCAAGGAAAGCTGTGTTTGCTAGTTTGGGAATGCTGCTGGCAACATCTTCTGACTGGGATACAGCCTTATTAGTGCAATTGATACTGACCAAAAGCATAAGGATCAATAATGAAATGGAGATTGGTTTCATGTCATCAACTATCAAAAGGCCATACCGTTTTTGTATTCTCTCATCTCTATTACCTCATTGATGACACCAAGTTGGATAACTTCTAGGGTTGAAACAGTTTTACTATTCTTGTCATAAGCCTTCATTTCCATCATGAACCCTTGTAAATTATCTGGTAAAGGTTTTTGGTTTTTACCGTATGAACTGATAGACTTTGCCATAGCAGATTGGTCAAAAGGAACTTCAGGTGCCATCCAAAACTCCCCTTTCATCTGATCATCATCCATGGTGTATTTGGTGGCTTTATAACCAAGTATAGTCTTGGTTTCGTTGGTTTTGATCATTTCGGGAATATTGTCGTTATCTTCCTCTTCTGAATTTGCCCCGAAACTCCCCATCAACTTTGTTGACATTGCATGGAAACTTTTTGCTTTTGGGTCGATGGTCACCATCACATCACTGTCTATATCATAAATGATCAGCATGCCACTATTTTCCATCCCGAAGTACCCTTCCTTGGCATTGTACTTCCAAACTTGGGTCATGGGCTTTCCTTTGTCCATGGCCATCTTCATGGTCACCTGAAAGTCAAAGCTATATTGATTGGGAGCTTTGTATTCAGAGCTACCCCCCAACAATGCTGAAATATCCATCCCCCCTTCACCTGACAACATTTCTCCAAGAGCATTTTTATCCTGCTTTTTTTCTTGTTTTCCCTTTACCGACTCAGCAGATTCATTCAAGGCCTTCTGTCCAAGTTTATCGGTCAGTTTTTTCATGATTTGGCTTTCACTATTGCTTATCAAAAAAAACAGGCAGCAGGACGTCAAAACAATTTTGTACTTTATTGAGCTTTTCATCTTTTTGAATTTTGATTGTTATCTCTTAGTATTCAAATATTTGAAAAAGTAAACATTGTCCTTAAAAATTCATTTAAAAGAAAAAGGCTATTGGTACAAATTTGTATACCAATAGCCTTTGAACAAAATCAATTGAAAGAAATGCTGCCATTTATCGGAATAGGGTCACCTCCTGGCTCAAGAAACTTCACAAACTGGCCGGAAAATGAAAAATCACCTGTGACAAATCCTGTTGTGGCACTGAGTGCAGTCGCTTTGAGATTTGTGGCAGACACCGTACCTTGGATACTTCCATATCTACCTTCCGGGTTCTCACCCAGCGTATCGATGATCACAAAACTCCCATATTCCTCGTCATCGTCCTTGATAGGCAATGCTTGGTTTCCATCCATCATTACCGTCATGACGACAATCAAATCTCCATCTGTAAATGAAAGGCCAATCGTACGGATAGTACCAGATCCAAAATCTGAATCAACATAAGAAGCTGAAACTTCCCCATCTGGGATGATCCCATCATACCTTTCTGTGGGGAAATTTACTTCGTAGGTGTTTGGCTTTTCTAAAGTAGGGGCATCAGAACATGCCCCCAAATAGATAAATAGCCCAAAAATTAGTGAAAGGTAGGTTAACTTTTTCATCAAAGGTTGAATTTAAGGCCCGCAGCGATCACCAATCTATCAAAATCACCAAGGATGTATTTGATTTCACCAAATGGCAGAAAACTCATTCCAACATCAAAATTGGCACCTGCACCAATATTGAGACCAATTTTCCCAGTAGAGCTGGAGAAATTCCCTACCCCAGGGATATCTGACTTGATGCCGATATTGGTATAGTTCAGTCCTCCAATCCCATAAAATTCAATCTTGTCGTCATCTAGGAACATGTAATTCAGATTCCCGTTCAATTCCCAGGCTGATTGTTTGAAGAATCCCTGGTCTTTTGGGAAGTAAAAGGAAAAACTGGGAGAAATAACCATCTTTGGGGCTACAGGCAACTCTGCAATTGCCCCTATCCCAAGTGCATCTATATTGGATCCATAAATAAGCTGTCCTCCAATTCTTTTGCTGTCTTGGGCACTAACTGCTCCGACGAAACCCAATAATGTGATTGCTAGTAAAACAATGTTTTTTTTCATGACTCTGATATTTGATTTGTTTAAAATTATAATTATCACTATTTAACTTGAAATATATCTATTTTTATCTTAATTGATTACATTCACGAAATTTAAGATTCCAGAAATGTTCACTGTCTCACCACTAGATTTGTTTTTGAATGACCCCGAAAACTCCATCTTAAAATCCCTGAGTTCATAGCTTTTGTCTTGAATGATGGGATCCTGCATGGTAACAGATTTGAAATCTGACACTTCAGAAGTGACGTTCATCGACTCAAACACAGTGACATCCTCACCATTTACTGCAACCAGACGGATATAACCTCTATTGAATTCGCTTTCATCAGATTGAAAACCTTTCACTTGGTCCCCATCCCAGAAAATGTTAAACAAAGTAGTTGGTGTAAATGCCTCGTAAAAAGTGATGGTTGATAAAATAATTTCACTATTTTCACCAGATCGGAATCCTGTCGAAGCTTTTGCGAAACTCACGTTTTGGAACTTCTCCCCTGTCAGAGGCCCTGAATTCACCGTAAATTCATAAGAAGCAAGTCCTTCATCTACAATAGGCTCGTTGTCGCTTGACCCGCAGCTAATTATGAAAAAAAGGAGAAGAGAAAGGTATAAGTAATTTGTATTATGATTTTTCATGATTCAATTGGTTTGTTATTTTACTACAAATGAAAAAATCCCTGGTCTGATTTGCCCTTTGAAATCCAATGGTTTGGCTATCAATTTAACTTGATAGCTTCCCGAAGGAAGTTTTCCTGGAGTTTCTTTGATAGAAGATTTTGTCATTTCATTATAGCTGAGTAAAGAGATGAAATCAAAACCTTCTGTACCGATAATCATATCTCCTGGGATGTAGGGAATAGGGTTTCTACTAGCCTTTCCGACGAGTTTCCCATTGTAATATACCTCAGTGATAAAGTCAAAAAAGATGATCTCCCTCCCCTCTTTACTTTTGATGTTGTCACCTTGGAAGGAAAAAAGAATCGGATACTTTTCTTTTCTGAAATCGACAAATAGATCAATGAGATTGTCTGATTTCATTTCGATTTTCAATTCGGATGATTTCCCGATTGTGATTGCTCCTTTCACGGTTTGGGCCTGTGCTGATAGCCCAAAGACCGTCAGGGCAATTGCGAATGTCAATAGCACTTTTTTCATGGTTTTTTGTTTTGTGTTGATGTATAAATTTATTTTTGTGATTATCTAGTTTATAGGCAAACAGTCCCCATTTTGGTTGCAAGCTTTTTTGCAAGTTCTAGACTTAAGGATTCCTCCACATTTCCATAGGGACCTACCTGTGCAGTTAGGATCAGATGCACGTTTCCGATGACTGTATGAAGCTTGGAGGATTTGAGGTTGTATACTGTATAGTCATTGATTTCCTTGATTTCTACATATTCATTTCGATAGATGTCCGATCCCGATTTTTGATTTGCATTTTTCCTCTTTTCAATCCCGTTTGCACCTGTTTCCAATAGCTCTCCTCCGAGGATTTCGTTGAGTCTCTCTATTTCTTCCTTTGTCTGGTTTCTATACACCGATTTTACATACTGTGCAACCAGATTTTTGACTGCTTGATGTTGGCCAGTCTGTTTGAGTTTGAGGTCTTCTATAGTTTCCATATCAATAAAACCTACAGCGTGCAGCAATCCATTTTCCATCCAATTGAATCCATAGTAATGGGCGCTTTCGATATGGTTGGGATGAATCTGCTGGTTGTTTGCCAGGTCTTCGATCAGGAATTCTGTAAAAAACCTACCTTTATCATCTTGTGTAAATCCATAAAAGCAGTCACTCTTTATCGAATTGGCATAGCCATCATATTGCTTGAACTTACGAGATTCACAAGACATGGCCAGGTTGCAAAAGACCAAAACATACAAATGGACTTTCTTCATATAATTCAAATTGACGATCAGTATCCGAGCAGCTACCTCCTTGGTTTGCTTTACTTTATAGCACAATCGATAGGCACTTTGAATGAATCCAAGATTTTTACCTATTATTTTAAGCTTAGTCGATTTTTATTTGGGAAAGTAAACATCTCGTAAAACTTTTATTACTATGTTTACTTTATTGCCACTTTTAAGACTAACAGATGATGGATAATAATTTATTGGAGCGTTTGTCATTTGGAGACAAAATAGCCCTCGAAGAGATCTACAGGAAATACAGGGACCCCTTTATCCAGTTTGCAATGAAATACCACAGCGATAGAAACCAAGTTTGCGATCTCTATCAGGATGTGATCATTGCATTGTATGAAAAATCGATAAAGCAAAAGCTTCAGCTTTCCAGTGGAAGTTTGAAGACCTATCTGTTTAGCATGGGAAAGTTTATGCTTTTCACCCGATTGAAAAAAAATGCTACCACAGACTATATCGACAGTGAAAAAGACCGAGATCTATTCGAAAGTTTGGTGGAGAGCTATGAGTTTATAGACGAAAAAGACCCCCAGATAATCCTGTTGGAAAGAACCATTGATACCTTGGGAAAAAAATGCCAAGAACTGTTGAGGCTCTTTTACTATGAAGAAAAAAAAATCTCGGAAATACAGGAAATCCTATCCTACAACCACACCGATGTAGTAAAAAGTCAGAAATCCCGGTGTCTTAAATCCCTTAGAGAGTCCATAGAACTTAAGCTTAACAACAGATGAGTACCCAATCAGAACTTATAGATAAATATTTTGAAGGCAGTCTTTCCGAATCGGAAAAGAGCACCTTCGATAATCTGATGGAGTCAGATCCGGATTTCCGGGAAACTGTCACGTTTCAGATGAAGACAAAACTGGCTTTCCAAAACAAAGAAAGAAAATCTCTCAAAGGATTTTTGGAACAAATAGAAGGTGACATCCGGCAATCAGATAATCACCCAAAAACAATACGCTTCTGGCCATATATGGCAGCAGCAATCATGGTTTTGTTTTTGACAATAACCTATTTTGTCAAAAAAGCTTCAAATCCGGATGATGTTGCTTATTCCCAGGATTTTTATGCTTATTACGAAGCTTACCCCAATGTGGTCAAACCAATCACCAGGGGGGAATCAATCGACCCCGAGGAGTTGGAAAAAGCGGCATTTATAGCTTATGAAAGCCGTGATTTCAGACAGGCTGACAGCCTTTTCTCCTTATTGATGAGCCAACAGAATGAGTACATTCTTTTCTATAAAGGAATAACCAAAATTGAGTTGGAGCAATATGACAGTGCCAACTTGCTTTTCGAAAACTACCTGTACTCTGAAGGCATGCAGTTCAGGGACCAAGCAAAATGGTACCTGGCCTTGAGTCATTTGGTAAAGGGTGATTCCATCAAAGGAAAAGAGGAACTGGTGAAGCTTAGAAAAAGTAGTGGTTATAAAATGGAAGAAGTAGAAAGGCTTTTGCTGAACCTGGAATAACAACCTTTTTGGTATCCTGATCAAAACACTACACGATTGAATTTGAAACAAAACCATATGGGCAATGCCCAAAACGAACATTTTAGATAATTAACAAAAAGGAAGTTTGGCCAACAATCCCAAAACCATGAATTCAACATCTATCCGGTTAGTAATATCAACTTTCTTGTTTTTTCTTGTTTCCCATACCTTTGCCCAAGAAAAATCACAAGACAGCACTACATTCAATTACAATAAATCTAAACTTGACACTATAAAATCACAAAGCAAGTCAAATCCCCAGAGTGAAATCCAGAACAGAAAGCAACTGAAGGAATTGGAGGCATTCTTCAAAAGCAGTGGCAATTATGAGGAATACTTGGAATGCTTATCACTTCTATCATCCTCATTCCATCAGGAAGCCAATTCAGACAGCTCCCTACACTATCTGAAAAAAGGGATCGTAGATGTTATCAGACCAAAGAAAACTTCCCATACAGAGTTGATCAATATTTTTTATAATCGTTACGCATCATTCCTGAACGATGCTGGCCAATATAAAAATAGCAAAGACATCTACGAAGAACAATTGGATCATCTTAGAAAAAATGACACATTGGGATTGGCAAGGGCTTACAACAATTTTGCGGTCCTACTCAATAACATGAAAGAAAATGAACAATCCCTCCGCTATTATGATAGTTGTCTGACAGTATTGAAAAGGACAGGCCTCGATACGGCAAGCCAATTGGCAAAAGTCGCCTATCAAAACCAAGCGATGCCCAAAATGAATATGGGACAGTTTCAGGAAGCATTGGAGAGCCTTCGTAAGTGTGAGATAAATTTAGTCAATTTGAATATGCAAGACAATCCCGGAGAAGTCATCTTGACCTCCTTGTATTATGCATATGTGTACTGTTACAAAAACGAATTCCCCGAAGATCTTGAAAATGCATACGGATACGCAAGAAAGGGATATGAAATGCTCTACTCCATCAATAAGGATCATTTTTACATGACCTATTTTTACCTAATTATGGGGGACATAGAGGAAAAAAAGGGGGATTTGGACCAAAGCCTGGCTTACTTTAAACAAGCGGTAGACTTGAAAGCCAAGCTCCATGGCGAAACAAATGACGACATGCCATCCATGCTTACCATACTGGGGAGAGTAAGTTCAAATATAGGCCAACAAGATTCAGCTGCTTATTATTTCAATAAAGTCCATCGATTCTACGACAATCCTGATCAAATCAAAACCTATGACTATATAGAATACCTTTTTGAAAATGCAGACTTCCTTTTGAAATTTGACCAAATCGATCAAGCCAAAAATAAACTATTCGAAGCTTTGAAGGCGTATATCCCCGCGTACACCTGGAAAAATGGCATTGCCGACAATCCCCCCTTAGAACTTATCCCTGACAACTACCAATCCGCATTCTTTTTCATCAAAAAAGCGGAAATCACAAAAAAAATAGCAGAACTAAACCAAGACACCGATTTGCTGGAGGCATCATTGGATGCTTATGTCATTGGGATTTTCTTGCTGAACAAAAGCAAAAATGCAATTTTCAACCTAAGGTCTAAATCCCAATATGGTCAACAGAAAAGTGTCTATTATACCGATGCCATCCAAATTGCATCAGCACTTTACCTTAAAACAAAGGATAAGCGCTTTTGGGAAAAAGCATTCCAATTGTCTGACTTGAACAAATCTTCCAATTTAAAACACCATTTAAATCAAAGGTCAAATGCTTCGAAAAGCTACATTCCACCGAAATTCCAAACCCAAGAACTAGAATTAAAAACCGAAATCAATTTTCTGGAACAACAGGCCTACAGAGACAGCTTCACAAAAGCCATCCAATCCAAATCCAATGACTCCACCCTTCAACTGATAATTAAAAAGAAGGAGGAAATGAACCAATTGCTTACAAAGTACAAAGCTGATTTCCCCAATTATTATGACATGCAGTATGGAGGTTTGGATTTTCTGAATAAAGGCGCTTTCGACAATGATCAGACAAAGTCATTGAGAGCATCAAAAAAACTTATTGTCCAGTACCATGATTTTGGGGATGGGATTTTGTTGGCATATCTAAAAGGACAAAAAGAGGGACTCATCAAAATAAAAAAAGATCGTCTATTCGATGATAATCTAAACCAGTTTATAAGAGATTCAAAAAATCCGAATTCGGAAGACTATCAGGCTTCTGCCTATTACCTATACCAGAAACTTATAGAACCTGTACTCAAAGTGGCATCAGCAGAACAGATCGTCATCATACCTGACGGTGAACTTAACCATATCAATTTTGAGGTTTTGATAGTTAACCCTATTGAAGAAAAAACCGATTACAAGAAATTCAATTACCTGATGAAGAATCACACCATCACTTACCATTACGCCAGTTCCTTGATCAAATTCAACAAAAGCCATTTAAGTAAAAAACAGATTGATTTCATGGGATTTGCACCCTATCAACAAGCAGATGAGCCATTTCTTATTACCCAATCAGAAAGAAGCAGTTACATTGACTTGGCATCCTACACACCATTGCCTTATAGTGATCGGGAAGTTACAGAAATCAGCAAGAAATTTTCCGGAAAAGGATTTTTTGGAAAAGAAGCTAAAGAAAGCTATCTGAAAAAGGAGGGTACGCAATCCAATATCCTACATTTTGCCACCCATAGCTATATTGATCAGGACAACCCTATTTTCTCCAGTTTGCTACTATCTGCAGATGAGAACGATGATGGCATCCTTTACACCCATGAGCTTTTTGAAATGAATTTCAAAGCTGATCTGGTCACTTTATCTGCATGCAATTCTGGTTTTGGCGAGATTCAAAAAGGTGAAGGTTCCATCAGTTTGGCGAGAGGCTTTATGTATGCCAATGTACCAAACGTATTAATGAGTCTTTGGGCAGTATCTGACCAATCTACCAGTAAATTGATGACGTTGTTTTATGACAAAATTTACGATGGAGAAAGCTACAGTGATGCTATTAGAAACGCAAAATTGGATTTCTTAATTCAAGCTGACGAAAATACTGCACATCCATATTACTGGGCGGGATTTGTCTATCTGGGTGATGTAGAGAGCGACGAACCAAACTCCCTTTACTATTTCCTGATTGCAGCATTATCATTGATTACGGTTTACTATGTCTCCAGAAAGATAAAAGCCAGTAGATCATAAAATCAACCTGAAATCCATGTTGATGGTAGTAACCTGAGTTCGACTATTCTCACTTTGTCAACCTGCCTGCCGGCAGGCAGGAACGGTTTTAAATGGTGAGAACTACGAAAAGAAGGTGCG
>NZ_JBHUHR010000048.1:41592-187421 GCF_042682445.1 Belliella marina
GATATTGTGGATTGAAAAAGTGAAGTAGATTGCCGTTTAAAACCGAATAGTCGGCTCAGTCAATAAAAACACCCATTTACTGCGTTAAATTTTTGAGCGATAGCTTAGGCTATCCCTCAAAAATTTGCCTTGTAACTGGATATTTTTATTGATTTTGACTTTGCGATAACAATCGAACTCAGGTTAGTATGTCTTTTAGTTGCTTATTGAATATAGGTTTAGAGAATGGGGTAAAGTAGAATATAACTATCCCCTTTCTTGCACCTAGCCAAACAATAGATTGTTGGATGAAGGATTTGTGGCCCTGTTGTCTACGCCACGCACAAGTTGTTGACGAGTATCCGCAACTTACAAAGCTACTTCTTACCCTACGTGCAACATTACGGATACTCATAAAGTAGAAAACCAAATTGGACAATCCTCGAAGATTCTCACTTTGAAAGTGTTAAACGCAGTTTCCCTCCACTTTTGACCGTCCATTTGGAGGGCAAAAAATCAGCCCCAAAAAAACATTTCAGGGCTGAAAAAAACAAGATTCTACACTGTAAGACACAAATACAAAATTGGACTAACCGATTAAAAAATTACCCATAAATAATAGGCTATTTTACCCTTTCCAAAATCAAATGACTAAACGGGTCTTCAGATCTCAGTCTAATTTTATCATTGGAAATCCTTTCGATTGTACCTTCACCAAAGTTATTGGTGAGTTTATTACCCTCTATGGAATAGGTAAGCATAAATGGAGTCTCCATGATTGGCGCACAATAAGGCTGATCGTTACTGTCATAGTATGTACCTACAGGGGTCACGATATAATCCTTAGAAGTGGTAAACTCAATCGTAGACTGCTTCTCGCAATCATCCTGTTCTATCTCCACTCCATTGCTGTCAAAATCCTGTACTGTATACCATTTCCCTATTACCAAAGTGGAAAAATCAACCTCCGGCTCTTCATCTTTGCTACAGCTACTTGAAAGTATTGCCATGAAAGACAATACCAAAAATACAATTCTTAAATTCTTCATGATCTTATATTTATTTTAGTTAAGGTTAAATTCAACTCTTCTATTCTTTGCCTTTCCAGTGGGCGTGTTGTTTTCTGCGATTGGTGTTGATTGGCCTCTTCCCGTTGAAGTGATGGGGTTTCGTACACCAAACTCACTCTGCAAGGCCATTTTGACAGCCATGGCACGTTGCTCAGAAAGACTTTGGTTAAGTTCTACCGACCCATCACTATCTGTATGGCCTATGATTTCCACAGATTTACCACTTTGTGAATTGAGAGCTTCAGCTATTTCTTTCAATATCCCATAGGATTCGGGATTGATTTCAGCAGAGCCAGAAGCAAAGGTGATTGCAGAAGTTGTGTAGGTTCCACTATCCAAGAGTTTGTTCCTGGTATCAGGCTGACCTACAGCATAGCGGATATTGCTGATATAATAATTGTCATTATCAGAATGGTTATTCACAAAAAACCTGGCACTCGTCAGTCTGACATCCTTCTGAAATGCTGCCGTCAGATCAAGTACTTTTTCTTCATCAGCAAAAACCTGCACTCTTCTCCCCATTCTTGAAATAGAAATATGGATCGGCTCATTAGCTCTTTCTGCATTTATTATATGCTTTGCATCGAAATTGTTGCGGAAATTCAATCCCTTCTCAGTATGTACTGCTTTTCTTGCAGTGATAAATGGCCCTCCATCAGACCCAATTCCAGAAAATTCGATCCCCAGATAATTATTGGAAAGCTTTTGAAGGGTGAAATATTCACCTCCACCGTCCCAACCAAGATTCGATTCCGGATTTTCGATATCAGTCAACACCAGCACCAATTTTCTACTATAGCTATATGTCCCAAAAGCAAAGTCATATATCAGATCAAATTCAAGGGTGAAATTCTCTGGGAAATCCTTTAAATATTCTGGAATAAAATTTCCTTTTGTCTTGTTGAACCAAACCCAATTCCCATCCAAACCATCGAAATTCACTATCTCTGCCGTCCCGGTGGTGATCCAAGAAGCTGGCAAATCTCCAATTTTGTCCTGCTTAAAATCATCAAACGCAATAATCTCTTCCCCTTGGATAAAAGAAAATTTGGAATATCTATTCAATGTCTGCTTCTCATTAACAGTTGGACTTTCGCTTTCTTGTCCCCCCAGCATATTCCCATCTTCATCGGTATCTTCCCATCCTCCCATATTGGAGGTATCCATATCATCAGCTGGGGAATTTTTATTCTTTTTTGGCTTTTTCTTAAACAATGACTTGACACCATTGATTACACCATCAGCTGCCTCTTCGATGCTTTGGTCTACTGTCCTCTCTGCTTTATTCGTTGAGCTTTCTTTTGCTCTTTCCACAACCCTCTCTTTGATTTGGGCATTTGCCGTAGTGCCTAAACCAACAAGGGAAACTAGAAAAATCATTTTCACTAAAATTTTCATGGGTATAGAATTTTGATGTTTGAGATATATTGTTTCTTTCTTGTTTGGTTTTAGTCACAAAACCCCAGAAAAAGTAAACATCAACCCCAAAAGCAAAATGGGTACAAGCTCACCCTCCTCATTTGATTGCAGATCACAGGAGGCTGTTTGATCATTGAAGATTGAGGTTTGGAGAGGGAAAGATGTTAAATGCAAAGGACAAGAAGCAAGATATAAGACTCAAGATGAAAGATGCAAGAGCCAAGATGCGAGTAACATTCTGGATTGCCCCGAAATGCCTGTCCCGAATACGGGAGGCAATTGAAAACAACTCGGCATTCAAGAAAAAGGCAATGAAAAAAAGTATAGACTAATTTCAGTACGTGACAGAAAACATGAGTGATTATGCAGAAAAACAAGTGTTCTTCTTAACTTCGTGACATAAAGCAGCAGTTACTTTCCCTAATCCAAAGCATGAATAAACTATCCAAATACTTCAAAAGGACATTTGATGACTACAAAGTCTTGGTCCAAGTCAATCCCGAAGACTGGACAGGTATAGAACTAATCGTACACCCTGACGGTAAAATCGAGAAAACTGCAATGCAATTTGATGAGGATATCTTTGAAGATTTGGCAGTTGATGATTTTGAAGAAAACGGAGCGATGGAGTTCAATCTATATCTGAAAGGAGTAAAATAGGGCATAATAAAAAAGCCTGACAAATTTTAAATATGTCAGGCTTTTCCTTGAAACGAAGGTCTTTAAAATATTATTCTTCGTTGTTATTTTCATTTGTAGGCTGTTGTGGCATCCAAGCAGGCACCAATTCCCTCTCCTCCAATTTGACTAATTTGCCTTCTTCAAAAGTCGCAAGCACATAGAAAGTTTCTCCCCTATTCACCCTATAGGTAATAAATTCCCCATCCAAAGTGCTAATGACGGCATCTCTATTCTGTCTCAGGAATTTCTTCTCAGACATTCCCCTGGTAAATTCCGCCCTGGGGCCCAGAATAGCACATGATCCCAACAATAACAAAGCTAGTGTAAAAACTATTGAATATTTCATAATATATTTTGGTTTATCCCTACAGAAAACGCAAATATACTGCCACATTTTTTCACACTGAAAATAAGCATTTTAGCATATTAGATAGAATTAATAGGCAGATCACACTTGGAATGGAGGATTTTTAAGCTACCTTTGTATCGGCGGTACGACCAGCTCCTGCTGAATCCCCCAGGTCCGGAAGGAAGCAAGGGTAGGCGGTCGTAGCGGTGCGATACCGCCTCTTTTTTTTACCTTTTCCTTAAAGATCCTCTCAGATATATTCCAACGACATTTCGCTACAGGCATATTTATGTCTTATTTTGGCTATTGTATAAGGAAAAAGTCGAAATGACTACTAAGTCACCTCGACGACAAGTGAGGCCTCGACCCGTCTTTGAAATAGGAAAGTGAAATTTGATGTTGGAGCGTGAAATTAAGTACGAGATTTCTCCCTTTGGTCGAAATGACTACTAAGTCACCTCGACGACAAGAGAGCCTCGACCCCTCTTTGAAACAGGAAAGTGAAAATTGATGGTGGAGCGTGAAATTAAGTACAAGATTTCTCCCGTTGGTCGAAATGACTACTAAGTCACCTCGACGACAGGAGAGCCCTCGACCCGCCTTTGAAACAGGAAAGTGAAAATTGATGTTGGAGCGTGAAATTCAGTACGAGATTTCTCCCGTTGGTCGAAATGACTACTAAGTCACCTCAACGACAAATGAGCCCTCGATCCTCTTTGAAATAGAAAAGTGAAAATTGATGGTGGAGCGTGAAATTCGGTACGAGATTTCTCCCGTTGGTCGAAATGACTACTAAGTCACCTCGACGACAAGAGAGCCCTCCCCCCTCTTTGAAACAGGAAAGTGAAAATTGATGGTGGAGCGTGAAATTAAGTATGAGATTTCTCCTGTTGGTCGAAATGACTACTAAGTCACCTCGACGACAAGAGAGCCCTCGACCCGCCTTTGAAACAGGAAAGTGAAAATTGATGTTAGAGTGTGAAATTCAGTACGAGATTTCTCCCGTTGGTCGAAATGACTACTAAGTCACCTCGACGACACGAGAGGTCTTACAAGGATATTGATTGCATCAACCTTTCTTATCCCTTACGTAAATCAACTTAAATCTGCCTTTCTGATTTTCCCGCTGCTCCACCTCGAATCTTTCGATTGCAGATATCAATGGTGTCAGTTTCTGGTATCCATAGTTTCTTGAATCAAAATTAGGCTGTTTTTTCTGTAGGAGATTCCCAATATCTCCCATAAATGCCCATCCTTCATCATCCGCCAAATCAGCAACCGTTGCTGCAATCAATCTGATCAGCTTTGGGTTTATCTTATCTACCTGTGGGGATTCGGTTTTCTGATCTTTCTGCTCTTCTTGATTATCAGACTGGGTCCGAAGGATTTCGAGGTATATAAACTTATCACATGCCACGATAAAAGGCTCCGGGGTTTTCTTTTCCCCTATGCCAATCACTGTCATCCCCGCCTCTCGGAGTCTGGTAGCCAATTTGGTGAAATCACTGTCGCTGGATACCAGGCAAAACCCATCTACCTTCTCAGAATACAATATATCCATGGCATCGATGATCATCGCCGAATCAGTTGCATTCTTACCGGTGGTATAGCCATATTGCTGGATAGGATTGATGGCATTTTCCAATAAGACATTTTTCCATTTCCCCAGATGTGGTTTGGTCCAATCCCCATAGATCCTTTTGATGGTAGGGTTTCCATATTTGGCAATTTCTTCCATCATCTCTTTCACTTGGCCTGAAGGGATGTTGTCTGCATCGATTAGTACTGCAAATTTGATATCTGAATTCATGTGTTTATTAGTCTGTAAGGAAAACGGTAAAAACCAAATATACACAATACCCATCAGGGAAATTGCTTTTAGCCACAGAATCTTCGAGAGAATATACCTTTGCTAAATGACTATTTGGGTTTAATTTCGCTCCCATCTCCAACCACTTTTTGTTAAATTTACAATCATTTCAAACATAGGAGGTTCTCTCCCTTTGAAAATGTAAAGAGCAATTCACCTCCAATACCCCTCTCCAAAAAACAGGCTTCTTAACAAGATCGTATCCCAACATTCCAAGCCAAAATAAATAGGTTATAATCAGATTTGATTCATCCAAATTCGTATTTTAGAAAATTAATTATCATAAACAAAAACAGCATGATTGTATCAACGACACCTTCATTGGAAGGCTATGAAATCACGGAATACTTGGGAATAGTAACTGGAGAGACTATCATCGGAGCCAACCTCTTCAAAGATTTCTTTGCAAGCATCACAGACATCGTCGGTGGACGGTCTTCCGCCTATGAAAAAGTCCTCAGGGAAGCAAAAACCACTGCGCTGTCCGAAATGGAAATGCAGGCCCGGGCATTCGGTGGGAACGCTGTAGTCGGCATTGATTTGGATTATGAAACCATCAGGGACGGCATGCTCATGGTGACTGCCAGTGGCACGGCAGTGAAAGTGTCCAAAAAAGCAGTATAAGTGACTCAATGCCGTTTTGTTAAGAAACGGAACCTGCCAGGCTTAAATCTTTCAATGGCCTTTCTTGCCTCATACGACACCTCTTTCCACTCTAAACTACTATCGGCTAAAGACCGATAGATTTGGTTTCGTCTAAAGGCGACTAAAGTACATCCCAGACTCAGTGTTCTTTGTGAAAAACTTGGTGATCTTAGTGGTTATAATTTTTACCACTAGGATCACCAAGTAAAAACACTAAAGTCTTAGCCTAAAGGCGAGGGATTTTCCCCCAAAGTGAGGCATTAATCGAAAACCCGGCAGGACATTGCTATATGATGCAATGGGGAAGTCATGTGATCATCATATTACAAACTGAGCACACATTCCGTGGTGCTATCAACAAAATGGACTGAGCAAGCTTCTATCGCCTACAGGTTATGGATCCATTCCAACAGATAGCCACATAGCAATGCACCATATGTACCAACAGCATAGCCTAACACCGCCATCAAAACCCCCACGGGCGCCAAGGCAGGATTGAATGCCGAGGCTACAATGGGAGCTGAAGCTGCTCCACCGACATTTGCCTGTGAGCCAACAGCCACAAAGAAAAAAGGTGCTTTGATCAAATATGCTACCAACAACATGATGATCACATGGAACAACATCCAAAGTATCCCTATCAAAAACAAGATTGGATTGTCAAAAATAGCTCCCAAATCCATTTGCATCCCAATGGTAGCGACCAATACATAAAGCATGACCGAACCTAAGCGGGAAGCACCGGCACCTTCCATTTCCCTGGCTTTGGTAAATGAAAGTACCAACCCTCCTGTAGTGGCTATCACTACAATCCAAAAGAATGGGGAATCCAATGAATATTGACCCAGCTGCGGATAATTTGTCCCGATAAATGGCGCCACATAGTCTGCAATCAGGTGTGCCAAACCGGTCACAGCAAATCCTACCCCTAAAATCTTCATCGTATCAGCCATGCTTGGTATCTTCAAGATACTCTCCCTATATTTTTCAACTTTATCCTGTAACTCAAAAATTGCTGAACTGTCTGCTTTGAACAATTTATCTATCACCCCTGGCTTGGCCGCCCAATAAAGCAATACCGCCATCCATACATTGGCCACCAAAACATCCACGGCAATCATTTGGGAAAACAAGGCCGGACTTGCCCCAAAAATCTCCAACATCGCAGTTTGATTGGCTCCCCCTCCTATCCAACTGCCTGCGATCGTCGATAGCCCCCTCCACACTTCATCCGGACCAACCCCACCCAATATCTCAGGATAAACCCATGAGATTACAAACAAAGCCATCGGACCACCCAAGATTATCCCTACTGAACCTGCCAAAAACATAACCAAAGCCTTTGGCCCCAACTTCAAGATTCCCTTGAAATCTATGCTCAGAGTCAATAATACCAAAGAAGCAGGAAGTAAGTACCTGGATGCCATGAAATACAGATTGGAATACTCTCCTGATATCAATCCAAATGAGTTCAATACTGCCGGTATAAAATAGCAAAGTAAAATAGAGGGAACTATCCTATAAAACTTCTTCCAGCCTGAATTGCCACTGTTGGATGTCGTAAAGACCAGGGCAAGGATGACCATTAAAATACCAAAGACGACGGCATCATTGGTGATCAGGGGTATGTTTTCTTCCATTATATTTGGGGTTGATTGAACTACATAAATACACTAAATGCCCGACAAGGCCAAAAAATCCAGCTTAGTAATTTTCCCATAGGTGCATAAACTCACCCAACATCATCGCTGTAGCACCCCAAACCATTTCCTTTTCTATTTCAAAATAAGGCGCTTGGAGTTTTATTTCGCTACGGACTGTGATCTCTCCTTTTTTTCGGATATCAAGATTTGTCAGCAACTCTATGGGACAAGAAATAATCCGATCTACCTCAAAAGGGTCTGGTATGAAGATAGGCTTCTCTTCTACAAAACCAATATATGGAGAGACAAGAAAATTACTTGGTGGAATATACAGATCAGATAGACTCCCCAACAGGTTGATAGAACTCTGTTTGACACCAATCTCTTCCTCTGTTTCCCTCAATGCAGTCTGGGCCAAGTCCCCATCAACTTCCTCCCATTTCCCACCGGGAAATGCCACTTGCCCACCATGAACTCCATCATAGCTTGGTCTTTTTATAAAAGGGACCATGGTATTGTCCTCTCCGGGATAAAAAAGCATCAAGACTGCTCCTTTTCTTGGATTAAGGGGTTTGGGTTCTAAAAATCGACTTTCATCAACCGGAATTGGAGCCATGCTGATCTGACCTTGCCTTCCAGGCAAAGGCTGCTTCAACATTCCTTCCAATTTCCTGATTACTTCCTTAAAGTCCATTCTCCAAACTCACTCCTGTAAATCTCTTGACCAAAAAACTCTCCCGCTTGTAACTCTGTGATTTGAGCGGATTGTCAAACTGACTAATCAAACCTTCCTTTGGATAGATAATCCAAGCCTTGGGAGAAATCCCAATTTCATCTTCAAAATGCCCTACAACCAACAAAGCCTCTGCTGATAACCATACCATATCCTCAAAAGCACCAGATGGTCCCATAAAAAGCAAGCGCTCCCGCATCCCATCTGACCTGAAATAAGTCACCTCGGAATCTGGGTTGAAATAGGCTTTCCCTTCTGTAGGGTATACCACCTTGTAGCTGTAGATATCTACCACACCTTCACCCTCTGGCTGCTTCTTCAGATAGGGATACAATGGATTCCCCTGTGAAATATGAAGTTCTTCAGGCCGCTCAATCCCCTCTACTGTATCCCTCCGGGAATACCCGAAATCTTTCACATTGAACTTCGGGTCAATACTTTTCCAGTGACGGATCCAGTCAGAAAGTTTCTGGAATCCAATTTCCAAAAGCTGCTCTTCTTCATCCAATCCATCCAATACACCTTTATCATTCGCTATTTCATCGTTCTTCCCGTCAGGAGAACATGCTATAAATGCATACAATGATAATAATAACAGAAAATTTATGAATTTATAGGAAGACTTCATATTCATTAGTGCTCAAAACGAATTCGAAAGAAACATAAAAAATCTCTTTTAATCAAAAAAGGTCCGAACATAGCCCGAACCTTTTTTATCTCTCAAACCTATTAAACCTATTGTAGATATTCATTGTATGAATAACATGCGTGAAAGGTAGAAAATGTTTTTTTATTGTCCAAGCAATCGATTGCGAAAATTTTATTTGGCTAGGCAAAAAACTTTCTACACACCCATTTACCCCAAAAAAATCACCTTTTAAAAATATTTTTTACCAAAAAAATCGAATTTTATTTTGATACATTTCCAGAAACCTTTCTATTCAACCATCAGCTGAACCAAAAAAAACATCAATTCTCAAAGGCAACTGTGTACATTCTAGACATCATTTAATTATATTGACCCAAATCATCCGAAGAACTATTTGGAAATACACATGCCAATAACCATTCAATATCCTGAAATTTGCTTTCAGGAGTATAGCTGAATAGCAAACTCAAAAACCATTCTATCTATCTACCCTATCATATGACGCTTACACAAGCTACAGAATTTACCATCGATAATATCATCAAAAGTTATGGGAATTATATTGGGAAGTTCAATGAATTGACCAGACTTGCCCCAGGTTTCTTTGCACATAGAAACTGGAATGCAATGCAGGAAAACCATAAAAAGCGACTCCGGATTTACAAGGATTTTGTAAAATCCAGCAGCTTGACATTGCAGGAAAATCTGGGGGAAAAAATCACTGATGAGGAATTTTGGAAGGGTGTGAAAATACAATATTCAAACAGCATCTCTGAACGCAAAGACAAAGAGCTTGCAGAGACTTTTTTCAACTCTGTGATCAGAAAAACCTTCCCAAACTTGGCGATAGATGAAAACTTGATGTATGTCCATGAAGGATACAATTCCTGTGATATACATCCAGGCGAAAATCTATTCCACACGTACCTGTCAGCGTGGGGGCTTCAAAAAATCATCCGAAAGATCATAGCTGATTTTGACTTTGGAGTTCCCTATATGAACAAGGAAGAAGATATTCAATATCTGGTAAAGGCTGTACGGGAAGTGATTTTAACTAGATACGAACCGACAAAAGACACCGTCACGCAAATTCTGAAAAAGGTGTTTTTCCGGAATAAGGCTGCTTACCTGATTGGCAGAACCAAAGTAGGTGGTAAATGGATGCCATTTATCATCCCATTTCTCAACGGTCCAAAAGGGGTTTTTGTGGACACCATGATTTTTGACCCCAAGATCATGGCCCATATGTTCAGCTTTAGCAGGTCCTATTTCATGGTGGAAGTAGAGATCCCCTCCCAGATGGTTTCGTTTCTCAATGCCGTGATCAGCCATAAACAAATACACGAACTCTACAATGCCATAGGTTTCAACAAACATGGGAAGACTGAATTTTACCGTGACTTTCTGAACCACCTAAACCAAAGCAAAGATGAATTTATCGTTGCTGAAGGTATCCTTGGAATGGTGATGACAGTCTTTACTTTGCCCAGTTACAACATCGTGTTCAAGTTGATCAAAGATCACTTTGAGCCTCCAAAAAACATGACAAGACAAGAGGTAAGGGAAAAATACAAACTTGTCTCACTCCATGACCGTGTCGGCAGGATGGCTGATACCCACGAGTTCGAAAACTTCCATTTCCCGTTGGAAAGGGTAGATCCAAAACTCATCCAAGAGCTGAAAAACACCACCAATTCACTTTTGGTAATCAATGATAACAATTTGGTAATCAAACACCTTTACACAGAAAGGAGAATGATTCCTTTAAACATCTATTTGGAGAATTGCAGCTATGAAGACGCCGTCCAAGCAGTAGAAGAATATGGAAACAGCATTCTCCAACTTGCCCAGGCAAACATATTTCCAGGTGATATGATGACAAAAAACTTTGGTGTCACCAGACAGAAACGGGTAATATTCTATGATTACGATGAAATCGAATTTCTTACGGACATGAATTTCAGATGGAAACCAAAAGCCGAAACTTTCGAGCAGATATATGCTTCAAGCCCCTGGTATGATATTGCCAAAAACGATGTCTTCCCTGAAGACTTCAAGAGATTCATGATCGGAAGGACTGATGTCAAGCAACACTTTTGGGATTTTCACCATTTGCTTTTCAACCCTGATTATTGGATCGATATCCAAAATAAAATCCGGTCAGGTGAACTGCTCCATGCATTTCCTTACCCCAAAACTATTAGGTTCAGACCAGATGAGGAAATCTAAAAGGGATAGCCAATCGCAAAGTTGAATATCAGGTTTTCCCTTCTCCAAGTTTTACTCCCAACATCAAATGTATTGCCCCATCTTTCATTATCGGGCAAATAAGGCACTCTAAGTGGCGTGGCCAAATCAAACCTAATCACAAAGAATTCTATATCGACCCTGGCCCCAAAGCCTGCTCCTACTGCCATTTCATTCCACCAATTTGATGTGAATTTCCCTCCAGGAAGAGCTTCATTTTCATTGATCAGCCAAACATTGCCCGCATCCACAAAAAGCGCACCCTTCAATACAGACACCAAGGGAAATCTATATTCGATATTTCCCTCCAGCCTTATATCCCCAGCTTGGTCAAAAAACGACCCCAGACTCACTTCTTCCGGCCTGTAGGTACCAGGTCCCAATCCCCGGATCCTAAATGCCCTGATACTGTTGGGACCACCGGAAAAAAACTGTTTTACAAATGGCAGGGATTCAGAATTCCCATAGGGCAATCCAACCCCACCAAACAGTCTGGTGGCAATGGTATTGTTTTGGTCTAATCTCAAATAATATCTCAGATCCAAATCAACCCGGGAATACTGCGCAAAATTCAAACCCAAAAATGTACCTGGCTCACCTCCGGTAATGGATTTTGCGAGATTCAATCCGTTGCCTGCAAGATCTAGGGTGGTTCCTATAAAAATCCCATGAGTCCTAAACCTGTCTGACAATTTATTGTAATTGTAAGTATAATTGATACCTGCTATAAATTGCTGCTCAAAACTCCTTCTCAAAAATGGATTGTTGTCCAAAATCTCCTCAAATTCGGGGGATGTCCTGCTCAGGTTGACCAGGTTCAAGCTGATAGGATTGATCTCATGGTATACAAACCTATTGGCGTTCCAGTAATAGCCATAGTTTGCCGAGAAAGTGTTGAGCCGATACAAGCCTCCCCTATTTTGGTATTCTGTACCCAAACTCATTTTGGTTTTCGGCACTGAATAGCTGAATTTTTCTTTGATGGGAATAAAGAATACGACCCTTGGAAAGATCAAGTCCGCTTTCAGCCCCAGTTCTATGGAATTCAAGCCCGACAGTTGACCGCCTGCAATCTGGTTTTCGTAGGCAAATTTAGCCGTCAGATTCATGGTTTCACCACCTTGGAACAAGTTCCTGTTTCTGTAAATCAAATTCAAGGCAGGTCCGGCAAAATTATTCGATTTGGACACTCCCTGGAGTTCTACCCTAACCGACCTTTTGTTCAGGGGGGACAAATAAATGCTGGCATCCAGATTCCCTTTGGTGACACTATCACCAAGCTCTTCGTACCTCAAATTCACAAAACGGTAATTGCCTATAGAGCTCAGTCTACTGCTTGTCAATCTGGATTTCACAGGAGAATACCTTTCACCTTTTTCCAGCAAGACATACTGCTCCAACAGCCTTGGCTTAAAAACCTCCACTCCCTGGATAAAATCCTTGCCGTCGATTGTAACAGTATCTATCTTGTCTTCCTCCTCCATAACTGAATAGTTCGGGAAAATCCTGATATTGTTCACCACATAGGGGATCACCCCACTATTGGGGGTATTGGATCTAAATCTCAAAAAAAGATCAAACTCCCTTTGGTCATTGACATTGGTATCCGCCTCAAAAATCAAATAATTGGCATTGAAATTATAGTATCCCAGTTTTTTCAGTTCTTCATCCAACCGTTCCCTTTCTCTGGTAAGCATGGACAGATCGAAACGTCCCCCTTTTTTCAATGGTGTATCCTCCATCAAAGCTTTGATTTCCTTGTCTATTTCCAGTGAATCCCGATCAATGCTAAAATCACGCAACAAATATGGCCTACTCACCTCAACCTGATATCCTACAGATGCAAATTTGTCACCTCTTTCAACTTCTGAAGAGGCTGTAGAATAAAAATAACCATTATTTTCCAATCTATTGACCATCAATTCCTCCGTAGTCCCAGGGTTTACTTTGCTAAAATAGACTGGCTCCTCCCCAAATTTCTTCTTTAGAAACCTATTGATAAATCCCGGTTTTTCCTTACTGCCCTTGTAGTGTGTCCAAAGCCCAAAATACATCCCCAGCACCTTGCTGTTTGGTTCTGGCCTTATCAACCCTTCCAATTCGGATTTCAGCCCCTTGTAATCTTTGATGGACTCTTCGGAGTCGATTTTCAATTTGGATCCAGTATACAGAAATTCATCCTCCGGTATAAATTTCTTCACACTACATGCTGCCAAAAAAAGAAGCAGCAAACCAAAAACAAGTATATCAGTGGACTTAATCTTCATTTTCCTCCTCCTTTAATTTTTCGGAATTTCCATTCGAAGGATTTCCATTTTCTTCCTTCTTTTCTTTTTGGCCATTCTCCTCTTTGAGTTTGTCGATTGGGTTTGTTTTACCCTTGTCTGCTTCAACCCCTCTCCAAAGTTCGAAAAACTGGTTGAACTCCCTGTTGAATATGACACCTATTCCAGTTATGATCAATTGGCCATCTATAATGCTTTCAAATTGATTTTTCCTGAATGCCCTTAGCCTGTACCTTTCATTCTTGGTCAGAATATATTCCAAACTCACATTTCCCAATACAGCATTGGATTGATCAGGATTTTGGGAGCTTCCTTCCACATCCACTTGGCTACCCACTTGCACAATCAACCTGTCATCAAACATCCGCTTTCTTGCACTCACATTCAATTGGGTACGATCTTGGGCAGTACCTCCCTGGTAGTCGGTGAAACTATCCAAGTCAAAGTCCAATTCCAATCCTGAATTGCCAAAAATACTGCTTGACAAAGCATTTAACTGGCCCGACAACACTTGACTCACACTATTTCTCGCAATGGCAGCTGTTCCCCCGCCAGACCCATCACTTCCTGAAGATGGGAAAAACCTATTGAGGACCAACAGTGAGAATACTTGCTTGTTGAGTTCGTCTTCTTGTTCATTCACCTGCAAAACCCTGCTGTATACATTTCCGCCCAGTGCCCCTCTTTGCTCTTCCGGCATATCCAGCCTAAACGAGATCGCCGGCTTCAACAATTCCCCATCCACATTCAGATATACCATAAAAGGCAGTTCCTGCATGTATTGTGATCTTGAATCCGCGTTGGTTCCGGATATCTGGGATGCCATCAATTCGGTGGAAGCAGTCCTTATGGTGTAAATGGCAGAAATGTTCAAATCCGCATCCATTGGATCGCCATTCCAGGTAATCCTACTTCCTGTAGCTATATCAAACTTCCTGCTTACAAGATTGTACAATGACATCTCATAATGTCCTTTTTCTATTTCATAATTTCCACTCAGTGTAATCCTTCCGTTGGGGTTGATCTCCATATTCAAATCAGCCCTTCCCGAAACCTCCAAGTTGTCCCCGGACCTTTCATCTACTATAATCTTAAAAACCGCCGCAGGATCCACTTTCAAAATCGCCCTGATATCATATCCTGAAAATGTACTGGAAACCTCATCCCCACGCCTCGTCAAGATATCGTACGGATCCTGTCTATTTACAAATTGCACAATCCCATCCCTTTCTACTATATCCAACTGGGTTTCGGGAATGATCACCGTAAAGTCAGTCCCTTCTTTGATATTTATATTCGCATTGACCCGTGGCAAATTCAGGTCTCCCAGCACGGTCACGTCTGCATCAATGATCGCACTTCCAAAAAACAAATCATTGTCTTCTCGGCTGGAACTTACTGCCTTGAAACTGTTGGCTTTCAACTTGAGGTCAAAGCTCGGGTTTGTAAAACTTTCAGTTTTGACCGAGCCATCTATGACAAATTTTTGTCCCTCTGTATCCTGAAAAGTAAAATTGCTTAAATAGACTCCACCATTGTCGATTCTGATTCTTTCATCTGGCAGTAGGTATTTGGAATTCAATTGAGACACCAAAAAAGATGCCTGATTGAATGCAAAAGCACCCTCGTATACCGGATCGTTTGTATTGCCGGAAGCGTTGATTTTTCCGGAGATATAACCAGAAGCATCCCGCAATTCGGCACCGGATAGACCTGCTATTACCTCCATCTCGATTTTGTTCAAATCCAGGTCTATATCAAATTCTCCTCCCGCTTCATCAGCAACAAAACTCCCTCCCATGTCTATGTCCAATCCACCATCTTTCAAGGCTAATTTGAGGTTGTAGTTTCCCGGGTTTTCAGAAACTGCATCCAGCTTCAAATTGCCAAGTGGGACATTTAGCGCCTTGAGTTCATTGACTTCCAAATTTGCCAATAACCCTACGGCGGCAAAAGGGTTCTCAACGACCAACCTGCCATTGAGTGTACCTCCGGCGATCAATTCATCCGGATTGAATAAACTGGTAAATGTCTCCAACCTGAAATCCTTGAACAGTATCGCAAGATGTTCATCTGACACATCATCCAAATCATCCCTGATCAACAGCTCTTGGCCATTTCTGTTGAATCTAAACTCTTCAAAATGAAGATAATTCCCCGCAATCAAAACCTCATTGTTTTCCGGAATCTGCCATTCCCTTTTGTTCAGTAATAAATCCTCCGGTGAAATATGGATACTCAATGTATCGCCCCTCATACCTATATCCGTAACGACATGGGCCATCCTTTCATCCCCATCAAAGGCATTGAAATCAAAATAAAGCCTTGATTCTTTCAACTCGCCTGTAAAATAGGTCCTATCCATAGATAATGGCCCGGTCACTAGTTTAATAAACCCAAAAGCCAAGTCCAATTCTTCTTGGTCCGAGCGCAGGCGAAGCCCCATACTGTCCAACTCTATTCCTGCATATTTCAGATACGGAAAGTCTACATTAGCGTCAAGCGTTGAGTTTCGTTGGTCAAAATCAACACTGATCCTAGCTGTATCCAACTTCTCCAATCCCTGAAGAAACACCTGATTCAAAATCGGAGCTTGGTTTATCGTCAAATTAAGCTTCATATGCACCTCTCCACCATCATTGACAATGGAGTCCTGTTTGTCAATATATCTCTTTAGATGTTGGTTGATAGCTTCTCCCAACAACTGTGGAGATGTATTTGACCTCAAATCCCCATTGACCAATAAACTTTTGATATCCAGACTTGTGGAGTCTTGCCGCACCCTTGCCTTCAGATCAAGGCTTCCTACTGGATAGTTCCTCTGCTCAAAAACCATGATGGCATCATTCAGATCCATCTGTAAATCAAAACTGTCTGGATTTCCCTCAAACTGGGCTGTCAGCAAAAATTTCCCCCGGAGACTTTGGGGAAAAAATCCCAATTCAAAAAAATCGGCACCCCGCAAATCCAAATTCAAGTCAATCTTGGAGTTGACTGAATCCAAATCCAGTTTGCCCAGCAGTTCGAAATCCAAATACTCATCTTCCAATGCAAGCTTAATGTCCCCAAGCCCATTTTCCATTTTTCCTTCCAACAACAATCCAGAATAATCATTCCCATTGATTCGAAGGCGATCAAAATTGGAAGAAAGTTCAGCTGTCAGATTTTCAATGGATGTTCCGCTACCATGGCTATGGATATCAAAGGTCAAAGTATCCAATCCAGGATTATCCAAGATATTCCCCAATTGTAAACCCTCCACGTTTAAATTGGCCAAGTACACTATTTGATCCTGATTTTTGAATGCACCATCAAAATTGATTTTCCCCATATCGGTATCCAATTCCACTGCTGCCGTCAAATCATCCAAAGCACCTTTTGCTTTAGCCACCAATGACACATTTTGGGGCAGATTCACCCCGGCAAGTTGCTGCTCATCGACAAATTTCAAGATGGTCTTTTTGTCTGTATTCAATTTGATCTCCGGAAAGTCAAAAGCCAACCTGTCAATGTCCATAACATTGTGTAGGTAGCCTGTACTTGATAAAGTAGTCTGATCCCAACCCATGTCCAAATTGGGGATGGACATAGAAGAGAGATCCCCTTTGGCCCGCATTTTTAATTTCACGGGAAAGGATGCCAAACTCCTTATCATTGGATCATTTCGGAGGCTTGGCTCAAAATAATAGGCATCCCTGATATCCCCCAGAAATTGTCCTACTTCCAAGTCAAATGTGCTTGTTTCTGGCGCATCGATTAAAGCCTGCAGTGAACCATAACCAATTTCCACATCTACCTTTAAGCGACTCCTATTCGTTTCGATATTGAAATCGCCAATATGGATTGATTCATTTTCCACCTTGATACCCGTGGTGAATGTTTTCAATTCAAACCCACCTGATTCCCTGAACTCAAATTTGCTGATCTTTAAGCCTGCCTTTTCTTCTTTGAGATAGATATTTTCCAAATCAAAATCCAAATTCTCAAAAACCATCGCCTCAGGATTGAAATACCCTTGTTTTGTGGCTACATCTTTTGTTTTGAACTCAATCCTATTTTCCCCAAAATGAATATCCCCGATCTCTACCATCCAATCCGGCCAGGCAAAAGGTGCAATATCCACATCGTTTTCTTCTGAACTTTTTGCCTGAGTAGGAGTCGAAAAATCGTGATACAACAACTTGGAGCCTACCAAAGACAGTGACTTCACCATCAATCTCTGATCTGCCAAATCAAATTCCGGCATTTGGAGTTCTAAAGCCCCAATAAAAACATCAGCCAATTGATTCCCTACCTCATTGTCATATTTCAGGGAAACATTTTTGATGATAAAGTTATCCAATGACACCAATGGCGATACCTCCACATCCGAACCTGAGTCCTCAGTAGGCTCCAATGGTTTTAACTGTCTATAACTTATTTTACTGTCCCTTAAGTCAACATTTCTAATATCAAATGCCATGCTTTCCAAATCCAACCTAGGTATGTCCACTTCTAGGCTTCCAAGTAGCAAACTGGCTTCCATGCCTAAGTTTGCATCCATGTATTTCAAATCAAAATCCCTCAAAACAATCGGGTCAATTGAGATTTTCATAGGCTCGGAAGGATTTTCTTCCTGCCCCTCCACAACTTGTTCTGGCTCACTTGGCTCAGTCACAAACGCATCTATCAAAAAATCATAATTGAATTTTTCTGAACCTTCAGTCCTGTAGACGTTGGCTTTGAGTCCATCCCATTCCAATTTTGAGATATGGAGGTCTCCAGATCTTATAAAACGCCACAGACCAACGCCCACTTCCAGCTCGTTGGAGTACAGCAAAGTATCGCCACCCAAATCCTCTACATACAAGCCCTCCAAAGAAACATTTCCCGTAAAGGTTATAAAAAGCCTCTCTATTTCGATTTTGGTTTCGGTTTTTTCAGAAAGAAAACTTGTAGCCTTTTCTACGATGATGCCCTGTCCCCAAGGACTTCTGATGAAAAATATCAGAGCTATCAGGACCAGCATTATACTTAGCACAACGATTCCCGAAATTTTTAAAAATTTGCGCAAAAGCTTTTTGATGATTACAAGTTGGTTAGTTATGGAACAAGTATCAAATATAACATTATGATGATTAAATTGGGCAAAAATAAAGCCATAATAATCCCATTTTCTGTTTGGACTTAATTTTTATAGGATAAATGACAATAAATAAATCCACATAAAAACCTGTCATTTTGTCGGTATTTACTTAATTTTGCAAACTGAAATTGACTATTACATGGAAAACATCATCAAAGACATAGATATTATCTCAGCGGAAGAGGCTCAAGCCTGTGATTACAAAACTACTGAAGATGAAAATACAGGGAAATCAAAAAAACTATATATCGAATCTTATGGCTGTCAGATGAATTTCTCCGACTCGGAGATTGTCGCATCCATCATGAAAGACAATGGCTTTGATACCACTTCGGATTTTGGGCAAGCGGATGTAATTTTCTTAAATACCTGTTCGATCAGGGAAAAAGCGGAATTGACAGTCAGAAAACGTCTTTCCCAATTCAACAATATCAAAAAGAACAAGCCGGAATTGACCATTGGCGTATTAGGCTGTATGGCTGAGAGGTTGAAAGAAAAACTGCTGGAAGAAGAGAAGTTGGTGGATGTAGTCGTCGGTCCAGATGCTTACAGAGACCTTCCCAACTTGGTGTCAGAAGCCGAAGAAGGCAACAAGGGAGTCAATACTTTTTTGTCAAGGGAAGAAACCTATGCGGACATTTCTCCCGTTAGACTCAATTCCAATGGTGTGAGTGCATTCATCTCCATCATGCGCGGTTGTGACAATATGTGTTCCTTCTGTGTGGTTCCATTTACCAGGGGCAGGGAGAGAAGCAGGGATCCGCATTCCATAGTCAAAGAAGCACAGGAGCTGTTTGACAGGGGGTTCAAAGAAGTTACTCTTCTAGGCCAAAATGTAGACAGCTACAAATGGTCTCCTGAAGAAAACAACAAAGCAAGACTCAACAAAAAAGAGGATGCGGTAAGTACAGTCATCAACTTTGCCCATCTATTGGAAATGGTAGCCCAAATCAGCCCAAGCCTAAGGGTGCGTTTTTCTACTTCACATCCCAAGGACATTACAGATGATGTGTTATACACCATGAAAAAGTACGACAACATCTGCAAATACATCCATTTACCTGTTCAGAGTGGAAACTCAAGGGTTTTGGAAATGATGAACAGGACTTATGATAGGGAGTGGTATTTGGAAAGGGTTTCCAAAATCAGGGAGATACTGGGGGAAGAATGTGGGATTTCTTCCGACATGATAGCTGGGTTCTGTACCGAGACTGAAGAAGAGCATCAGGACACCCTCAGCTTAATGGACATTGTGAAATATGATTTCTCTTACATGTTCTATTATTCGGAAAGGCCAGGTACTTTGGCAGCAAAAAAATACGTTGATGATATTCCTTTGGATGTCAAAAAGAAAAGGCTGAATGACATTATCCAGAAACAAAGTAAGCTTTCGGAAGAGAGGAACAAATTGGATATCGGAAAGATCCAGGAAATACTGATAGAAGGAGAATCCAAAAGATCAGGAGATCAGCTGAAAGGAAGAAATTCGGCAAATAAAGTAGTCATCATAGCAAAAGGAAATTTGAAGAAAGGCGATTATGCAAGGGTAAAGATCACTGATTGTACCCCTGCCACACTTTTTGGTGAGGTCGTTGCCTGATAAATAACACACAATGATTACAGCATCAGAAATTCAAAGTGTAAAGCAAAGATTCGGAATCATTGGAAACAGCCCCTTGCTCAACCATGCCATTCAGGTGGCGATGCAAGCATCCCCAACCGAAATGACCGTGTTGATCACAGGAGAAAGTGGAAGTGGGAAAGAATCTTTTTCCAAAATCATCCACTCTCTTAGTGTTCGCAAGCATGGTAAATTCATTGCCATCAACTGTGGGGCCATCCCTGAGGGAACAATAGACTCTGAATTGTTTGGCCATGAAAAAGGTTCATTTACGGGTGCACATGAAGCTCGGAAGGGATATTTCGAAGTGACGGATGGAGGCTCCATTTTCTTGGACGAGATCGGTGAAATGCCCCTTGGAACACAAGCAAGGCTACTTCGGGTGTTGGAAAATGGTGAATTCATCAAAGTAGGCTCTTCCAAAGTACAAAAAACCAACGTAAGGGTCATTGCCGCTACCAATGTCAATTTGATCAAAGCGGTAGAAAAAGGGAAATTCAGGGAAGATTTGTACTATAGGTTGAATACGGTTCCGATTTTTGTACCACCGCTGCGGGAAAGAGGAGAAGACATTGTATTGCTTTTCAGGAAATTCACGACTGATTTTTCCGAAAAATACAAGGTAAAACCTATCTCATTGGATGATGATGCCAAAACCCTTCTGATGAAATTCCCATTTCCCGGCAATATCAGGCAATTGAAAAACCTGGCTGAGCAGATCTCTTTGCTGGAACAAGAAAGGGAAATCGATGCCAATACTTTGGGACGCTATTTACCAACTGAGCAAACCAGGCTGCCTGCAGCCTATACAGGTGGGTCAGGCAAAGACAGCAGTACGGATTTTTCCGAAAGGGACATCCTCTACAAGGTTCTTTTTGACATGAAAAAAGACATGCATGAGTTAAAAAAGTTGGTACTGGAAAGCTATCAATCCGGAGGACTCAATTCATCGATCATCAACAAACACCAAAACCTTTTCCAAGACTTGGAATCTCCGGTGTCATTTGAAGAGTCCAACAATACGGCTTCATCTGTGAACATGCCGTTGGTGATCGATTCCCAGAAAAATGAAAACAAGATGGACGATTATGAAGATGAATCCATCGAAGACATCATCCATGAAGAAGATGACAATTCCCTTTCCTTGGAGAAAAAGGAAAAAGAAATGATCATCAGGGCACTGAGAAAGCATAACAACAAAAGAAAATATGCGGCAAGCGACCTTGGAATATCAGAAAGGACGTTGTATAGGAAAATCAAACAATATGATATTGAATAAAAAGAAGGCTTGTTCGTTGTTATTCATACTGGGATTGATGATTATTCCCAATGCCTGTACCATCAAATATGGCTTCACGGGAACCAATCTCAATTATGACATCACGAAGACATTTTCGGTAGAGAATTTCTTCAATGACTCTGGTGGTGGCCCTGCCAATATGGGGCAGCAGTTTACAGAATCTTTGAAAGACTTCTACCAGCGAAACACACAGCTCGAACTGGTAAGATCAAATGGTGACCTACAACTATCCGGGGCTATCTCCAGGTATAACATAGCTCCCCAAGCTACAGTCACCAGTACCGACCCCAATGCCCCGGACAGGGCTGGCCAGGAAAGGTTGACGATTGTAGTAGAAGTAGAGTTTATCAACACTAAGAATGAGGAAGAAAACCTAAAAAGAAGTTTTTCCTTCTTTTCGGACTATAATCCCAGAACTACCTCGTTGTTGCAGGTAGAAAGTGCCCTCATCGAAGAAATATTCGAAAATATCATTCAGGATATTTTTACGGCAACTGTCGCCAATTGGTAAAAATGCTTATATTTCGAAATCCATAATACAAAAGCCAAGTGAACGCAAAACAATTTTTGACTATTGTACAACAGGGTGACCAACTCAATAAGGATCAGGTGAATAAACTTTACAAGCTTCACCAGAACTTTCCCTATTTCCAGATCCCCAATGTTTTGTTGGCAAAATATGAGTCCAAAAAGACAAGTGGAAAGCCTTCTGATTTCCTAGCTTGGGCCGCCATCAATAGTCCTGACAGGGCTTGGCTCAAGAAATTGATCGAAGAGCCGGATTCCATCTCCAAGCTTTCATTCCAAGCTTTCATGCCAAGATCTTCGGAACCTGTCCTCCCCAATAATGAGACAATCCAAACGGTAGAGGATAGTGGAGAAAACGAATTGATCCCCAAGCCTACCCCAGAGCAAAGTCCCTCGCAAAGAGCTGGGGTTTTGAAGAAATTGGATGAAGAGCTGAAAGGAAACACGGCGTCAAGTAATGATAAGCCTGAAAAACCAAAAAGGAAAAGGGGCGGTTCTGATGACCTGATCGAAACGATCAAAAAGAAGGAGAAAAAGGAAATCCTGGACATCAAGAAAAAAGAACAGATCGATCTTATCAAATCCTTCAGCAAAAAGGATATAAAATTGGCAACAATCAAAGAGATTGAAAACTTCCAAAAGCAAAGTGACCTTTCGGAAGAAAGTACCAAACTAAACCCCAGTTTGCTGTCCGAGTCCTACGCAAGGCTACTTGCCAAGCAAGGTAAAAATAAAAAAGCCAAAGAAATTTATCAAAAATTGATGGTGAAATTTCCAAATAAAAGCACTTACTTTGCGGACTTGATTAAAGAATTAGAGAATTAAAATTAAAAATATGTTTACCGTAATTATCAGCATTATAATCGTTTTAGCAGTATTATTGGTTTTGGTAATACTTTCCCAGAATTCAAAAGGTGGAGTAGGTTCCGCTTTTGGCGGTGGTGCTTCCCAGATTATGGGGGTGACCAAGACAGGGAATATCCTTGAAAAATCCACTTGGGTATTGGCTGTCGCCATCCTTGTGCTTTCACTTGTTTCGTCTGCATTCTACAGCTCTTCAAGTGTAGATAATTTCAGTTCGCCAAATATCGAAAGTGCGAAAAAACAAATCGTAACCCCATCTTTTGACAATAGCGAAAGCATACTTCCTTCTACCCCGGCCGAAGAAGGCACTACGGAAGAGGAAGGTTCTGAAGAAAACTAATTGATTGAATATTATTCAATAAAATAAAAAGCCCTGCTGCCGAAGCTGGGCTTTTTATTTTTGCATCTCCACACAACTGCAAGTCCCCATACAAAGCAAGGTGGTGAGGTTATTTTTATAGCCTGAGTTCGATTGTTCAGCAACCTTCAGTTGATTAATTGATTGGGACAAGGAAATCGCTTTTATCCAAAAAAACCCATCGAGGGTTTGAACTTAATCACCATTGGACTGTTTCCCCACAGGCCAATCCGCCTAAATTGGACAACCCTCGAAGATTCTCACTTTGAAATTGTTAAAAGCAAATCCCTTGTTGATCGGGCCACCTACTTGCATATATGCCCTTCACATTTTTATTCTACATTTTTCAGGAGTAGCCGTTTGCTAATGGGGATCAAGCTTTCCTGGAGTGGAATCTGGTATTTTGAATGAATCCTAAATGTTGCAGGGTTTGGCAATTCCTGATGTTCCCTCACCAAGCCCAGCTTTATCTGTTCGAAAGTATTGACCATAGACAGTCTCACATTTTTTATAAACTGAAGCATGATACCTTTAAATTTGTCTATGCTATTCTGAAACAAACTGACTTTGAACTTGTAGATCAGGATCTCTTTTGAATCATCTTGCGAAAGCATAACATATCCCTCTTTCTGATAAAGTGGGGAAATCCCAATTGGTTCTATAAGCATTTCATTCTCCAAAAAATCATAGATATTTCTCCCTTCTTCTATATAATTTTTGAACTGGGGCAATGAATACTGGACAATCTCCTCCAATTGCTTCATTGCATCATCATCAATGTAGATAGGTTTATAATTCAGCTTCATATTCTTCATATCAGGCCCTTCCAAAAGCTTAGGGAATGCCGCTTTCAACTTATTTTTGTCTTCTTCAAAAGATTTCAATTTACCATAATGGTGAATGAGATCAGCAAGGGGTGGATACAACTTCACTTGCTTAAAATCAGCCCCTACCCCTTTGAGATAGGCAAGCAGAAGATATTTCTTATATTCAAAATCTATCCATCCTTCGGTGATCCAGTTTTCTGACAAATTTTTCATAACTAATTCTTTTACTCAAAATTTAAGAAATAACTGACATCAAAAAAACACTTTCAACGAAAATTTGACAGTTCTTCCTAAAAATACACAGCTCTATGACAGAAATCAGAAAGGGAAAGCCGACTTTATGTCAGGTAAGGACAGCATACATCAATTGGCACAAAAAGTGAAAGAGAGCATCACAACATTATAGAACTAACTTTAATAAAAATCATAATTATGTCAAACGTGAACATCAAACCTCTTGCAGATAGAGTTCTGGTAGAACCAGCTGCAGCAGAAGAGAAAACCGCTTCTGGACTTTACATCCCAGATACTGCTAAAGAAAAACCTCAAAAGGGAACAGTTGTAGCCGTAGGTAGTGGCAAAAAAGATGAACCCTTGACTGTCAAAGTGGGTGATACTGTATTGTATGGCAAGTATGCTGGTACCGAAATCCCGGTAGATGGCAAGGACTTCCTCATCATGAGAGAAGCTGACATCTTTGCTATCCTTTAATCATCTGTTTTAACACATTCAAAAAACTCAAAATTTAAAAAAAATGTCAAAAGAATTATTTTTCAATACCGACGCGAGAGACAAACTGAAAAAAGGTGTAGATGCTCTTGCAAACGCAGTGAAAGTAACACTTGGCCCAAAAGGTAGAAATGTAATCATCGACAAAAAATTCGGTGCTCCTACGATTACCAAGGATGGTGTATCTGTAGCCAAAGAAATCGAATTGTCTGAGCCTATCGAAAACATGGGTGCACAATTGGTGAAGGAAGTGGCTTCAAAAACTGCAGACAATGCAGGTGACGGAACTACTACCGCTACTGTTTTGACACAATCAATTTTTAATGTTGGTATCAAAAACGTAGCCGCAGGTGCCAACCCAATGGACTTGAAAAGAGGTATCGACAAAGCTGTTTTGGCGGTTGTTGGTTCTTTGAGAGATAGCTCTAAGGCGATCTCTACTGGAAAAGAAATCCAGCAAGTAGCTACAGTATCTGCCAACAATGACGAGGAGATCGGTAAAATGATTGCTGATGCCATGGAAAAAGTTGGTAAAGATGGTGTAATCACTGTAGAGGAAGCAAAAGGAACTGAAACTGAAGTAAGAACTGTGGAAGGAATGCAGTTTGACAGAGGTTACCTTTCTCCATACTTCACTACCAATACTGAGAAGATGGAAGCTGAATTGGAGAGACCATATATCTTGATATATGACAAGAAAATCTCTTCCATGAAGGAGTTGCTTCCTGTGTTGGAGCCAGTAGCACAGACAGGCAAGCCATTGTTGATCATTGCTGAAGATGTAGATGGTGAAGCTTTGGCTACTTTGGTAGTAAACAAAATAAGAGGAGCTCTGAAAGTAGCTGCTGTAAAAGCACCAGGCTTCGGTGACAGAAGAAAAGCTATGTTGGAAGACATCGCTATCCTTACAGGTGGTACAGTAATCTCTGAAGAAAGAGGATACAAACTGGAAAACGCTACCATCGATTATTTGGGTACTGCAGAGAAAATCAACATTGACAAGGACAACACCACTATCGTAAATGGTTCTGGTGATCCAGCTGCTATCCAAGCTAGAATCGCAGAGATCAAATCCCAAATAGAAAAAACAACTTCAGACTACGACAAAGAAAAGCTACAAGAAAGATTAGCTAAGCTTTCTGGTGGTGTTGCCATCCTATACATAGGAGCGGCTACGGAAGTAGAGATGAAAGAAAAGAAAGACAGGGTTGACGATGCATTGCATGCAACAAGAGCTGCTGTACAAGAAGGTATTGTAGTAGGTGGTGGCGTTGCACTTGTAAGAGCTGCTGCTGCTTTGGATTCTTTGAAAGGGGAAAACGAAGACCAAGATACAGGTATCAACATCATCAGACAGGCAATCGAGTCTCCATTGAGAACGATCGTTGAGAATGCTGGTGGAGAAGGATCTGTAGTGATCAATAGAATCAAAGAAAACTCTGGAAACTATGGTTACAATGCAAGAACAGATGTATACGAAGATCTATTCGAAGCAGGTGTGATTGACCCTACCAAGGTGACGCGTTTGGCATTGGAAAATGCAGCTTCTATCGCTGCCCTTCTTTTGACTACAGAATGCGTAATCGCCGACGTAAAAGAAGAAGGTTCTGCTATGCCTCCAATGGGCGGTGGCGGAATGGGAGGAATGATGTAATCCATCCTTCTTTCTCAAAAACCAACTAAAAAGGGAATCGAATCGATTCCCTTTTTTCATAAAAAAATCACCTGAATTAAAACAAAAAAATAAAGGTTAGTGTGAAAAATACGAAGCATCTATTTTTATCATAAGATTATAATTGTAATTTAGACCATGTAATTCCACCATTTAGTCAACTTTTATCTCAAGTATAATTAATGCACTCATTCTACTCAATTATTTTAATTGACGATGACCCGATCAACAACCTGATCAATAAGCGATTGATTTCAAAAATGAACATTGCTGATCAAATAGAAGAGTTCTTGGAGGCCGAGAAGGCACTTGAAAGGATTGAACAACTTAGCATCGAGGATAACACCCTAATCCTGCTTGACATCAACATGCCAGTTATGAATGGTTGGGATTTTCTGAATGAATATCTGAAAGTTTTTGAAGGCAGAAAAGATAGGATTGTCATGTTGTCAAGCTCCATCAACTTTCAGGACAGACAAAAAGCGAAACAATATTCCTGTGTTGAAGGTTTTATAGAAAAACCACTTACCCCAGACAAATTCAAAATACTTTTCTGACATGAATTCATCTTCGGAAACCATCACAAACAGAAGCCTAGAACTCTATATTTTTGGTGAAAACATTTTTGAAAAACACCATATTACCTCTATTGAAGAATTGGACAACAAAATCCAGCCGGATAAAAAATGTTGGTTAAATGTTCATCAGAGTCATGACAAAACAATCTTTCAGGACATATGTAGACATTTTGATATCCATCCGGTCGCCTATGAGGATATCGATAATCTGGATCAAAGACCAAAACTGGAGGATTTCGAAAATTTCATACTGATAGTCAGTAAGATGCTCTATACCAAAAGTGACATCAATCATTTGGAGAAAGAACAGGTAAGCATCATTTTCAACAAAAACCTGATCATCACTTTTCAGGAAAATGAATATGATATTTTTGACCCAATCCGTACAAGATTGGAAAACCCAAATGGCAAGATGCGTAAGTTGGCAATAGATTACTTTGCCTACACCCTACTGGACAGCATTATTGACCAATACTATTCTATCCTAGAGCTGATCAGCAACCAGATAGAAATCTTGGAGGATGATATTGTGAGCCAAAACAAAAAAATAGAGCTTGCAGATATCTACAGGCAAAGAAAGACCCTCCAAGAAATCAAAAGAATCATCTGGCCAACCAGAGAACTTATCTCATCTTGGCGGAAATCGGACAGTCCATTCATCACCAAAAAATCAAGCCCTTTCGTCAATGACATCTATGAAAACACAGTAGAAATCATAGAAAACCTTGAAATGCAGAGGGAATCCATCACCACATTGGTAGAGATATTCATGACCAACATCAGCTTGAAGCAAAATGAGGTAATGAAGACTTTGACTATCATCGCCACCATATTTATCCCCCTGACATTTATCGCCGGAGTATATGGGATGAACTTTGAATACATGCCGGAGTTGGGATGGAAATATGGTTACCTCAGCAGCTGGTCATTTTTTATAGTTGTTTCTGTCATGATGGTAATCTATTTTAAAAGAAAGAACTGGTTTTGATCAAATCAGCAAAACAGATTCGTTTTTTTTAGTAATTTTTCATCATTAAGCTTATCATTGCGTGAATTTCACAAAACCGCTATGAATGCTATCAATTTCTGCGTCATCAAAGTAGGCTCAAATGTCCTGACGGATAAAGACGGGAATCCTGATATAAAAAGAATGGATCACCTCGTTGCCGAAATTACAGAGTACCGAAAAAAAGGGATCAAAGTAATATTGGTAAGTTCTGGTGCAGTAGCTTTTGGCAGAAAGGAGACAATATTGCCTGAAAAACTGAATCCAGTATTGAAAAAACAAATCTGGGCATCAACAGGTCAGATTGATTTGATTAACACCTATAAGAAACTCTTTGCAAAAAGCACACTTCAGGTTGCGCAAATCTTGGTTACAAAGGAGGATTTTAGGGATAGGAAGCATTTCCTCAACATGAAAAACTGCGTGTTGGGATTGCTTGCACAAGGGATCATCCCTATCATCAATGAAAATGACACCGTCGCTATCACTGAGCTGATGTTCACAGACAATGATGAACTGGCAAGTCTGTCTGCTGCCATGGTAGATGCAGACACCTTGATTCTGTTGACAAATGTGGATGGGATCTATACCGGTCCGCCGGACCATCCCGGGTCTGAGCTGATCCGTGAGGTGGGGCATGGTACAGAAAAGCTCTCAAGCTATATTTCAGCAACAAAATCCTCATTTGGAAGAGGAGGTATGTTGACCAAACTGAATATGTCCAAAAAATCTGCCGATCTTGGTATACAGGTGTTTATCGCAAATGGAAAAAGTGAAAACATCTTGGGGAAAATCCTATCGAAGGACACAAATTTCACCTATTTCGAACCCAAGAAAGCAAAGCAAAGCACAAAAAAATGGCTTGCACATGGCGACCAATACTTCAAAGGAGAAGTCATCATCAATCAGGGAGCCAAAACTGCCCTCTACGACCACAAGATTATCAGCCTACTCCCCATTGGAGTGACCAGTGTCTATGGGGAATTTAAAAAAGGGGACATCTTAAGGATTTCAGACGAAGAAGGCAACCGTCTCGGCTTGGGAAGGGCTGAGTATCCTTCAAAAACAGCCCTTGAAAGAATCGGCCTGAAAAACCAAAAACCCATTATCCATTACGATTACCTTTATCTTTTTCACCATGACTAATACAAACACTGTGTTTTCAAAACTTCAAAAGTCAGCAAAAATGCTAGTCCGGATCAACGATGCGCAGATTTCTGCTGTATTGGAGACTTTGGCTGAATTGACTTTGGCAAACATTGACTCCATCATCCAGGCAAATCAGATTGACTTGCAAAAAATGGATCCAAATGACTCCAAATATGACAGGCTAAAACTCACAGAGAAGAGAATTCAAGATATTGTCTCGGAGATTCGCCAAATCAAGGACCTAGAAAGTCCAATCGGGGAGGTTTTGGAAGAAAAAACACTCCAAAATGGATTGGAACTAAAGAAAATCAGTGTCCCAATAGGTGTAATTGGCGTCATCTATGAAGCTCGGCCAAACGTGACATTCGATGTCTTCAGCATAGCCTTGAAGTCCGGGAATGGATTGGTACTCAAGGGAAGTTCCGATGCGGAATTTTCGAACAAGGAAATCATGAAATTAATCCATCAGGCACTCAAGGCACACCAAGTTCCTGAGGAGGCATTTGTACTGCTCCCAGCAGCCAGAAGTGCCACAAAGGAGCTTTTGGAAGCCGTAGGCTATATAGACATCATCATCCCAAGAGGCAGTCAACAGTTGATAGATTATGTACGCACACACTCCAAAGTACCTGTGATAGAAACCGGTGCAGGGATTGTCCACACGTATTTCGATGAAACAGCAGATTTGGCTAAAGGCAAAGCGATCATAGCCAATTCCAAAACCAGAAGACCAAGCGTCTGCAACAGCCTTGATTGTCTGATTATCCATGAAAACAGACTGGATGACCTAAATGAAATTGTCCATCCCCTACTGGAAAAAGATGTAGAGATCTTTGCTGACAATCAATCATTCGCAGCACTCCAACCACATCAGCTGATCAGACTTGCGGATGAGAGTCATTTTGGCATTGAATTCCTATCCCTCAAAATGTCCATAAAGACCGTAAAAAACCTGAATCAGGCACTCGAACATATTGATCAATACAGCTCTAAGCACAGCGAAGCTATCTTGTCAGAATCCGAGGAGAATATTTCTTTGTTCTTACAGACTGTGGACGCAGCAGCTGTGTATGCCAATGCCTCTACTGCATTTACCGATGGGAATCAGTTTGGGATGGGAGCAGAAATAGGCATCAGCACCCAAAAACTGCATGCCCGTGGCCCCATGGCACTGAAAGAGTTGACTTCTTATAAATGGATCATAAAAGGAAATGGGCAGTTTAGAAACTAACCCTATCCAACCACATTTCCTTTAGTTTGATTCTTTTGCCCCCAGGCACTTTCGACCTTCTTTTCCTCATCAGGAGTTGAAATCTTAGCTTGGTATAATCATAAAAGATAACAAATACCAAGAACAAAGAAACCATAAAGAAGACCTTGAAACCCATTGCGAAGTAAATCAGGCCTGCAATAACACCTCCAAGGATGTAAGAAACTGCTATCGTGGATAGCAGTTTTGCCTTGTCTCTGAGTTCTTTTACTTCCCTGTATTTCTTTTTGGTAAACATTGACACCAAGATTGCCAAATCAGTGGTCAACCCTGTCATGTGTGTTGTCTTGACAGCAGAATTGGAAATGCTGGCGGTCAATCCATTTTGCAAACCCATGGCCAATAGCATGACCCCAATCAGAATCTCTGTCTCAAAAAGTGTCTCTTGGTAATAATACAATCCATAAACGCCAACAGAAGAAAGACAAACAATCTCCAAAACCAATGGCAATGCATGCGCTATGTAGCTTGACCTTTGACTGTTGATGACCAAATAATTGGCTATAAAATTTCCGTAAAAAAACAGAAACAGCCAAAAAAAGACCATCAGTACCTGATTCCAATTGCCTTTGGCAATCTCTTCCGCCAAAATCGCATAATGCCCTGTGACATTGGAGGTGAAGGCAAAGAAAATTATCAATGAAGTCACATTGACCATTCCCGCCGAAAAAGCCGTTAAAGAACCCAATTGGATATTATCCTTCAGAGTCCGAGAGCTGCTATACTTTCTTAACATACACTAAACTTTTTCAAATGTCAGTTTGACAATCCCTCTTGCATTCAAATCAACATGGAAATGCAAAACCAACTTATCCTTATTCAATTCTTTGATTGTATAATATTCAAGGACACTACCCTCATGGGTGAGTTTCAAAATATCCCCTTTGCTTTTGAGCTTCCATTCTACAAACTCTTCACTCCCATCATCAAAGCCTACCTTCAAGGTATTGTCTTTGTTGAATTCCCATACTTCAGATTTGTGAATCACAAAATTTTCACCCAACTGGACCCTGGTCTGGTCTAATACATCATCAATGGTCAATGTATCAGCTTGATTCAAGATATCAACTTTTTCATAATCCCATGACACTTCTTTCCATTCACCTATGATATCATTCATCGGCTGATTGCCAAACCTAGTAACCAATAGAAACAAAGTGATGGCGACCATCCCGAAAACAACATTCAATACAATACCTCTCATATGACCATAATTATTCAAAAAAAGCAAAACTATCATCCCTACCATTTTAATAGGCATAATGTTTAAACTATTTTACATAAATAAAGGTTCTTTTGACCATTTTAAATTTTTCAATAAAACCAAAAATAATTTGACAAATAATCAATATAAACCCCAAAATCTATAGCAAACTATAATACCCTGCTTGATTGAAGCAACAAAACCTGACTACCCTATTAAAACGGAAACATTTCAGCCTTGGGTTTTCTCCCGCCAATTGGGATCATAGGATAGTTTCCCCAAGCCATAGAGATAGAGCACCTTGGAGTATCTCAACATGAGCGGGATCAAGACTACATTGCTGACAAGCACGGTAGCTACGTAGACCCAGACATCAGGGTCATCAAACAAATAGTTCAATATGATCAATACATTGACTACTATTGCAACTGAAAAAGCATAACTGATATACATGGCGCCATAAAAGAAATCAGGCTCAGGAGTCAATACGGCATTGCAAGTTGGACATTTTTGATATACATCTGACAGCTTTCTATAACTTACCATTGAAGTGGGGAATATGCGGCCTTCTCTACATCTTGGACAATTGCCATGGAGCATGGCTAGCCCTAAACTCTTATTGTTCATTTGCATTAAATAATTAATTATGCAAATATACGAATTCCCAAATTGGCCATGATCATAGTTGTAGCATTTAAATAATAAGATGATTCGGTTCAATACACAAAAAAACCAATCTGATAAACCGGCAAATAGCTACCCGATTGCTTTTCCAATAACCTTGCCTTTCGTATTCACTTGAATTATTTTCCATGTTTGCCTGTTGACATACCAATCCTAATACATTGTCTGACAGGTAAATAATTATGAAAATGCAAATTAATCAATTATAATTGCCTCAAATTTAAAGTCAAATGTACCTAGCCAAGCTAAAAAAGGTAACACTGGAAGGAAGCTTCTTACATTCCCCCAATTAATTGACCAAAATATAAGAACCTGCCCAAAAATTCGTTTGAACTTTGGGCATCATCCAAAATTTGAAGATTCAACTTACTGCTTATGTTAACACAAACCTTCACGATAACTTTCTTTTTGTTTTTATGTATCTTACCAAATCCCGATTTCAATAAAAAAAACACTGCTATTTCTGTTACATCCTCGGACCAAGTTTCTGCCATCTATGATGGTTTAGGGCATACGTGTGAAAAACTTCCTTCCAAAGAAGTATTCTCTTTGGCCATACAAGGATGGTACAAAATGAACCGCCACCTCAAATCAAAATTATTGACAGTGATTGATTTTAGTCTCCCATCTACTGCAAAACGCATGTGGATCATTGATCTTGACAATAACAAAGTCCTATTAAATTCCGTGGTTTCCCATGGCAGAAATTCTGGAGACTTAATGGCGAATGCATTCTCCAATGAGCCAGAATCTTTCAAAAGTAGCTTAGGTTTCTATAAGACTGCAGAAACCTACTTAGGAAAACATGGATATTCTCTTCGGCTGGATGGCCTGGAGAAAGGTTTCAATGACCAAGCAAGGAGTCGCGCTATCGTGATTCATGGAGCAGATTATGCCAGAGAAGAATTTGCCAAATCTGTCGGCAGATTGGGCAGAAGCTTAGGCTGTCCTGCGCTTCCAACTGAGATTTCGACAGAAGCAATAGACTTGATCAAGAATGAATCTTTACTTTTCATCTTCGGAAATGACGACAGTTATTTGACAAAATCAAGCTTGATCAGAGCTTGATTTTGAATCTCTAAGCGCTTCCAAAAGTGCTTGATCCCGTTGGTACACATCAGGCCTAAAATTGGCTTTGCCACTCTTGTCAGCCCAGAAAGTCATATAAACCAGTACAACGGGGATTTTTCGATCCAATTCTACCACTTTTTCATTTTCCAAATTCATAGCCTCCTTTATCTTTTCATCATCCCATGTCCCATTTTTCAATAATATCTTGGCGAATTGCTCCGGATTTTGAATCCTTATACAGCCATGACTCAATGCACGGGATTCCAAATCAAATAGACTTCTTGCCGGTGTATCATGAATGTAAATATTGTATTCATTTGGAAACATAAATTTCACTAAACCCAATGAATTGTCCCCACCAGGCTTTTGCCTTATCCTATATGGAAACCCATCCCCTATCTCATTCCAATTCACATTAGTTGCATCGACTGGTTTCCCTGAGTTGGTCACAACCTCCATCTTTTTCTCTTTCAAATAACCTTTATTCTTTTTGATTGCCGGAATGATTTCATTGTGTGTGATTGAATTGGGAATATTCCAGTAGGGACTAAACACGATATAGCTCATCAGTGCTGTGAAGGTCGGGGATTCATTATACTCCTTCCCAACAATTACCTTGGCCGAAAACACTGTATCCGATTTCTCCATATAATCCAATTGGTAATTGGCAATATTGACAAGTACCATTTCCTGTTCCCAATCCATTTTGGGCATCCACCTCAGTCTTTCCATATTGACAGAAGCAATATCAATCAGCTTTTGGGGGGAATTATTAAGTGATTCGGCAACCAATGCCCCTATAACTCCATCAGGAATCATTCCGTTAGACTCTTGATATTTCATAAGCCCCCTGTACATGGTTGAGTCAAAATACATGGAGTCCTCCACTTCATTTGGTTCAAGAAAACCCCAAAAAGCCAACCTTTGCCTCAGAGCAGGGATAGCGGCATGCTCCTCCCCCACTTTTACAGAGCCTTCTATCTTCTCTGACTCCCATGTAAGTGTATCATTTTCATGAATTTTATACAGAGACTTCATCGCCTCCCTCCCTTGGACATACAAATCTAAACCCTGATAAAAACTTGTAAATATCTTCTCAACCGAAACCCCATTGGCAACTTCTTCCAACAATTCCGTGTATACCACATCAGTTTTTTTCTCCTCAAACTTCCAATCAGGGTCCAAAACCGAAGGGTTTACCTTGCCTTTTTCCATATCATGGGCAAGCATTAAAAAACCTTCTGTAAGCAAAAGTTCCAAATCAACTTTTTGTTTAGACGATAGCTCCTTGAACTTCTTGCCCTGTTTGGCAGCATTGGTAGAAAGCCCATAAATCTGGCCCAGATTATAATCCTCAGGTTGCAAACCATCATATTTGGAATCCTCTATCTGGGTAAGCAATCCCTCACCTGAATCTGAAAGTGTCCCGTTGAAAAGCCAAACTTCAAGGTACTCCCTGCCAGCATAAAAATCTTTTATTATATCTTTATAATCTGAGTTGGCTAAAACCCCATTTATTTCACCTTCCAAATTTTGCCTGAGTTCATCCTTTAAATCTGAACTTCGTTGATTGATAATCCAGAACAAACCCAAACCAACTATCAATACCAAAGCAATAGGCAATATTATTTTCTTATCCATAAAAGGCTATTTGTTTCAGGGTATACATGTCAAAATCCGTACTTATTGCCACCCAAACATAAATGACAACCCCAACACCATTAGTCCATTTGCAATCAAGGACTTAACACAGACCCTGTTTTATGGGAATTTTCAACCCATCAATATAAGCGGGTTGATTTTGCCCATTTTGGGGAAAATGCATTTATTCAATCATTGGGTTCCTAGCCATCTTTTCCTTTATCCCGCTTTCTTCTTTACAGGTGTTCGAAATGATTCTATCACTTAACTTTGGTTTGGTATTTGGTTTTGTTTAAAAAAGCTATATTTGCCTTATGTTTAGAAAATTGCATAAAAACATATTGATCAAGTGGGTAAATTACCTGTTGATTATAAATTTTATCAATCTTACCGCCAATTTTTATTGCGGAACATATTCCAATTCGACAGACTCATATTACCTAGACCCGATTGACACATTGGCTGAGATCATTGTGGAGTTTATTTTTGAGATGGATGATGAGATCATACCGGATACTGAAGTACCCAATGAAAAAAGAAAAATAAAGGATATCAAATTAGCATACCCGGAAATTGAAACAAAGACCTGCATTCACGCTTCATTGGTAGCCAATGACTGGATAAACAGCCATGACTACTGTGTGATTGGCAGATCAAAGGAAGTCTGTTCCCCACCTCCTGAGGTTTAGGGGTATTTTTAAACTTACTATTCAGACTTACAAATGTGCAAAAACGATTGGCATTGCCATTCAATATGCAATTTTATTCAAACAATCCGATTAACAAATCACCTTATGAAAACTATTTTGAAAGGCATCATGCTGTGCATTTTGCTTTGCAATTCAATAAATACCTACTCACAAGTAACAGAACAAGACAGTGTCAAACAAGAACGGATTCAGCTTGACAGCATATTCTTGGCTGAGTTTGAAGAAACCAAACCAAGACAAAAGCCAAAAGTGCTCCATGCAGAACCTCTCTATATTGATTTGATTCGTGACTTAGGAGCCCGTAAAGGTGAAAAAGAATGGAATGTTGGGGCAGGGATGACCGACAAAAGAGGTTTCGACGAATATGAACTTTTGGTGGAATACGAATGGGCGCCGATAGACAGGCTTGGTTTCGAGATTGAAGTCCCTGTTACATTGTTTTCCTCAAGAGGTGATTTATCCCAAAATCTGGAAAAACCATCAAACCGAGTCGAATCCTTAAAACTAGCCACCCAATGGTCTTTTTTGGTTTCTGAAAAAGCAAAAACCTCATTGGCGGTAGGTTATATACATGAATTTGAGTTTGTAGATCTCAACAAACTTGGAAACGGGGAAATCTTCAATGGAAATATCTTCAACCCCTTTTTCATCGCAGCAAAAAGATGGGGGAGCAATTACCATACATTGATATATACGGGACCGAGGATTCTGAAGGAGTTCAACCACAAATCTGAATTTTCATACGAGATCCATTCCAATTTCCATTATATGATCCCTGGAACCAGGAATTTCATCGGATTGGAATTTAACAAAGAATTCCATAACAATGAGTTTATTGGTGTATTGAGACCGCAAATGAGGGTCGGGTTGGCAGAGAATCTTATGGTTGGTATCGTAACGGGGATACCGGTAAGTGGCAATGACAAGAGCATGAGTTCTTTTATCAGAATCATCTACGAACCTGGCTTCAAAACCTTCCACTGAGCAGTTTCTTGCTAAAAAAATCATAAAACTGATCAATACGCGCTGACAATACCTTAATAATTGATAAATTTTGAGCCTTCATTTATGATATTATCAGTTAAGCCGGAAAGATTTGATTGATTTTTTTTATATTCAAACAATCAAAAACAAACCTATGAACTTAATCGACCCAAAGAAGTCTTTAGAATCAAAAGAAGGCGTTGTAGAAATAAAAAATTACATCAATAAAATTAAGTTAATCAAGAATCTCTATACCAAGGGGAGCAATACAGCAGGTGAGATTTGCAATGAAGTAGGGATCAGCTTACCTACTGTAAATTCACTCCTGACTGACTTGATCAAGTCAGGAGAGATCGTGAAGGATGGAAGGGCCCAATCCCAAGGAGGAAGAAAACCAGATCTTTATAGACTAGCGGATGGATCCTTTTACATTTTATCTGTAGACATCAACAAGTTCAATACCACTGCTGCTATTTATGCCAGCAACAATGAAGCTGTCTCCGAAACCTATACTCTCAAGATCAAGCTCAACAATGAAAAAGAGACTTTTGACAAGATCAGTGATTTTTTGGAAGAAGTCATCAAAAGTTCCAATTATGAGAATGATAAGATCATAGCAGTTGGGATATCCATGCCAGGCATGATCGATTCTGTCAATGGAATCAACCACACCTATCTCAATTTTGACCAGCATGACCTGGTCTCCAAATTTGAACAAAGGCTGGCCAAGAAAGTATTTTTGGAAAATGACGCTAGAGCCATGACTTTGGCTGAATTCAAATTTGGGCATAATGAAGGATATAAGGATGTATTGGGCATTTTTATCGGATGGGGTATCGGTTTGGGGATCATGATTGATGGAAAAATCTATCAGGGAGCTTCTGGCTTTGCAGGTGAATTCAGCCACTCTCCCATCTTTGAATCTTCGGATGTCATCTGTTCTTGTGGAAAAAAGGGGTGCTTGGATTCCATTGCGTCAGGGACGGCAATTGTCAGAAAAGCGAAAGAAGCCCTTGTGACAGACATGGAGTCTATCATGGGAAGAATGGCCCGTGAAAAAGAAATCACCCCTGAACTGGTGGTAAATGCAGCACTTTCCGGAGACCAAAGAGCCATCACCATCCTGAGTCAGGCTGGACTTGACCTGGGAAGGGGGATCTCTATCCTTATCCAGTTGCTAAACCCGAAATTGATTATCTTAGGTGGGATTATCGCTGAGGCCAAACATTACCTCACTACGCCGATACATCAAGCTTTGAACATTTACAGTATGGCCAAATCCAGGGAAAACACCGAAATTGCCCTTTACAAATTAGGCAGGGAAGTAGGTCTGCTGGGTGGTGTTGCTGTAGTCAATGAAAAGATCTTTGAGGATATTATCCAATCCTAATTCATTGTTGTATGGATGTGATATTTTTCAATATGTATATCCGCTTTCTTACCAGTAGCCATTTGAAATAATGTATCCATATTGTTTCCAAAGCAAGTCAACTACGCCACGACACAAGTGTGAACCATCGACACTCATGCGCCGTGGTGTAGTTGACAATTATCCGTATGATCTTCATACACATAATTTAACTACTGCTGTCATTGCGGATAATCATATTTTTCAATTTTGGATTTATTGGAAAAACAGGTCGCTCCGCAGGAGCTTTATTACGCTATTTCATTATTTAATTGCTACAAACAGTAAGCTTCTACAGAGCTATTGTACCATCGGGACTAACCGTTTGTAGCAAAATAAAATGCAAGAAGCAATGAAGCTCCATAGGAGCGACCTGTAAAATTGTTGCAAAACATTAAAAATAGTCTACCTCTAATTTTCAGCAATCCTCAAACCTGAAAGGTCTCTTCAAACCCAATCAAACGAAACTTCCAATTTCGCTAATCCATGTGTTTTTTCAAGGTTGACTTTCTTTGTATCAATTGATTTGGCAATTCAACTCTGGTACTCTGATTGGGTATTTTTGAATTGAGCTGATTGAGTATCCCTTCCATCAAGGTCTCCGCTATCAATTCTATTGGCTGCGCGATGGCAGATATACTTGGCTGGTAAAGCCCAAAAAAGAAATGATCGTCAAATGACAAGACTTGCAAATCATCAGGAATCCTCTTGTCTAACTTTCTGAATGCATGCAACCCTTCAAAGGCCAGATAATTTGTCGCAAAAAACACAGCATCCACATCTTCATGGATTTTCAGGAAATCCATGATTTGATCACCCATAAATTCTTCAGAAGATGTATGAAAGGGCTCTTCAAACACCAAAGGATCCAAGCCAAAAGAACCCATAGCCCTCTGGTAACCTAGCAACCGATCTTTCATTTGGGTTTGGTCAGATTCCAAAGTTATAAAAGCTATTCTCTTACAGCCGTTATCTATCAAATGCTTGGTTCCTTCAAAGCAACTTTTTTCATTCTCCACTATCACATGGCTGCAATCCAATGAAGGAATCCATCTATCGAAAAGGATAACACCAAAATTTTCCGAAAGCAGATTTTTGATTTGGGATTCCAGGCCAAGTGTCGGTGTGATGATAAACCCATCAACATTTCTGCTTTTAAATGTTTCTATCAACTCTATCGCTTTTTTGGCTTCATTTTCTGTGCTGCAATAGATGATTTTGTAGCCATTATCAAAAGCTTTTTCTTCGATCAGCCTAGCAATGGTGGAGAAAAAGGAATTGGAAATATCCTCTACCATAAAGACAATCACCTTTGACTTTCCCGACCTCAGGCTTTGGGCCAAATGGTTTGGGCGGTATCCGATTTTTGCCACATAATCCTCGACCATTTTGATCATGGCATCACTGATCCTCTTCTCCTTGGCTTTACCATTGATGATAAATGACACCGTCGTTATAGAAACCCCCAACTCCTTGGCGATATCTTTAATGGAGATTTTCTTTTTTTTCATAATAACTTCAATAATCCCATAAAAAGAATGCAAATCTACCGCCAAAAAAAATATTTTAGCTAAAATTTTTAGCTAAATCCAATGGTACATTTCCAAAAAAAAAGGAAGGCCGAATATGTGGCCTTCCTATATATTAAAATAGTAGTAGTATTATTATTTGATAAATAACATTTCTCTATACTTCACCAATGGCCAAGATTCATCATCTACCAAAAGCTCCAATTTATCTACTGCATATCTGATCTTGTCAAAGAATGCCTCCTTGACATCAGTGCTGTAGCCTTTTGCTCTTTTGACGATATCATCCTCTTTATTGAGTTTTTTCCTTGCTTCGATCATTTGGTTTACATTTGATTTCAATGATTCCAAATGACGGCTAACATCCTTGATCGTCTCGATGGCTGCAGTATTATCCAAGCCAAGCCCCTGAAGTCCATTGGCATTCTCTATCAATTTATTTTGATAAAGGATTGCTGTTGGAATGATATGGTTCAAGGCAAGATCACCCATTACCCTAGACTCAATCTGTACTTTCTTGATATAATTTTCAAGCATGATCTCATGTCTTGCATGCAATTCTACGTTGGAAAGGACATTGTGCTTAGAGAATACATCGATAGATTTCTTATCCAAATAAGTATCCAACGCAAACGGAGTACTTTTCAAGTTGGAAAGACCACGTTTTGCAGCTTCTTTTTCCCACTCTTCTGAATATCCATCTCCTTCAAATCTCACTTTTTTGCTATCCTTGATGTATTTTCTCAACACATTCACAATAGCGATTTTCTTTTCTTTGCCGGAAGACATTTCTTTATCGATGTCTTTGGCAAGTTGCTTCAAAGTCTCTGCTACGATTACGTTCAAGACAGTCATTGGTCCAGCAGAATTCGCTTGGGAACCTACTGCCCTAAACTCAAATTTGTTACCTGTAAATGCAAATGGAGATGTCCTGTTTCTATCTGTATTGTCCAAGATGATCTCAGGAATTTTGGAAATTCCCAATTTCATATACATGTTATCTCCTTTTTCTATCTTGATGTTTCCGTTCTTCTCCAATTCATCAAGAACACCCGAAAGTGTAGAACCCAAGAATACAGAAATAATAGCTGGAGGAGCTTCGTTTGCACCCAATCTATAGTCATTTCCGGCAGAAGCAATACTCGCTCTCAACAAGTCTGCATAATCATATACCGCTTTCACTGTTGCTACCAAGAAAGTCAGGAACTGAAGGTTTTCCCTTGCAGAATTGCTTGGTTGGAAAAGGTTCACACCAGTGTCGGTGATCAATGACCAGTTGTTGTGCTTTCCTGAGCCATTCACACCAGCGAAAGGTTTTTCATGGAACAACACTTTCAGATCATGCTTTTCAGCGACTTTGTCCATCACATCCATCAACAATTGGTTGTGATCCACTGCTTTGTTGATTTCTTCAAAAAGTGGAGCCACTTCAAATTGCCCTGGAGCTACTTCATTGTGACGGGTAGAGACAGGTATACCCAATTTGAGGGCTTCTATCTCGAAATCCATCATATATTCCTTCACTCTGGTTGGAATTGTACCAAAATAATGGTCTTCCAATTGTTGGCCTCTTGCAGGATTGTGTCCAAATACCGATCTACCTGCCATTACCAAGTCAGGTCTTGTTGCAAACAATGCTTTGTCGATCACAAAGTACTCTTGCTCAACACCCAAAGAAGGGGTGATTTTTTTCACATTTCTGTCAAACAACTGACAGATAGCAACAGAAGCATCATTGATAGCCTCGATTGATTTCAAAAGAGGAGTTTTATAATCCAAAGCCTCACCAGTATACGCAACGAAAATCGTTGGAATACAAAGTGTGTTGCCAAATATAAAAATAGGGGAAGAAGGATCCCATGCAGTATAACCTCTTGCCTCAAAAGTAGAACGAATCCCTCCATTCGGGAAAGATGAAGCATCTGGCTCCTGCTGAACCAAAGCCGAACCCTTGAACTTTTCTATGCCCGCATGCGCATCAAAAAACGCATCATGCTTCTCTGCCGTAGAACCAGTCAATGGCTGAAACCAGTGCGTGTAATGCGTCACACCTTTTCCCAACGCCCAAGTTTTGATTGCAGATGATACCTCTTCTGCTGTGTTTGGGTCAATTTTAGAACCTTTTTCAATCGCTTCGACTACCTTCTTGTAAACTGAAGGCGCCAAAGATTCTTTCATTTGTTTCGTTCCAAAAACATTTACTCCATAGTAATCTGAAATCTTTAGCGAAGGTGGAGTTGCCGTTACGCTTGGTCTGTTTTGCGCAAGTAAAAGCGCTTTTTGTCTTAAAGTTGCCATTTCTACAATAAGTGGTTTGATTTTGTAGTCACAAAAATAGAAAATTATATGAATTTAAAAGCAATTAGCTGATTTTTACACCAATTTTTCGAAATAAATACAGTATTTTCAAAAAAAGAGGGTGGATTTTAAGAAACCAACCCAGTTTAAAGTGCTTTTGGGTTAAATTATTAGAAAATTGAAAAACCTGAGTTAAATAATTAACTTTGCACCCTTAATATACAAAGGAATCATCGTGAAAAAAGTAGCATTCTATACTTTAGGCTGTAAATTAAACTACTCTGAGACTTCTACTATCAGCAGGATGTTTGAGAACAAGGGTTATCAGAAAGTCGAATTTGAAGAAAATCCGGATATTTTCATCATCAACACCTGCTCTGTCACCGAGAATGCCGATAAGAAATGTAAAAAAATCGTCAAAGAGGCAAAAAAGATATCCCCAAACTCCTACGTAACGATCATAGGTTGCTATGCACAACTCAAGCCAACCGAAATCGCCGAAATAAAAGGCGTAGACGCTGTTTTGGGTGCTGCTGAAAAATTTAGACTCATAGAATTGCTCGATGGCTTTGCAAAAGCGCAAGAAACCAAAGTACTGGCTTCGGAAATCCAAGATGCTACTGTTTTCAACAATGCCTTCTCCATGCATGATAGGACAAGGACCTTCTTGAAAGTCCAAGATGGCTGCAATTATGGCTGTGCATTTTGCACCATTCCATTGGCAAGGGGCAAAAGCAGGAGCGACAGCACTGAAAACATCCTGAAGTCTGCAAGGGAAATAGCGTCAACAGACGTGAAGGAAGTCGTCCTCACAGGTGTCAATATCGGTGACTTTGGGATACAGGAAGGCAAAAGGGAAGAAAGATTCATAGATCTGGTAAAAGCCATAGACGAGGTTGAGGGGATAGAAAGGTTTAGAATCTCATCGATCGAACCTAACCTATTGACCAACGAAACAATTGAATTCGTTTCCACTTCCAAGAGGTTTGTTCCGCATTTCCATATCCCCCTACAATCCGGAAGCAACCAGATTTTGAGAAAAATGGGTAGGAGGTATTTGCGCGAATTGTATGAAGATAGGGTAAGCAAGATAAAACAACTCATGCCTCACTGCTGTATTGGGGTAGATGTCATTGTAGGCTTTCCGGGAGAAACGGATGAATTGTTCTTGGAAACATATAATTTTCTCAATGACCTGGATATTTCCTATCTCCATGTATTCACCTATTCGGAAAGAGCCAACACCCGCGCCACTGAAATGGATGGTGTAGTACCCATGAAAATCAGAAATGAAAGATCTAAGATGCTCAGGATTCTTTCCGAGAAAAAGCGAAGGAAGTTTTACGAAGAAAATCTGGGAAATACTTTTACAGTACTCTTCGAAGACGATGTGGAAGATGGGAAAATGCACGGATTTACAGAAAACTACATCCGGGTTTCAGCCAAATACGACCCTATCTTGATCAACGAACTGAAAACAGTCACTTTAAAAGAGATAAACGAAAAAGGGACAGTAGAAGTCTCAGAACCGGAATTGGTCTACGAAAAACACTAAAAAAAAGGGTTTCAGGTTCTGACATTCAGCCCGAATACCTTCCCGTCCTTTAGTACTATTTCTTTCTTGATGATTTTGGGGATTTCATGTTCGTAATGGCTTACAAAGACCATAGACAGCAATGGATGATTCCCTATATGGTTCAATGCGTCCCTAAACAATAACCCCTGATCTTCGTCCATTCCTTGTGTTGCCTCATCCAAAATCAATAGTGCCGGTGATTTGATCAATGCCCTTGCCAAGAGGCAAAACCGCTGCGTTTCCAAAGGGACTTGATGAAACAACAAACCTGATACCTGTGAAACCCTAAAAAGCCCAAGCCAATCCATACCCAGTTTCTCCTGTTCTTGGCTCACTTTTTTGAACAAACCCATGGTATCAAACAATCCTGACAGCACCACTTTGAGGCAGGTTTGGTTTCTGGGAAAGAATCTGGACAGCTCAGGAGAAACAAAACCAACCCGCTTTTTGATATCCCAAATCGTCTCCCCTGTCCCTCTTTTCCTGTCAAACAATATGATATCATTGGCATAAGCCTGTGGATTCTCACCGATCATCAGGCTGATCAAGGTTGATTTCCCAGCACCATTGTGCCCCTTGAGAGACCAGCACTCACCTTGTTTGATTTCCCAATCCACTCCCTCCAAAATCATCTTTTGACCATAAGCAACCGAGACTTGTTTCATAAGAACCAATTGATGATAACTTTGGATTGGGTTCATCTGAATCAAGGAATCCAATTTCTCCAGGTCAAAATGGTTGATATGCTTTTCGGGGTCTTCTTTCAGTTGCTCCTTGAATTGATGTTTCTCCATCCTCAGGAGTTTGCCATCCTGCAAAACACCAACATGGGTTACAACTTCAGGGATCTCTTCCGCTTTGGTTGCTATGATAAGCTGGGTTCCCGAGTCTACAATTTTTCTGAGAATAACATCAAAGAGCAATCTTGTTTCCCTATCCAGGCCTGTCATTGGCTCATCCATCAGAAACAACCTTGGATTCTTCAGCAAAGCTTCCGCAATGGCAAGCCTTCTCGTTTCTCCATTGGATAGTTTGAGAAGGGATTCGTTTTGTAACACTTCCAAATCCAATAAGTCCATAACCTTCTCCAAGTCCCAATATCCAGCTATTTTAGACTCAACATTACCAAGGTATTCTTTGACAGTATAAGTTGTGTCTGATTCCGTGGAATTGAAGCGCTGCTGGTAATAAAAGTTTTGGAGATTGTCCTTATTGGTGAAAGTGTATTTTTGGGACACAAAAGCTACCAAATCCCTATAGCTGTTGATTTGGCTTTTTTCGGTTTTTTCTTTTCTGTATAGTTCAGCAAAATCGAAGCTGATCTTGCCGGAAAAAACGACTGTCTTACCTAAAATTGTATCCAAAAAACCAGTTTTCTCAACACCTGAAGAACTGATGATCGCCCAATTCTCACCATTGCACATCAAAAAATCCAGGCCCTGAAACAAGACACTATCCAGACGCCTTACTCCAACTTGGCTCATTGATAAAAACACACCCTCTGCACCCTCAGCCATCCTATTCGTAACGCAATGATTCTATGGGATCCAATTTACTTGCCTTGAAAGCAGGGATATAACCGGAAGAAAGCCCTACAAATACACAGATCACAAATGAAACCATAATCCATAACCATGGTATCAAAAACCCTCCAGGACCAATGGCGTTGGCCACGACATTCCCAATACCAATACCCAAAAACACCCCAAAAACCCCTCCTATCAAACAGATGACGATGGCTTCGATCAAAAACTGTTGCCGAATCCTCAGTGGAGTTGCCCCAAGTGCTTTCCGGATCCCTATTTCCCTCGTTCTTTCTGTCACGGAAACCATCATGATATTCATCAGCCCAATAGATGCCCCAACCAAGGTGATAAAACCTATCGTAAATCCTCCAATCCTCAAGTATCCAGCTACCTCTTCCAAACTTTCACCGACAGTCTGGCTTTTGGTAATTTCAAAAGAATCATCCTCTCCGATACCGTCTTGCCTGATTTTACGCATGATCCCTGTAGCCTGTCCCATCTCGTATTGAAGGTTGACAGGATTGGAACCGCTTGCGGTGATGGTGTAGCGAAAAGTACCTCTTACATCCAGCCTACTCCCATTTTCGACAGGAATGAATACAGCCCTATCTGCACCAGAGCCACCTCCTATACTACCTTGTTTTTCCAATACCCCGATAATCGTGTACCTATTTCCAAAAAATGAAATTTGTTGGTTCATCGCATTTTCATCCTTTCCGAATAGCAAATCCACCATTTCTTTCCCAACTACACAGACATTTGTACCATATTCAACTTCTGTATTACTGAAATTCCTGCCCTTCTCTATCTTGATACCCTTGATCAAAAAATACAGATCATCTACTGCCGTAACCCTAACATTTGGATTTGTTTTTTTCGAACCTCTCTTCACTTCTACTGCTCCAGACAATGTAGAATATACGGTAGACAAACCTATGCCCGAAAATTCCTTTTTGAAGGCTTGTGCATCTCTGTACTTGACCAGTGGGTAAGACTTCTCAGTTTTGCCATCTTGGACTGCCCTACCTCCAGAAAATCCCCTAGACCTGATGTCAAAATTGTTTGCCCCCAAACCCGAAAAGCTATCTTCAATCTGTGCTTTTATGGCATCTATTGCTGTCAACATTCCCACCAAAGAAGTTATCCCGATGGCTATAATAGTACCAGTAAGTATTGTCCGAAGCAAATTTATCTTTACAGATCTCAGTGCTTCTTTTATGTTTTCGATCAGATTCATAAAATGTTCAAATTAGAACAGTATTCATTAAAATTTTACTTTTATCACGATTAATATGATGGAATTTATCCAAATGCCACAGAAATCATTCATTTTTTTTTTTTCGAAAACATCTCCAAACAACTCAATGCATGCGATCTGCTCTAATTTCGAGATTGCGGATTACCTCTGCCTCATACGCCAGCCATTCTTTCCATCTTTCGTTTACAAGCTCTTTGTTGTGGATTTCCCTGGCCAGCTCTATAAAGTTAACATAATGCCCTGCCTCAGAAACCATCAATTCATAATAAAACCGTTTCAGCTCTTCATCCTTGATTTGGTTCGAAAGTAGTTTGAATCGCTCACAACTTCTTGCCTCTATCAATGCATTCATCAGCAAGAGCTCTGACAATTGCTGTGGCCTACTCCCGCCCTTTTTCACAAATTCGCTGAGCTTGATTACATATTCGTCTTTCCTGGGCTTGGACAGCTTATACCCTCTTTTTTCCATATGCTCCAAGACCCTTTCAAAATGCCCCCACTCCTCTGCCACTACAGGTGTCAGCACTTCCGTCACTTCTTTAAAATCGTAAAAGTTAACAATCAATGATATACACGAAGAGGCTGCTTTTTGCTCACAATAAGCATGGTCAACCAGTATTTCCCCTATATTCATTTCAGCAATATTCACCCACCTCGGATCGGTAGGCAGCTGCAGATGAAGCATCTTTTGTTTTGTACTTTCCTCCCAATTCATAATCAATCAAATAACGGCCAAGAAATCCCAATATCCAAAATCCCTTTCAATCCTGTAAAATCCGGTGTCACAAAATAACCAGGCTCTGAGAGCAAATTGCTATTGACATGGTTGTACCTCACCAATATCCTCGTCCTATTGATCCGTGCGTTCAGAAAAAAATCAATTACCGGATATGCGGCAATGTTAAACCTGTTTTGGAGATGGAACTGTTGCATTGCAGGATTGTAAGCTTCTGCATAAAAATCACTTCTATATCTTCCTTCCAAGCCAATCTGGATGAATAAATTCTCATCAAACATTGGACTGTCATAATAGATTCTGCTGTTGGCAAAAATCTCAGGAATCCTAAAATTGTCCGCTCCCGCACCTGTAATCAAAGTATAATAAGCCTCTGTCTCCCAAAACAATTTACCGGCAACATTGAAACTCGTCTTGATCCCCGGAATCAGCATAAAGGCTTCTCCCGAAGATTGGGTAGCCTGTTGATCTTCGTTGAAAAACACATAATTATTCACCCTGTTGATGGTCAGATTCGGCCGGATGCTCCATCTTTTGAAATCTGCCTTGATCACACCCTGAATCTGGTCAAGCCCGATGTTCGAGAAGCGGTTGCTCCATCTGTGGTGGTTTCCCCTAAAAACCTCTTGCATGGAAGTTGGCTTGTAGAGGGCCTTTGTATAGGAAGCCTCCAAAAACGGGGAAACAAACAAACCATGGAGTCTAAAAGCCCCCGGAATCAAATACTCTCCTTCTGCCTCAAAGCTCCATTTTTCATTCAAATCACCCCTCAATGCCCCTCCGATCGAAAGTTCATCAAAACCGTTGGGATTGACCATGTAATTGCTCTGCATCCTTCCGGTTCGGAACTTTACGAAAGCATTGTAATAAAGTAACCCCAAATCACCTTTAAACCCAGCTTCATTTCTCCATTCCGAGAAATTATTGAAATTGATTGTACTATCAAGTCTGTTGAATCTTTCTGGATTGTAAAGATCGAAAAAATCCCCATCAGTGGATCCAAGTGCCGATTTGAAAGTCACCTCTTGTTTCTTTTTATCAAACACATGGTATACCTGCCAACCTTTCAGCAGCTCATATTCATGATAAAGGTGGTAATCCTGTCTCAAATCGACCGCTTGGGAATTTCTGAGCCATACCTTTGCATCTTTATAGGTATAATAAAGTGAGGTACTATCTATTTCCGGGGGGATAATACCACCCTGTTCTGCTACTTGGTGTCTATTTCTGGAAAAATTTGCAAGCAAAAAGTATTTCTCATTATCTGATTTATAACTGGTTTGGAAGGAGTAGGAATTCCCAACAGTTCCATGGTCATCCCTTCTTGAGGGGTTGAGTGCTTTGGTAGCTCTGATCGTATGGATATTGAATCCCACGTTCCAATTAGGAGTCACATTCCTTGCAAATTCAAGATCCATCATGTTCCTGTTTCCTCCGCCAAAGAACAGGGCCATTTTGGTGTAGGGGGACTTGGTATCATAATACTTCATGCTATCAGGCGAATGATAATATAGGTCATAAGCCGAAAATCCGGAAGTGGTTCCAATTATTTGCGGAGCTTGATAAAATATAGGTTTGGATGCAGTTCCAATATTTCCCAAATCCTGGTACTTCCATCCAGACTTGGCTACAGGCTCATAATAATGAAACCCATTCAACAAAGTATCCAACTCCTGCTTCTTTAGCCTATTCCTTTTGACATCTTTTTCAAAAAAATAGAGCGTCGTCTTAGGTCCAAAGACCATTTTAGTAGAATCATCTATCAATTTTTTTCTACCGGTCGATCCTTCCCCTTCCTCTTCTTCACCGTTTCCTGTTTGCTCTGTATTCTGCCTTTGACTTCCCGGAGGAGGGACTCTGGTAGGAATCTGGGAAAATGCCTCCTCTGCCAGCAACATGCATGCGAAAAAAATAAATAAACTATATAATTTAATTTTCACGGATATATCCTTTTTCCTTTACGACCTCTGAAATCTTATCATTTATCCATTGGGAATCACCTTTGTCCAGACTGATTTCAATTGGAAGGGCAAAAATCGCAATTTCTGCCAAATATTCACGAAATATAGGAGCTTTAAGTTTGACTGCATCTTTTTCGGTCGTTAAAATTGCTGAATTCGGATTTTGCCGGACACTCCTTACAATGTTTTTGACATCATTGACCTTGTAGTGATGGTGGTCAGAAAAAGTAAATACTTCTTTTACTTCAAAATTCCCTTTGACCTCCATTCGAAACAATTCATCATTTGCTATCCCAGACACCAATACGACCTCTTTTATTTTTTTGTTTGATGCATTAACGACCGGAACTGGTTCTCCATATTTCAATCCTGCAAAAATAATTTTCGCTTGTTTGTTAAAAATTCTGATTCTCCCAGAATAATGGTCCCTCCTGGGTTCATCAAGACTACTTGGACATTTCGTTACGACAATTAGGTCTGCCCTACCAGCACCTTTTTTTGCTTCTCTCAAAGTCCCCAAAGGCACGACCTGATCATCAAAGAAAGGTTTTTGAAAAGTAGTCAGCATAATATTCAAATCACCTTTTACGTACCTGTGTTGAAACGCATCATCCAACAATAGCATGTCTGTGTCAGGTTTCAAACTCAGGATTTGGGGAATCGCCAAAACCCTGTCTTCACCGACAGCTACACCTACAGACTCTTTAAATTTGGAATAGATCTGAAATGGTTCATCCCCTATTTGTGATGCATCTGAACTTCCGTCTGCCAAAATAAACCCGGTAGTCTTTCTTCCATAACCCCTGCTGAGGGTACATATCGAATGGTCTTTGGACAAAAGCCTAACCAAAAATTCCACAAATGGCGTTTTGCCAGTCCCTCCCATACTCAAATTCCCAACTATTATCGTGGGGATTGAAAACGATACACTTTTTTTCTGACCTGAATCAAAAAGTCTATTTCTCAGCCTGGTGACGCCATCATAAAGCAAAGAAAATGGATAAAGCACAGGATCAAACCAACGCATTTGCAATTTTTAGTTAATTTTGATTGACAAATTAAATTAAAATATATGGTTTATACGATCAAAGAAGTAGTTTCTTATCTCGAAAAGCTTGCTCCTCCATCCTTTCAGGAATCTTATGACAACGCCCAGTTGATCACCGGCACCCCTATGGACAAGGTAAAGGGCATTCTTTGCACCCTTGATGCAACAGAAGAAGTGATCCAAGAAGCCATAGAACTTGGTTGCAATTTGGTCGTGGCGCACCATCCCATTGTCTTCAAAGGACTGAAAAGTCTGACAGGAAAAAACTATGTCGAAAGAACCATCATCAAAGCCATCAAAAACGACATCGCTATTTATGCCATCCATACCAATTTGGATCATGTGGCAAATGGAGTAAATAAACGCATCAGTGATAAAATTGGCTTGAACAACACCAAGATTCTTTCCCCAAAAAAGAACCTTCTGAGTAAATTGACGACATTTGTACCCCACGAGCTTGCACCACAGGTAGCCAGTGCCTTGTTCAATGCAGGTGCCGGGAATATTGGTGAATACAGCGACTGTAGTTTTACTGTGGAAGGAAAAGGAACATACACCCCTTCCGTTAATGCCAATCCAAACATTGGGGAAAAAGGTATAGCCCATACCGAACCCGAAACGAGGATAGAAGTCATCATTCCGAATCATTTGGAAAGAAAAATTTTGGCAGCTTTGCACCAAGCCCACCCATACGAAGAAGTAGCGTATTATTTACAAAAACTGGAAAACGAACACCAGGAAGTAGGTGCCGGTATGGTGGGTAATTTACCGAACCCTATGGAAGAAAAGGATTTTTTGACCTACCTAAAGACAAAAATGAACCTACAGGTCATCAAGCATACAACACTCCAAAACCGACAGATCCAAAAAGTAGCCGTGTGTGGTGGTGCAGGCATTTTTCTTTTGCAGGATGCCATAAGATCAGGAGCGGAAATCTTTATCACTTCGGACGTAAAATATCACGAATTCTTTGATGCTGAAAATCAAATAGTTATTTGTGACATTGGACATTATGAAAGTGAAATCTATACAAAAGAGTTATTATTAGAGCTATTGTCACAAAAATTTAGTAATATTGCACTCTATTTGACAAAAGTAGTTACGAATCCCATAACTTACCTATAGTACATGGAAAGTACCGTTGCACAGAGACTTGAAGCATTACATAATCTTCAAAAGATAGATTCCCGCTTAGATTCCATCATAAAAGTAAGAGGAGCCCTCCCAGAGGAAGTCCAAGACCTTGAAGATGAGATCGCAGGCTATGAAACTAGAGTAGAAAAATTCAATACAGACATCCTTAGCCTCGAAGATGAAATCAAGAAGCACAAGGAAAACATCAAAGAGTCTGAAAAGCTGATCAAAAAATACCAAGAGCAGCAGATGAACGTCAGAAACAACAGAGAATATGACGCCATCACCAAAGAACTTGAGCTTCAAGACTTGGAAATCCAGGTTTCCAAAAAGAAAATTGGGGAAGCAGAGATTAGAATCGAAACCAAAAACAGGGATTTAGATGAGCTCAAGGATGTTGTAAAAGACAGAAAAAAAGATCTTGACAACAAGCAAGCTGAACTACAAAATATCGTAGCTGAAAGTGAAGCTGAAGAAGCAAAACTGAATAATGATAGAGAGAAGGCTTTGAAAAAAATCGAAGACCGTCTTGCTAAATCATACTCTAAAATCAGGGTGAATGCCAAAAATGGTTTGGCTGTAGTTTTGGTAAAAAGAGGAGCATGTGGTGGTTGTTTCAATGTGGTTCCTCCACAGAGACAGGCTGACATCAGAGAGAAGAAAAAACTAATCGTCTGCGAACATTGCGGAAGGATCTTAGCCGGTGTAGAAGATGAAATCGAGGAGGAAGTAGCACCAAAGAAAAAAAGAAGTACTAAAGCTTCATAAAAATACAGACCTGAAGAAATTCAGGTCTTTTTTTTGCATAATATTTTTTCACAACATCTACCAAACAAAACATTGACAAATCAGTTTAATTTTTATACATTACGGTTATGAAAAATTTGCTTTTAACGACAATACTATTCTCCCTATTTAGTTTGGGTTTTGCCAAAAATCCGAATGAAAAAACTTTTTTGATAATTTTTGACAAAGCAGAATTGAAAAACATGAAAACCAGTCCAGAGTATATTGAACTGAGCTTGATGAATTTGTTCGAGACAAAATCTTTCTCTGGGAATTCGGATGCTGCGATCTTGGTCAAAACATCGCATGAATCTATAGACACATGCCTTTTGGGGGATTTTATCATTAGACTCAACCAAACAACAATCACCAGCCTTGACGAAGTGGCCTTCCAAATTGTCGATCTTGACAAATCAAAAGGTGTCTACCAAATAATGCTTTCAAATTTTGAAGAAAAAACCGAAAAAAATAACAAAAAATCGAACAAATTTTTCAAACCAACTGCAGTCCTTTAAGGTGTTCTCCGGAATTAAATTTCAGAATCCGAAAAACCCCTGAATCATCCAAGTTCAATTCATACAAACCTAGGTTTTGGTGTTTGAATTCATCCATATGGCGCAAGTCATAATTCATCAAAACACTCAACAAGACCCTCATCGCCCTGCCATGCATGCAGATCAAGATTAATTTTTCAGGCTGAGCCAATATATGGTCTATCCCCTTTTTCAACCTCTTCGCCACCACATTTGGGCTTTCTCCACCTTCGATGGCGTAATCCAATTCTCCTGCCGCCCAATGATCCAACATATGTTGGTAATATTGGTTTTCTTCGGGAGTCATCGGCACACCTTCATACTTTCCCCAGCTGATTTCATTGAGTTCAGGCACACTTTCATGGGGAATGCCCAAATCAAGGAAACTTTGCACAGATTGTCGGGTCCGCTGCAATCCGGTATAAAAAACTTTCTCGAAAGGGATTTCTTTGAAGGCTTCAAAAAAAGCCTCTGCCTGCCTGTAGCCATTGGAATTAAGAGGTGCATCTATCCCACTCCCCTGCACTACCCCTTTCAAATTGTAATCAGTCTGCCCGTGTCTAACGAGGTAAATTTTTTTACTTAACAAGATTCTCTATTTTTGTTTCAAAGAACAAAGAAAAAACTTTTATTCCATTATCCATGATATTTCCTGCAAACCTTACTGTGGACATTCTCAATAATTGGGGAAAGAACACCATGACTGATTTTTTGGACATCAAATTCACCAACATCGGAGCTGATTTTCTGGAAGCCACCATGCCCGTTGATTCCAGAACCAAACAACCCTTGGGCCTGTTACATGGTGGTGCAAATGTAGTGCTTGCCGAGACCATGGGAAGTGTGGCTGCCACACTGACTGTCGATCAGGAAAAACAATACTGTGTAGGCTTGGAGATCAATGCCAACCATCTGAAATCAGTCAAGGAAGGATTTGTCAAAGGCATCACAAAACCAATCCATTTGGGCAAAAAAACCCAAGTCTGGGAAATCAAAATCTACACTGAAAATGGGGATCTGAGCTGTATCAGCAGAATTACCATGGCAGTTATTGACAAAAAGTAGTATGTACAGCTTGGCAATTGCAAATCCTATAGAGCAAATAAACCTCTTGGGAAAATGATATTGGTTGATATTGGTTATTTGTTGATATTGCCTATTATCAAAAAAAACATGAATTTGAAGCCTCTTGGCATAATTTGGGATATTGAAAGAACAAAATGCAGACTGCAGTAGATATACAATTCGATAATTTGGAACATTACTTGAAAAATCTCCTTTCACTTAATCTGGAGAAAGGAAATCAAGTAGCAATTTGGAGAAAACCAAAATCACAATTTCTCCAGGTATTGATAGACAGCTCGGGTAAGACCAAGAAAGTATCACCCCAACTAGAAGAATTGCCTTCAGGGTTTGTTGTCCATCCATTCGAAGACCAAGTAGACAAAAAAGCCTATTACTTAGAGGCAAGCACCTATTTCAAAATTGACCTCCAAATCCCTATAGATGAACAAATGGGGAATCTGGAAAGGGTTAAATCCTTAAGATCTCCAAAGGAAAGTACCATATTGATCAACAAATCGCTTTTCGCATCCGGGGAAAATGGATTGCGGGAATCGTACTTTGAGTGTAGCAAGCAAGATTTTGTTGATTTGGTGGAAAAGGGAATCCATGCAATCCGCAAGGGAGAACTGAACAAAATAGTACCTGCAAAACTTAAAAAGATAGAGTTGAACGAAGGATTTGACCTTGTCAATTCAATCAAAAGTCTCATTCAAGCTTATCCAAATGCATTTATCAATTTTTTCCATATTCCTGAGGTTGGCTCTTGGCTTGGCGCTTCTCCAGAAGTATTGATCCAGACGAAAGGGGAACATTTTTCCACTATGTCATTGGCTGGAACACAGAAAGCCGTTGGTGACAATCCTTTGAAAAATACAGCTTGGACACAGAAGGAAATCGAGGAACAGGCTCTTGTCAGCAGGTATATTGTAGATTGCTTCAAAAAAATCAGGCTGAGGGAATATGATGAAGTTGGTCCAAAGACAGTATTGGCAGGAAACCTGCTCCATCTTAGATCGGATTTCAAAGTCAATATGCAAGCAACCAATTTTCCCCAACTTGGCTCTGTCATGTTGGAACTGCTGCATCCTACCTCTGCGGTCTGTGGCATGCCGAGAAAAGAAGCTTTTGATTTCCTGAGGACACATGAGAAATTTGACAGATCTTTGTTTGCAGGATTTATAGGCCCGGTAAATATTGAGGAAGAAACTTCCATCTATGTAAATCTCAGAACAGCCAGGCTAATGGATGGTTTTGCGATACTCTACGCAGGTGCTGGAGTAACAGAAGACTCCGATCCCGAAAAAGAATGGGAAGAAACGGAAATGAAATGTGATATCATCGGACAACACTTAAACCTTCAAAATCAGCTTTGATCTTACAACCAATCCTCAATCTTGTCTCCATCTGCAGCCAAAAGGGTGTAAACAACGCGGTTTTATCACCAGGCTCAAGGTGTGCCCCCATTACGCTGGCTTTTGTCAGGCATCCAAAAATCCATTCCAGGACTATTTCAGACGAAAGGTCAGCCGCATTCATTGCATTGGGCATGGCACAGCAGTTGGAAAAACCGGTTGTATTGGTCTGCACTTCAGGATCAGCGGCGTATAACTATGCCCCAGCCATCGCTGAAGCATTCTTCCAGCAGATCCCCTTAATCGTCATAACAGCCGACAGACCACCCGAATGGATTGATCAGTGGGATGGACAGACGATTCGACAGGAAGGGATTTATGGACAGCATGTCAAAGGGTCTTTTACTTTTCCGGATGATTACAATCACGATGACAAGGTGTGGCATGCAAACAGAATCGCAAATGAGGCCATCAATTTGGCACAGCAGTTTCCGGCCGGCCCTGTGCATATCAATATCCCTTTGAGAGAGCCATTCTATCCAGAAGATGGAGAAGTGTTCAGCTTTGACACCAAAGTCAAGCAGATCGAAGCGATCTTCTCAGAATCTATGATCTCCAGTGAGGTCAAAGAAAAACTGAAATCAAAACTTTCCGGGTTCAACAAAATCCTCATTGTGCCAGGTCAGCAAAGACCCAATGAAAAAATCCAAAAAACCCTAGACCGAATAGCTTCTCTGGACAAAGCAGTAGTAGTGACCGACACCATTTCCAACCTGCAATCAGAAGAATCTGTCAATTTCCACGACCACTTTGTCGGGAACAAGCTATTCCAAGAAGACCTAAAACCGGACTTGATCATCTCATTTGGGAAATCAATCATCTCAAAAAGCCTTAAATTATTCCTAAGGAATTCCGATGCAGAACATTGGCATATACAGCATGGAGGATACACGCCTGACACCTACCAAAGCCTGACAAACACGATCAGCTGCCAAGCCCTCTCTTTTCTCAATTTTCTGGATGAGAATATCACAGCAAATCAATTTTATTCGGCATTATGGAAACAGCTTGACCAAAAAGTCAAAAACAGTCTTCCCGCGCTACTCTCCGATGCAGAGTTTGGGGAATATAAAGCCATAGCAACATGCCTGAAGGTGATCCCAGACCACTCAAAACTCCATCTCGCCAACAGCATGGCTATCAGATACGTGAATCTTTTGGGAATCAGAAAACAAGAGCTAATCTGCAACAGGGGTACAAGCGGAATAGATGGAAGCAATAGCACCGCAGTAGGCTGTACTTTTACGACCAAAGACCCTGTCACGCTGATTACTGGAGATCTGGCTTTCTTCTATGACCGAAATGCATTTTGGCACAACTACACCATGCCAAATCTAAGAATTATTTTGCTCAACAACCATGCGGGTGGGATTTTCAGATTGATCGACGGCCCTGCCAAGCAACCGGAACTGGAGGAGTTTTTTGAAACCAAACAAAATCTTACTGCACTAAATCTCTGCAAAGATTTTGGGTTTGAATATCATTCAGTATCAGGAGAAAGTGATTTGGCGAGTGTATTGGAAAAGTTCTACCACAAATCTCTAACCCCAAAAGTCATAGAAATCAAAACCGAAAGCATCCGAAATGCTGATATTCTCAAGCAAATAAAGCAAAAAATCAATGAAAGAATAGACTGAGTTTTACTAGCTCTGGACTCGAAAACAATCAGTAAAAAGTGAATTTCAAACACCCCTTTCAAAACCTTATCTGTGTTTTGGAAGGGGTGTTTATTTTTATACCTATGATAGGATCAAATTCGAATTGTCAAACTTGGTTTTGTACAAAAAAAACCTTTGGCTGTAAACTGAAAACAAAAGATAGATAGCCAAAACATCAAAAACAGTCAACACGATCAATGCAAACATTGAAAGTATAAATGTGCTGAACAGGATTGCCGCCAACATCCCCAAGCCACCTGCTGCTAGAAACACAGTGCCCAGTTTATTGTGGATTAAAATCAAACCGATGGAAAAAGGCATCATCAATAAACCAAAGCTGACAACTTTTGCAATTCCATATAATTTATAATCTGTGGCAAACATATCAAGAAACATAATATCCATGAAAATATAAACAATATTCGCCAGCATTAGCAATACTGCACTTACTTGCAGTATTCTGGAGTCTGTTTGTCTTCCAAGCTCAAAAAAACCAAAAATGTAAGCTGTATATGTAAAAAGGACAATTAACTTAACAGGGAAATAGAACGCAGGCAAATCCAGATTTGAGCTCAGATAAAGTGTACCATCCCAATAGAATTCAAAAATGGACACAAAAAAATAGATAATCCCGGCAATAGCTCCGCCCAGAAATATTTTTTTGGACAAAGGGGAAAACTGAACCTCGTCAAGTTTAGATTCAGGAAACCCTTCCAATTCCTGTTTAACTTCCAAGACCTCCATGATCGCCTTGATGGTAAACGACCTTGGAGTCACTTCCCCAGCTTCAATCCGCTGGATGGTGCGTACGTTGATATTACATTTTTCTACAAGTTCCTCTTGTGTCAATCCTTTGGCCTTCCTCCACTCTTGGATTTTCTGACCGAGTTCTGGTTGTTTCATTGTGATGATCGTTTGTTTAACCATGGCAATTTGGATTGTTTTCTACAAATATAACCTGAAAACAGGGTGGATTTTACCCGACATTCGCCCGACATTGGGATATAGAAGGCAATATACAAAATTATTGAAGTAGCATTTGAGGTTTCAACCTGTTGGAAGAAGCAATCATACTACCCTTCAAACACTGTAAAGATTCAAGGTTTGCTTGGTAGGCATTACATCTCCCGTACCTAGGGTACTTTGGTATCTGCTATTACCCTCCTACCGATGGAATAAATCCCACAGCATGTTTAGAATCTACTCCAACTGGGCTTAGCTTAGGCAAATCACCCCTCCTAGTTGATATTGATACCTATGATCAAACCTAGCCATGGCTTTCTTTGATACACCCATAAGTTGGAGTTCTGGTCAAGGAGTCTATCCCAACCCAAAGCAATCCCCAAATTCAAATAATCAATCCCAATGCTGACAGCTATCCCATTTGACCAAACCAACCCATCATACTCTTCAGTGATTTGATCATTGGTAAACCATGGTGTGATTGGGGAAGAACCAAATCCAGAAAATGCACCAAATGACAGGCCATAATGCTTCGTCCCCCTTTCCAGCTGCCCAAATTTATTTCTCCTATACTTTAAGCTATAGTAATCTGTCCTGTATCCTGCATAAACAGATGCATTCAGATTTGTACTCAACTGTTGCGGTTGATTACCTACCGGAAACCTGTACTTGAAAGGTATGGTAATAACATCAACATCAAATCCCCGCGCAGTAAAATGACTATCCGGATATTTCTTGTCGGATAGTTTTTGGGGATAAATCAACGCTTTATTCTCAAGCGTGTCCATTTCAAAAAAAACTCCCTTCCTGACAATTGGAAAGATATAAATCGAATCAACTTCATTGTCCAAATAGACCTTTTCTTTTTGACCAAATACCCTGGAATTATAGAAGCCATCTTCTATTTCAAACTTAACAGTTTCCTTGGAAGCTATACATGAATTAAGAAATACACTCAACAAAATAAGGGTATGAATTCTAGACATGATGGTTATTTTTAGCCTAAGATAAAAAAAACCATCCGTTTTTGGACATTCTTTGCCTGATTTGACAAATGACATTGACCAAAGCCTTGATTATATCTATATTCAGGCTAGTTAACAAATTATCTAGATGAAGAGATCATATTTAACACTGTCAATGGCTTTGTTTTTGTCATCGACAGCATTGTTCGCCCAAAGCGACAAAACAGCCATAGAATCGAATTTCAACGAAAGAGAGTCCATTTCCCATTTCAGGTATTTGGCTTCTGATGAACTGATGGGAAGAGACCCCATTCGTCCGGAAATAGACGCAGCTGCACGCTATATCGCTGAGCAATTTTGGAAATATGGCGCCAATGAAATCGATGGTGCCAATGGCTATTACCAACATATCCCATTTAGGCTTTCCAGCCCTCCTACCAAAGGAGAGGTTGTTTTGGGCAAAAGCACTTTTACCCAGGGAGACAACCTCCTCGTCTTGGACGGCCCATCAGTTGGCGGAGATTATGAACTGGTAGTTGTCGGCTATGGTCTCGAACCTGACTATGAAGGAAAGGATGTAAAAGGTAAAATCGTGGTCACCAATGTAGGAGCGCCAGACAGATTGACACCGAGCGACCTTTTTGCAGCAGGCAGGGAGAAGCTTTTGCTGGCCCAATCAAAAGGTGCCGTCGCTGTCTTGGAAATGTACAACATCCCATCACCATGGAATTTTGCCGCTAGAACCCTCAACCGTACCCAACTCACAATAGACAATACAGGTGGAAAGGCAAGTATTCCATATATCTGGATAAACGACCCAAAAAATGAAACCATCAATGCTATTGGGAATGGAGCCGTCAAATCGGCAAAGGTGGAGGTTGCAGGGAAAATCAATAAAGAAATCATCGGCAAAAATGTCATTGCAATAATTGAGGGCACAGACCCTGTCTTGAAAGATGAATACGTGATGCTCTCTGCCCACTATGATCATATCGGGGTGGGAAGACCTGATGCGAATGGAGATTCTATCTACAATGGCGCCAGAGACAATGCGGTAGGGACGGTAGCTGTCATCAATGCTGCGAGGTATTTTGCAGAAAACCCTCCCAAAAGATCAATCCTTCTTTGCGCATGGACAGCTGAAGAAAAAGGACTTTTGGGAAGCAGATACTTTGCCGACAATCCACTGATTCCATTAAACAAGATTATCTACAATTTCAACATTGACAATGGAGGTTATAATGACACTTCCATCATCACAGTGATAGGACTTGGAAGGACTTCAGCCGATCCTTTGATCACAAAAGCGGTAAGTGAATTTGGATTGGAAGCCATACCCGACCCTGCTCCAGAACAGGGTTTGTATGACAGATCAGACAATGTGAATTTTGCAAGAAAGGGCATCCCATCACCTACTTTCAGTTTGGGATTCACTGCATTCGATGAAGAAATCGGCAAATACTACCATCAACCGGGTGATCATGTAGATAATTTCGATTTGGATTATGCCGTAAAATATTGGAAATCCTACATCCTATCAGCACTCTATATTGCAAACACGACAGAGAAACCTATTTGGACTTCTGGTGACAAATATGAGGAAGTGGGTAAGGAACTTTATGGGAATTAGGAAGTAATCAAAATGTTGGAAGGTTTTAAAGTTCTAAAGTTGGCTAACGCACGAAAGACTAAGCTGAATTTTATTCAAGGGATGTACGGTTGAGGAGATTTTAAATTTGAAATCGGTGGGGGTAATATTCCTGTCGATTTCATTTTAAAATTAGCAATCAATCTGACGATAGCAGCAGTACCAAACAACTAAAGGCAATAAATGGCTATCGGGATGGTCATTACTGAATTTTCCATTACAAAACCAAGTATTCTAAAAATGAGTAAAGAAGGGTTTGACCAGAGAGTGATTGATTTCAAAAATCAGATCTGCCAAAAATCTGCCAGGTACCATAAAAGGCAAATTCAGCAATATGAAATTGAGCTATTGAAAAGGCTTCCCGAAAAGATCGGAAAAGCCATTCCTGAATCAAAAGGGGAATATTGGATGAATCGATTTGAAAATATTGCCAAAAGACTTCCTGACCTTGGTGAAAACGGCACTCCTTATATCAAAGCCAAAAACAATCTTCTTAGAGAATTGAACAAAAAACATAGGCTTCAAAGAAAAGGTCAGTGGTTAGGTACCATGATGCCTTTGTTCATGATTACTATTGGGGTAGCAATAGGGGTAAGTACAGGAAACCTTGCATTATGGCTACCTCTTGGAATGGTACTTGGGGCAGTTATTGGGATTATTAAAGATAAAAGCGCTGAAAAAAAGGGGCTTGTACTGTAGTTAATAGTTATTGAGTTATCAGTTAGTAGCAACCTCAAACACATAAGTATATAATTAGACTGAAATGAGTAAAAGAAATTTGTGTATCGGTAATATTGAATAAAGTTTCATTCAAATAAATTTCACTTATTATAAAATCTATTCTCACAACACCTAAAAAATATTACCTGATTCCCTGATCGGGATATTTCCCTGTCACTGTCCTTCCAAATGCTTTCAACTCCTCGATTTGTTCATCCATATTTCCATTAGGATATATAATAGTGCCTATACCAGCCTCTTTCTTCTTATAATCTAAATATCCCGTCACCACCGGCACTTCTGCACCCAGTGCAATTTGGTAAAAACCAGATTTCCATCTAGGGGCATAGCTTCTCGTCCCCTCTGGGGTAACCATGATGACCAGCTCTTCTTCATTCTTCAACATATTGATCATGGTCTCAGTATATGTCTGTTTTCTCCCCCCAGGAATTCGCTTTCGGTCAATCGCAATACCGCCAAGCGCTTTGATAAACCAACCCAATGGCCCAACCATCACTTCTTTTTTGATGGTAAATCTAACTGGTACATCCATTAAGTAGAATGCAGCCCTTGCGTACAGCAGATCCCAATTGCTCGTATGCGGGATTGCAATCAACACTGCTTTTTTCAAATCCTTTGGCCATACAGAAACAAATTTCCACCCAGTTATCCAAAAAACAATTTTTGATAAAAACTTCATCATTCCAATTACAATTTTTCAGTAGTTTGACCCAAATCTTTTAATTCCGGATGCGAATCTATGAATTCTACAGCCGACTGATATCCCGCTTCAAATATTTCTTTTGCTTTTTTGATATCGAAAACCCCATATCTTGCCAACCCTTTGGGTTCTATAAAAAAATCACATTTCGACTTTCTGCTATACACATTGTAGTTCATAGCCATGATGACTGTCCTTTCTATAAGATTTTTGATATTGGTGATATTATGCTCCTCAGGCAGATGATTACAGTTCACCCCAATCACCACGTCACACACACCTTCGTGTGGTTCTACGGGAAGGTTATTCAAGACTCCACCATCTACATAAAAGTTCCCATCAATTTCTATGGGGTCAAACATTCCCGGAATACAGGAAGAGGCCATTATTGGCTGGATCAAATGTCCTTCTGAAAAATAAACCACTTTTCCCCTTTTGATATCAGTCGCAGCCATGATCAATGGTGTTTTCAATGAGGAAAAATCATTGACCGGCAAATACATTTCGTAGAGCTGCAAAACGCTATTCATCTTCAGTATTCCAGTCCAGCTAATAGCCGGTCTCATAAACTTGAAGTAGTTCGTTTTCACTATGATATCCATGATTTCTTCCGGATCATAACCACTACAATACATCGCCCCAACGATTGCCCCAGCACTGGTACCACTTACTTGGGTTGGGAATATTCCGTTTTCATTGAGCGCCTTGAGTACACCCAAATGGGCAATACCCCTTACGCCACCCCCAGAAAAAGCAATGCCTATTTTTTTGTCAGATTTCATTGAGTGAAAATGTTTGATCTAAACGAACTCCCTTGTCCGTCATTTTTACGGTACAACACTCATTCACAGGATCATGTTCCAGAAAAATGATGTATTCATTCAATGCAGCCTCTTCCAAGAAGCTTTTCTTTTCTTCCAAAGTCAAAAGTGGCCGTGTATCGTAGCCCATCACATAAGGCAATGGAATATGTCCAACCGAAGGAAGCAAATCCGCTGCAAACACAACTGTCTTACCTTTATAGCTGATTTTTGGAATCATTTGCTTGTCGGTATGTCCATCTGCAGTAAAGTATTCAAATCCTTCAAACAGCTTTTTTTCCTTGATATCCAAAAATTCCAGCTGGCCACTTTCCTGCATTGGAATAATATTCTCCTTTAAAAAGGAAGCCTTCTCCCTGGAGTTTGGTTCAGTGGCCCACTTCCAGTGATCTGCATTTGTCCAGTATTTTGCATTCTGGAATACAACCTGAAGTTTTTCTTTGCCTCCGCCAACATACGAAACACCACCGCCACAATGGTCAAAATGAAGATGCGTCAAAAAATTATCTGTAATATCCTTAAAATCCACCCCTAATTTGTGAAGGGAGGATTGCAATGAATCATTTCCATGCAGGTAATAATGCGAAAAAAACTTAGCATCCTGTTTTTCGCCAATCCCATTGTCAATCAAAACCAACCTTCCCTGATCTTCTACCAGCAGACACCTCATAGCCCATGTACAGAGATTATTCTCATCAGAAGGGTTAGTCCTTGACCAAAGTGTCTTAGGGACTACACCAAACATGGCGCCACCATCCAACTTGAAAAAACCAGTATTGATAACATGAAGATTCATGAGGCAAAGATTTAAATTTATGATATTGAAAAAAGAGAAATTCCCGCAAAAATAGGCTCAAAGTCTATTTACCAACTCGATCCATGCATTTTACGGGAATAAATATTTTATTCTACCACCACACCCATTGCACAGAATTTATCGATTCTTTGATCAATTCTCTTTTCAGGTTTGATTTTGTCCAACTCTTTCAAGGCCTCCAAAATACTAGCCTTGATCGTACCTGACATTCTTTTCATGTCTTTGTGTGCTCCACCAAGTGGTTCTTCGATAATCCCATCAATCAAGCCATTGGATTTCATATCATTTGCGGTGAGCTTCAGTGCCTCTGCCGCTTGCTCTTTGTAATCCCAACTTCTCCACAAAATCGAAGAGCAGGATTCCGGAGAAATCACAGAATACCAAGTATTCTCCAACATCAAAACCTTGTCTCCGATTGCAATTCCCAAAGCACCACCAGAAGCACCTTCTCCTATGATGATACAAATCACAGGGACTTTCAGCATAAACATCTCCTTGATATTCCTTGCAATCGCTTCACCTTGTCCACGCTCTTCCGCTTCAATACCAGGAAAAGCTCCGGGGGTATCGATCAAAGTCACTATGGGTTTTCCAAATTTCTCTGCCATTTTCATCAGGCGAAGCGCTTTTCTGTAGCCTTCAGGATTGGCCATTCCAAAATTTCTCTCTTGGCGCTGTTTGGTATTCCTACCTTTCTGTTGCCCTATAAACATGACAGATCTGCCATCTAAGTCCCCTAGACCACCAATCATTGCCTTGTCATCCTTTACAGAGCGATCACCATGCAACTCAATAAAGTCATTGGTCATCTCGTAAATATAATCCAAAGCATATGGCCGATCCGCATGCCTAGATAGCTGAACTCTTTGCCATCTAGTCAAATTTTGAAATGTTTCTTTTTTCAAAGTCTGTATCTTTTCTTCCAAAGACTGAATATCCGAGGCAAGATCTATATTCTTACCTTTCGCTAAGTCTTTCATTTCTTGTAACTTAAGCTCCAAATCAGCAATTGGCTTTTCGAATTCTAATACCATAGTAAGCGTTTTTGACAAAGACAAAGATAAAAATAATATGACTAAGAAAAATATTTTTATCCAATACACTGGAAGTTAGAGACATAAATTTAAAGTACTTGAAAAATCTGAAAAATCAAGAGTGTATACAGTATTTTATAATATGATTATCCGCAATGTTGCACGTTGAGTAAGAAGTAGCTTTATAAGTTGCGGATACTCGTCAATAACTTGTGCGCCGTGGCGTAGACAACAGTTCACACTTGTGCGCCGAGGCGTAGTCAACAGAACCACAAATTGTTCATCCAACAATCTATTGTTTGGCTACGTCCAAGAAAGCGGATAGTCATAATTTATTTTGGAGTTTTCCGGAAGTAAAACCTTTATGCGGACTATTGTGTTTCTGAACCCTTGTCTGTAAATCTCCTGTATAGCCAATATAATAGCTGCTATCTTGAAGGGATTGAAGGATGTAAACAAAAAATTCTATAACGAAAAAAGTCCCAAGTTTTGCTTGGGACTTTGCGGAATGGACGGGACTCGAACCCGCGACCTCCTGCGTGACAGGCAGGCATTCTAACCAGCTGAACTACCACTCCTTTTTTGAGTTTGATTTTAAGAAATATTTGTAACTCAAACAAATATTAATAGCGGAATGGACGGGACTCGAACCCGCGACCTCCTGCGTGACAGGCAGGCATTCTAACCAGCTGAACTACCACTCCGTTTTTTTATTTTTTCTTAAGTGAAACTTGAACCAGCTACCTTCCCGACTTGTCGGGACTTTCTAACCAGCTGAACTAACACTCTTACTCAATTTTTTTGTCACCTTCTCGTTTGAAGTGATGCAAAGGTAGTATTTTGGATAGTCATTGCAAAAAATGATCTAAAAAAAATACACACCTTTACGATATCATTCTTACATTCAAGGATATAATTTTTAAAGCTTGAGTTTTTAAAGCGTTAAAACCCTTTAAAATTTAAATTCCCGAAAGCTTTTTCTGCCAATTCCAAGAATCCCTAAGACTATCTTCAAGTGAAAACTTAGGATCCCAGCCCAATGTATTTTTTACTTTATCGGTATTTGCCCACACTTTCTCAATATCCCCTGCCCTTCTTGAACCGATTTCATAATTCAAATTCCTTCCTGACACTTTCTCAAATGCTTGGATTACTTCCAACACTGTATTCCCATTACCAGTACCGACATTGAAGATGTCTACAAAGTTATCTTCCTGCTTTTCCAAATACTCCAATGATTTGACATGGGCATCTGCCAAATCCAATACATGGATATAATCCCTTACACAGCTTCCATCTTTGGTATCATAATCATCACCAAACACTGTGATTTTCTCCCTGATCCCAGCTGCTGTCTGGGTGACAAATGGAATCAAATTCGCAGGGACTCCAATTGGCAACTCACCTATCTCGGCACTCGGATGCGCCCCAATAGGATTAAAATACCTTAAGGCAACTACCTTGACTCCCGATTTACTCTTGGCATCATCGTGGAGAATATCCTCACAGATTTTTTTTGTATTGCCGTACGGACTTTCAGCTTCTTTTCTTGGTGTAGTCTCCAATACTGGCAATTCATCGGGTTGTCCATACACTGTGCATGAAGAGGAAAACACAATGTTTTTCACTCCAAACTCTTTCATCACTTCCAACATCACCAACAACGACCCTATGTTATTTGAGTAATACTTGAGGGGAATTTTAGTACTTTCGCCTACTGCTTTGCTTGCTGCAAAGTGGATCACACCATCAATTTTATTTTCTTTGAAAATAGTCTGGACCAACCCCTTATCATTACAGTCCCCGATGTAAGTTTTAACATCCTTTCCCAAAATGTTTTTCAATCCATTCAAAACACTTTTTTCAGAATTTGAAAAATCATCGATAATGATCGGGGTATAACCTGATTCTACCAATGCAACTGCAGTATGGGAGCCAATATAACCTGCGCCTCCCGTGATTAAAATATTCTTCATTTTTTCGTGTTTGGTTTAATGGTTTACAATATTAAAAAGATAAACACAGAAGTACATAATGAATTCTGAAAACTATCTGATTAAAGTAAAACTACCTGTAACTTGACCGCTTTTTGCTTCACCATTCAAAATATAATCATATGAAAAAGCATAGCTGTATGTACCAAGCGGAGCTTCTTCGTTGTTGATTTTCCCATCCCAACCACTTGTGCCTTTGTAAATCAATTCTCCCCATCTTGTGAATACCAACAATTCATAATCCAATCCACAATTCGCAACCCCTTCGTATAGCCCATTTTTTGGATTGAATCCAGTTGGCATGCGTACGATTGGATCAGCTTCCAACATTTCCCCATTCCCAAAACTCACACAACCCCGGCTATCGACCAAAGTAACTTCATACGCACCTCTTGATATTCCGTGAAGGAAAACCTGGTTTGAGCTGTCATAATCCCATGTATAAGAATATGACCCTATGTCACCTTCGGGCTCAGCAATCAACTCACCATTCGATTCCCCGGGACAGGCATATTTTTCTATCCGCACATTCACATCCAAAGGCAAAGGTGAATCTACAATAAAACTCACAGGTAAAACACACCCATTTCCATCCGTTATTTCAAATTCATGCAACCTTCCTTCCAAATCATAAAGTGAAATCAAATCTCCTTGAACAATACTTGATGGAGAATTGATAGAATATGGGGCAACTCCACCAGTCACTTCAATGGTGGCTGTCCCATCGCTTCTGCCAAAGCAGGTTGTTGAAACGGTAGCTATTCCAGCAACTTCCAGCATGGGAGGTGCTGAAACATTGATTTCCATATTGATTTCACATCCAATGCTATCAACAATCTTCACAGTGTACATTCCAGGGGGAATCCCTTCGACTATCGGGGTATTCAAGCCCTGATCGTGAGACCATGAAAAAGTATAGGGAGCTTGACCTCCAACCACATTCAATTGAATCCTTCCTGATGCATCGCCAAAACACAATAACCCAGTAGAATCATCCACCTCGGCTGTAAAAACCCCAGTCACCAAAACACTCTTCACTGGAGAAAGCCCCTCACAATCACCATTCTTCAAACTATATTCCCTGTACCAAATCTCTCCACTTGCTTCTGGAATAGACCAATTTACTTGTACCATGCTGTTTTCATTGGAACCTATGATATCACCCCCTACTATAAACCACTCATATCCTCTCCCATTCAAAGGCTCAGGCACGCTATATTCATAGATTTTCGTGCTATCAAAACAAATATGTTCGTCACCAATCGCTTCTTGTGGTTCAATTTGGTTATTGACTTGCACCATCAACTCTGCAACTTCCCCAGGACATCCTTCAAGATTATAAGGTTGAGCTATTAATTTAGCTGTAGGATTGGCTTCCCCCCACCTCACTGTGACATTACTTCCATTCTCTTCGATAATCTCCCCACCTTCCACCTTCCATTCTATCTTCGATGTTTCATTGCCAATCTCAAACCCATACTCTATTTCATCTACATCGGGACAAACAATGACCGGACCGACAATTTCACCTTCAAACCTCTCTACTGTCACCTCAAAACGAATCTCTTCCTGCTGATCACAGCTTTCTGGGCTAATTGATGCCGTAACCAAAACCTCATAAGTACCTGGAGTCTCAAAAGTATGGCTAACTTCCTTCCCTTCTACAATGGCAGATCCATCACCAAAGTCCCATGTGAAATATTCAAAAATTTCATTGTCAGGTTTGATTCTCCACATAGCTTCTGAATTGAGACAGGCAACGAGATCACCTTCAACTTCGAACTCATATTCAGAGGCAATCTCAAAATTCAAATTTTCCAAACTTGCACCTACCGCAAAACCATAAGACTCCATAATACCAAAACCATAAACATAGCCTATAAAACCATCCATATTTTCAAGGTTATTTACCCCAGAAGGAATCTGGATCCTTGCATAGGAAAAAGCCGGATTACTGGGAAATGGATTGAATTGCCCCCCTACATTTTGCCCATTCAAAAGGGTATTTTGAACTGATTCAGTTGCTGTTATTATATTTACATAATGTGAATCAATGGTTTGTAATTCCAAGGCATTAAAAGTTATCTGGCTTAACAGCTGCTGGTTTGGGCTGTAAGTCATCATAAATGGATCTCCAATATTCCTTCCAGCGCCTGGGAGGTTATTATCCATGCTCTTTGCAAACGTAGTCACCGAAATTGGCTTACTGCCAGTAATATACGCTGTTTCTGTATGTGAAAAATTCCTGGAAATAAATCCTCCTGCCCCTATTGTCCCTACAGTCACGCCATCGATGGTGATTTCAGTACCATCCTCAGAAGCCAATACTTTTACCAATTCCCCAGAATCCCTTCCTGCAAACGGTACGTGCAAAAAATCACTCCCCCAAGTATTCACTGGGTATGCTTGCTGAAATAAATGATCACCTGCAAGTCCAGAATTTCCTACCCCCGTGTATTTATTCCCTCCAAAAACAGCTATATTTTTACATTCATTGGCATTATCACCTACTACCCTAATGCGTGAACCAGTCAAATCACCCCTAGCCTTCAATTGGTATGACTCTCCTGAATTCAATTGGATTTCATATGGAATCCCCGCTGCCTGGCCAGAAACAGTGTTTCTTTTTGGAGTTATTTCAATGTTTGTATTATCCTCCACAGCCACCACAAGCATGGTGCTTTCGAAATTAGGCAAAACAGTTCCTACCAATGAAGGGAAAATAGGATTGGTGATAGGAGTGGTACTAACCTCATAATGGGATGTGATGTAATAATCCTTCCCTAACGAACTAATCGGCAATACCACTGTACCATCGGCACTTCTTATTCTCTCATTGAAAGCATAAACGGAAATATTTCCGGAAGAAACAATATGGACACCTTTATTCTCCTTGACTCCGGACCTTCTATGTAGGATATCGAAATTGGTAATTCTACGTACAAATTGCTGCCCAGCCTGGATATTGAAGTTAACCGTACTCCCGGGATACGCTATAGTTCCGGTCGAAGCTTCACTTGCAGTAATTACGATTATCCCAATATCAGGGGCTTCATAGCGGTCTCCATGATTTTCCATAAAACCCACCCAAAACTCCTTTCCAACTGTGGTCACTTGTGCATATGAAACTGTGTTGATGAAAACATTTAAAAATAGAAAGACTTGGATAATAAATATCTTAAGTAATTTTTTATTCATTTGGCGTAACAATTAACTTGGAATTAGGGATCAATATAGAAATCAATTTTTCAATATGTCAGCTTATTTGGAAATTATTTTTCTTAAAAAACCTCATTTGAATATTTTTCCTGTCCCGCCAAAAATTATTGTCTATGAATCATTTACTCGAAGATTTAAAAGCACCCTTAATGACATTTGATTTTATAAAGATAAACACAGAAGTATATAATGAATTCTCAGGGAAACCGCGTTTGACAGTTTCAAAGCGAGAAACTTCAAGGGGTGTCCAATTTAGGTGGATTGGCCTGTGGGGACACAGGCCCAGGTGATTAAATTTAAACCCTCGAAGATTCTGCCTAAAAGCAATTTCCCTGAATGAATTCTGAAAACTATCTGATTAATGTAAAACTACCTGTAACTTGACCGCTTTTTGCTTCACCATTCAAAATATAATCATAGGAAAAAGCATAGCTGTATGTACCAAGCGGAGCTTCTTCGTTGTTGATTTTCCCATCCCAACCGCTTGTACCTTGGTAGATCAATTCTCCCCATCTTGTAAATACCGACAATTCATAATCCAATCCACAATTCGCAACCCCTTCATATACCCCCACTTTTGGATTGAATCCAGTTGGCATGCGCACGATTGGATCCGCTTCCAACATTTCCCCATTCCCAAAACTCACACAACCCCGGCTATCAACCACTGTAACTTCAATATCTCCCTTTGGAACACCCTGAAGGAGTGTCTGATTTGAATTATCCAAACTCCATGTATAACTAAAAGGACCATTACCTCCTAATGGTTCGGCGACAAGCTCACCATTTGACTCTCCCGGACAGGCATATTTCTCAATCCTCACATCCACCTCCAAAGGCAACGGCGAGTCCACAACAAAACTCACTGGAAGCTTACATCCATTGGCATCGGTTATCTCCAGTTCGTGAGGCCTTCCTTCCAAATCGGAAAGTAAAATCGAATTGCCCTGCACAATACTTGTAGGAATATTGATGGTATATGGCACTACACCTCCAGACACTTCAATAGTCGCAGCTCCATCAGCCTTCCCAAAGCAAGTTGTAGAGACTGTAGTGATTCCTGAAACTTCCAGCAAGGGTGGCTCAGATACAATGATGTCTTCTATCTTAATCTCACACCCGAAGCTATCGTCAACGGTTACTGCATATACCCCTGCCGGAACACCTTCGGCAATCGGGGAATCCAATGATTGGTCATGAGACCACTTATAGGTATATGGAGCACGACCACCGGACACATTCAATTCAATCGTTCCCGATTCTTCACCAAAGCACAAAATACCAGTATCCCCATTTACTTCTGCTGTGAAAACCCCAGTCACAACAACATTCCGAGGTAGAGAAAACCCTTCGCAATCTCCACTAAGCAAACTATATTCACGATACCGTACTTGCCCAAGCGTATCGGGAATCGACCAATTTACCTGCAAAACACTATTTTCGTTTGACCCAATTATATCGCCTCCCGTCACAAACCATTCGTACCCTCTTCCATCGACCGGGTTGGGCACATTGTATTCATAGATCGTCGTCCCATCAAAGCAAATCTGAACTTCTCCAATTGATTCTTTCGGCTCTATTTGGTTGTTGATTTTTACCGCTAGCTCAACTACCTCACCTGGGCATCCTTCAAGGTTAAAAGGTAGGGCTATCAATTTTGCTGACGGGTTAGTCTCTCCCCACCTTACCGTGACACGATTTTCAGTCTCATCAATAATCTCCCCTCCTTCAACCTCCCATTCTATCCTTAAAATCTCGTTGTCTACAACAAAATCATATTCAATCTCTTCAATATCAGGACAAACACTGGTAGGCCCTGCAATCTCCCCTTCAAAACTTTCCACCAATACTTCAAAACGTACTTCTTCTTGTTGATCACAACTTTCGGGACTGATTGATGCTGTGACTAAAACCTCATAAGTACCTGGGGTTTCAAAAGTATGGCTGACTTCCTTTCCTTCCAAAAGAGCAGAACCATCACCAAAATCCCATGTGAAATATTCGAAAATTTCATTCTCTGGATTGATTTCCCAAACAGCTTCCGAATTGAGACAAGCTACCAAATCCCCCTCTACTTCGAATTCATATTTCTGCTCAATTTCAAAATTCAAATTCTCCAAACTTGCCCCGACAGCAAAGCCATAAGATTCTATCTCCCCAAAACCATATACATATCCAATTAGCCCGTCAAAATTCTCCAAACGATGTACTCCATGTGAAATCTGGATTCTTGCGTAGGAAAAATCCGGATTACTTGGAAATGGATTGAATTGATTCCCAACATTCTGCCCATCCAATCGTGTGCTTTGTACAGATTCCGTAGCAGTGACAATATTGACATAATGGGAGTTAATTGAGGGTAACTGTAATGCATTGAAAGTGATCTGACTTAAAAGCTGCTGGTTAGGGCTATATGTGACCATAAATGGATCCCCAATACTGCTTCCTGCCCCTGGAAGATTACAATCCATACTTTTTGCAAACCCAGTCACCGAAATGGGTTTATCGCTAGAAATAGATGCCGTCTGCGTATGTGGAAAATCCCTGGAAATAAATTCCCCAGGCCCAATAGTCCCTGCACTTACCCCATTGATGATGATCTCACTATTTTCTTCCGAAGCCAAAACCTTAACCAGCTCCCCTGAATTTCTTCCTGCAAGTGGTACATGCAAAAATTCATTTCCCCAAGTATTTACAGGATATGCTTGCTGAAAAAGATGGTCATTGGCATGCCCGCAATTTCCTACACCTGTCCACTTATTCCCCCCAAAGACAGCAATATTTTTGCAATCATTGGCATTATCCCCAACTACCCTTACCCTGGAACCAGTCAAATCATTTCTAGCCTTGAGTTGATAGGATTGCCCTGAATTCAATTGAATCACATACGGAACTCCTCCTACCTGCCCAGAAACAGTATTCACCTTGGGCGTTATTTCAATATTTGTATTGTCTTCTACTGCAATCACCAGAAGTGTGCTTTCGTTGTTTTCATTGGGATTGAAGGTAGTACTGACCGTCACTACCTCAAAATGGGAAGTAATGTAATAATCCTTTCCAAGTGTACTGACTGGCAACACAACTGTACCATCTGCACTTCTTATCCGTTCATTGAACGCATAGACGGAAACATTTCCGGAAGAAAGAATGTGTACACCTTTATTCTCCGCCACACCGGATCTTCTATGAAGTGCATCATAATTCTCTATTCTATGCACAAACTGCTGACCAGCTTGAATATTGAAATTTACTGTACTACCGGGATATGCAATTGTTCCCGCTGATGCTTCACTTGCAGTAATGACAATGATACCAATATCAGGAGCTTGGGGATATGCTCCATTATTCTCCATAAAACCCACCCAAAACTCTTTTCCCACAGTCGTCACTTGGGCATATGAAACATTATGGATGAAAACACTTAAAAAAAGAGCGTTCAGTATGATAAATCTATAAAGTAAAATTTTATTCATTTAATGGGGCAATTAACTCTAAATCAGTTATCAATATAGAAATCAATTTCCCAATATTTAACCTTAATTGGAAATTATTTATCTTGTTAACAGAAAATGTGGAATATGGACACTTTGTCTTCCCTCAATTGAAATAATTTGTTAATTTTGATTGGTTAACTTTTAATAATCAGCTGTGCCGTACAAAGAACGTGAAATAGAGAAAAAGTACTTTTCAATTGGTGAAGTTGCCACCATGTTTAAGGTTGCCCCATCTTTGATCCGTTATTGGGAAGGGGAATTTGATATCATCAATCCAAAAAAAGACAAAAAAGGCAACAGGAGATTTACCAAAGAAGACATTGAAAAAATCCGATACATCTATCAATTGGTAAAAGTGAAAGGCTTTACGCTACAAGGAGCCCAAGAAGTAATCAAAAAAGAACAGAACCACGTTTTTGACAAAGTAGCTACAATCGATAAACTACATCAAATCAAGAAATTTTTAGCAGAAATAAGGGATACCATGCATGTCAAACCCGAATGAAACTTTACAATATGAATTGGCATTAAGTTTAGTCCCCAAAATTGGTCCTGCCGTATTTAGGGGTATTCTTGCCTATGCCGGTAGTGCCGAGAATTTCTTGAAAATCACCAAAGGAAAAGCCGAAAAAATCCCCCGAATAGGCAAACAAATTGTAGCAATAAGGAATGAGTTTGAATCGAATCTAAAATTTGCCGACCAAATCCTGAATGACTGTCTAAGAAAAAACATTAAGATAGTAACTTTTTCCAGTTCAGATTTCCCCGAAAGATTGAAGAATATTGAAGACTTTCCCTTGGCGCTATTTGTAAAGGGAAATGCGTCCCTAAACCCTTCCAGAACCATCGGAATAGTCGGAACAAGGAATTGCACGGAATACGGCAGAAGTGTCACCAAAAAGGTAATTGAAGACTTGGTCCCTTACCAACCAACGATAATCAGTGGCTTGGCATATGGGATAGACATTGAAGCACATCGTGCAGCACTTCAATATGACTTGCCAACTATTGGGGTTTTGGGATCAGCTGTGGACAATATCTACCCATCACTCCACAAAAATACCGCCAACGAAATGATGGGAAAAGGTGGCTTGATGAGCGAATATAAACCAGGGTCAAAAATGCATTCAAGTAATTTCCCCCAACGGAATCGTATCATTGCAGGATTATCAGACGCATTGATTGTAGTAGAAGCAGCCATCAAAGGTGGGGCATTGATCACTGCCGAAATTGCCTATGGATACAATAAGGAAATTTTTGCCATTCCTGGAAATCTTCAATCACCACTAAGTGAAGGCTGTAACAATCTGATCAGCAAAATGAAGGCGTCTATTTTTACAGGGGTGGAAAACATAGAAGAAGCTTTATCGTGGTCAAAAGAGAATCCACAGGAAAGTAGATTCAACAGAGAAAAAATATGGCTTACGCTACCAGAAGATGAACAAGCTGTTTTGAAAATCCTAAAAGAAAAAGGAGAAATCGAAATCGATCAACTTTCCCTTTTAACCAACTTATCCAATTCCATCCTTTCCTCCAAACTTCTGAATCTTGAATTCGAGGGATTGATCAAAGTATTGCCTGGAAAAAGATATTCCTTGGTACATTAGATTATATCAGAAAAATGATTCTTAGCAGACAATGAACATTTGTTTGTCAAACAAGTATTCTGTGCCATTTATCCCCTTATAATCTTTTTAAATCGAAATATTTAACAAAAAAAGGCAAAGGGAAACTAGCCTCCCTTTGCCTTCTCAAAATCTATTTATTCGATTAATCCCAAAAGCTTTATCCCAGGTTCAAAACAAACCTCACTCTGCGTCTCTGCGTGCAAAAAACATTGCGAAACTTTGCACCTTTGAAATCTTTGCGAGAGAATTCAGCTTCTTGCTTGGTTCATTGGAGTATCATCTCCTTCCCATCTTCGGCATGATGTTGCCAAGTGCTTTTTGTGCTCCTCCCATTTTGTTCATCTGCTTCATCAGTTTTCGCATATCGCCAAATTGCTTCATCAGATTATTGACTTCCGTGATGGTTCTACCACTACCGGTAGCTATTCTTTTTCTTCTGCTTCCATCAATCACGTCTGGGTTCTCACGCTCCAATGGTGTCATACTTCTGATGATCGCCTCGATTGGCTTGAAAGAATCATCATCTATATCCAACCCTTTCATGGCTTTTCCCATTCCCGGAATCATGCCCATCAGGTCTTTGATGTTACCCATTTTCTTGATCTGCTCCAACTGGGAAAGAAAATCGTCAAAATTGAACTGGTTCTTTCTGATCTTGGCGTTGATCCTTTTGGCTTCATCTTCGTCAAATGTCTGCTGTGCCCTTTCTACCAAAGAGATCACATCACCCATTCCAAGGATTCTCTGTGCCATTCTATCCGGATGGAATACATCCAGATTTTCCATTTTTTCGCCTGTGGAGATGAATTTGATTGGCTTATTGACTACGTGTCTGATCGAAATGGCTGCACCACCTCTGGTATCACCATCCAATTTGGTCAACACAACCCCATCAAAATTCAAACGCTCGTCAAAAGTCTTGGCTGTATTTACAGCATCTTGACCAGTCATGGAATCTACTACAAACAAAGTCTCTGATGGATTCAAAGCTTTCTTCAAAGCCTCGATTTCTTTCATCATTTCCTCATCTACAGCTAGACGACCCGCAGTATCGACGATTACAGTCTTTTTACCTGTTTTCTTTGCATAGGCAATGGCATTGTTTGCTATTTCCAATGCATTTTTATTTTCAGGCTCTGCATATACATCCACCCCTATCTGCTCACCCAATACTTTCAACTGATCAATCGCCGCCGGTCTATAGATATCACATGCCACCAACAGCACCTGTCTTCCTTGTTTTTTGAGGTAGCTTGCAAATTTACCTGAGAATGTAGTCTTACCAGAACCCTGAAGTCCTGAAATCAACACTACAGCCGGATCTCCCTTGATATTGACATCCGCCTTGGTCTCACCCATCAACTTGGTCAATTCCTCTTGGGTGATTTTGACCAACAGTTGACCTGGAGAAACTGAAATCAGCACATCTCTACCCAGCGCTTGCTCCCTAATTGTATCAGTTACTTCCTTGGCTACTTTATAGTTAACGTCAGCATCGATCAAGGCTCTCCTAATTTCCTTAACCGTACTCGCTACGTTTATTTCAGTGATTTTACCAGTCCCTTTAAGGGTCTTAAAAGCTTTATCTAATTTTAAACTCAGATTATCAAACATGCCTTTTTATTCTATTTGATGCAAAAATAGAAATTTATTTGGGAAAAGGGATTGCTTACCTCAAAGGTTTTGACATATCCTTCCATTGGCATCAAGAAAGTTAATTGTGATTTAATCCCTACACATTCTTTTTATTTTTTAATTTGCGGACATTCTCAAATTTGAAAACAAAAACCAAATGCATATCAATCTAAAAAAAGACGTTCTACCACATGCCATCAGTGTGGCTGTTTTCTACTTGATCGTTCTATTTTATTTTTCACCAGCTGTATTTGATGGCAAAATCATTTTCCAAAATGACATCCTCCAATGGGAAGGTGGTGCCAAGGAAATTTTGGACCACAGAGCGGATAAAGGTGAAGAAGCCCTTTGGACCAACAGCATGTTTGGAGGTATGCCTTCCTATCTGGTAAGCTTTGAAATTGCAGGAGACATCACCAACTACATCATCAAAGTTTTGACATTGGGACTTCCCCACCCTATCAATTCCATATTTTTCGGAATGGTGGCTATGTATATCCTTTTGCTAAGCTTCAAAGTCAGACCTGAATTCTCAATCATCGGATCCATTGCATTTGCTTTCAATACATTCCACATTATCTCTATAGATGCCGGTCACAATGCGAAGATTTGGGCAATCTGCCTTATCCCATTGATACTGGCAGGTATCCATCTGGCTTTCAACCAAAAGAAGTTGCTGGGATTGGCACTTTTCACTTTGGGATTGATGCTGCAGCTCAAATTCAACCATCTCCAAATCACTTATTACACCGTTATCATTGTATTCATATACTTGATTGCGGTGATATATGAACATGTCAAAACCAAGCAGCTTCCGGCATTTGGAAAAATTGCTTTGATCCTCATACTGGGTACATTGATCGCTGTCGGGGGAAATATCAGTAGATTTTTGAGTGTATATGAATATGGAAAATACTCTACCAGAGGTGCCCCAAATCTTGAAACTGGAAGCAGTTCCCAAGCGGGGTTGGATAAAGATTATGCCTTCAATTGGTCACAGGGAAAAGCGGAAACATTGACGCTATTGGTTCCGTTTTTCTACGGAGGTGGCAGTGCTGAAGCACTTCCCGAAGGTTCCAACACAGAAGCCGCACTGAGGGCAAACGGTGTTGACAATGCCCAAATCAGAGGTTTTCTCAATGGTGCACCAACCTATTGGGGAGATCAGCCAGGTACGGGCGGTCCGATTTATGGTGGTGCCATCATGGTTTTCCTGTTTGTATTGGGAATTATGTATGCCCAAAAATCCTACAGAAATGCATTTCTTGCCATTACGATTCTATCTCTATTCTTGGCCTGGGGCAAAAACCTGGAATGGTTCAACTACACAGTCTTCGACTATTTGCCTGGATACAATAAATTCAGGGCTGCATCCATGGCGCTCTGTATAGCCTTGTTTTCAATACCCTTGTTGGGAGCTTTGGGCTTGGAAGGATTATTCTCTGAAAAACTCGACAAAAAGACCGTAAAAAACTTGGTAATTGCTTTAGCAAGTACGGCTGGTTTCGCACTGGTTTTGGCAATTTTAGCCGGCTCATTTGGATTCAGGGGAACAGTAGACACAAACCTTCCTGACTGGCTGGTCTCAGCTGTACAAGATGACAGAAAAGCATTTCTCAGATCCAGTGCGTTCAAAAGTTTTATATTTATCATCCTTTCGGGCGGTTTGATTTTCGCAGCATTGAAGAACAAAATCTCTATCCAACTTGCAGGATTGGGGGTAGCCATTCTTTTGACTTTTGATTTATGGATCATCAACAAACGCTATTTGAACAACGATTCGTTTGATTTCAACCCATCTGAGCAGTTTTTTGCCGCTACACCTGCCGACAAGATGATACTACAGGATCAGGGGTATTTCAGGGTACTGAATTTGGCTAATCCATTCAACGATGCAAGGACTTCCTATTTCTTCAACAGCGTGGGTGGTTACCATGGGGCAAAAATGAGAAGGTACCAAGAGCTGATCGAAAACGTCATCAGTCCGGAGATGAACCAGTTTATCCAAAAAGCCCAAGCAGGTGATTTTGATTTTGAAAACCTCAATGCCTTGAACATGTTAAACACCAAATACATCATGGCTGGGCAAGCTGAAAATGCTGTATTTGAGAATCCATATGCGAAAGGACCCGCTTGGTTTCCTTCAAAAATCATCTCCACCAACAGCAATGATGAGGAAATCGAGCTGATCCCACAAATCAATACGCTGGAAGAAGCAACGATAAATATGCAGGAATTTGGGGAAATCGAGGCTGGTACCGGCACTGTCTTCCTTGACTATCAAAGTCCCAATGAATTGAAATATGATGTAACTGCTGAAATAGGAGGACTTGTGGTATTCTCTGAGATCTATTATCCAATTGGCTGGAAAGCCACCATAAATGGTCAAGAAGCTGAAATCATCAGAACAAATTATCTACTTAGAGGAATCGTCGTGCCAGCAGGCAAAAGCACTGTGGAGATGAAGTTTGAGCCGGCTTCCTACTACTCTACCAAACCGATGGTTGTCATTTTCCAATACTTAGCGGTGTTATTGTTTTTAGGCAGCATCATTATGACCATCAGAAAATCATCATCTAATGGTCAAGCCTAAAGCCCTGATTGTTGTCCCTTCTTTTCAGTCATTTATTGTTCAGGATATCCAATTACTTTCTGAACACTATGAGTTGATCATCAATCATTACAATTGGAAAAAGAAAGAACTTGCTCCTATTTACCTTATCCGTCAGCTTTTTCATTTGCTGGTTTCGATAAGTCAATGCAAGTTTATCCTGATTCATTTTGGTGGGTACTGGTCATTTTTGCCGACTTTATTGGGGAAAATATTCAGTAAACCTTCTTATATAGTCCTTCACGGAACAGACTGCGCAGCCATCCCTGAACTGAATTATGGTAGCTTGAGAATTCCCCTTTTAAAATGGTTTTGTAAAAAGTCATATGAATGGGCAACAATGCTACTACCTGTCAGTAATTCATTGGTATTTTCCCAAAATAAATTTAACAACCCTAACAGTACAATTACAAACGGTTTCCAATATCATTTCCCCAATTTAAATACTCCACACACAGTAATCCCAAATGGTTTTGATATTGATTTTTGGAAACCAGGTGAAAATGTAAGAAAGGGTCAACATACTTTCATTTCAGTACTCTCGAAAGAACAGTTTATTCTCAAAGGAGGAGATTTGATAGTTCAATTGGGAGAGAAATTTAAGGACTACACTTTTCTTATTGCTGGAATGGAAAAACCAGAGAATCTTTCAACTACGAAAAATGTATATTTTCTGGGTAAGTTACCCCCCGAGCGACTTAGAAGCTATTACCAAAAAGCTAATTTCTATTTTCAACTTTCAATATTTGAAGGTTTCGGATGTGCTCTTTGTGAAGCTATGCTATGTGGTTGTATCCCTTTAGGTTCTGATGTCAATGAAATCCCGGTAATTATTGGCAATACTGGATTGATTCTTAAATCCAGAAAAATTGCAGAATTGGAAAGTGAAGTAAATAAGTTATTGAACTTCAACATTGAGCAAAATACAGATCAAACTCCTAGAAACAGGATAACCAAATTGTACAATCTGGAAAACAGAAAAAAAATGCTTATTAAAACTCTATCAAACAATTAAATATGAAACAATTATTGTATAGAATAATTTATCAACCTCAAATAAACTTTGTATTCAGGAATATTAATAAGCTGCTTTACCCTATCCTACCTAAAAAAGTAAAACTACCTCCTTCTGGAACTATCGTCATAAAGAATCAGGCAGGAAAAAAACTTAAAATCCATACAAATCAGACAAACTACCTAACTCAATTAATTTACTGGGAAGGCTATGAAAATTTCGAGTACACAAAATTGTTTGTAGAGTTGGTGAAAAAGGTTAAAGGCTTCTATGATGTCGGCGCCAATATAGGTTATTACTCACTTCTTGCAGCATTGGAAAACCCAACAATTAAAGTAACGGCTTTTGAACCTGCAAAAGGCCCGCTTCATTATTTAAAAACCAATGTCAACTTGAACAACTTCAGCCAAATAAAAGTGGAGTCTCTAGCCCTTTCCCAAAAAGAAGGTGATATAACGTTCCATGAAGTAAAAAGCAAGAAATATACTTACTTGAAACATAACCTTGCAGGTACAGGAAGTGAGGAAGAATTAAATAAAAATGAAGCTTTTGATACAAATGTTGTCCAAGCCACTTCATTAGATAATTACTATAGCAAGAATCCAGGTTCGGTGGATCTTATTAAAATAGATACTGAAGGCACAGAACATTTAATACTTGAATCTGGAGAAAAAATTCTATCAGAAACAAACCCAATATTCATTTGTGAGACATTATTTTTATCAAATGAAGCCCAATTGGAATCTATTTTTAAAAAACACGGATATGAATTTTACAATCATTATCCAGAAGGTTTAAGAAAAACAGATACAATAATTCGGAGTATAGACAATGGAGTAAGAAACTGCTTTTTTGTCCATCCTTCCAAAAAAGAACTTATTGATCCATTTTTAATCAAGTAATTATTTTATTAGAAAAAAAGTACCTCTAAGTATTTGGGAGCTTTCCCCTTCCATGCGATATTCCAATTGGTAAGCATATGAACCCACTGGAGACAATTGTCCACGATTGCTTCCATCCCAGCCTTTGGATGCTGGGTCATTGGTATAGAAAAGCAATTCTCCCCAGCGATTAAAAATGCTCAAAGTCAGTTCTTCCACTTGTAGAAATACGGGAAAGAAATAATCATTTACACCATCTCCATTTGGTGAAAATGCATCCGGAACCCGTAAATTTCCTCCTGAAATCTGAATTTCTTTCTGATCAAGCAACAAACACCCATTTTCATCCAAAAGTGAAAGCACAATTGTAAAGGTACCTGTTGATCGAAATGCATGCACTGGACTCTCCAAAGTTGACGATTGCCCATCTCCAAAATCCCAGTTTACATCATTATAGATAGAAGGTTGGTCAATGAAAAATTGAATGTCCTCTCCTACCAAAAATGAGAATGCATTACCTCTTTCTATACTTGAAAACGATAACTCAGCAGGAACTTGGGTTACATTAGTTTCTACTATTAAGGTTTGTCCTTCTTGGGTACACGATCCTTTTGATTCGAGCAGCCACTCATATCTGCCGGCTGGAAGCAAATCAAATATATGCTCTCCAACTAATGGATTGGAAACACTTCTCTCTATTATACTCCCATTTTCTAAAATACCCTTTAGCTCCAATTTGTTGAATTCCGTATTGCCATTTACTTCTAAAACCAGTAGGCCCACATCCGATCCCATACACGGGATCTCAAAGACACTTTTGCTGGCTATCATTACTACATCAAACACTTCGAAAGTCGCTACCTCAAATGATTCTGAAACTGTACAAATCCCATCCTCTATCTCTAAGGTATAATCCCCTGGAGCCAAACGCTGTAAATCATTGATAGTAACGGGTAATTCATTCAGTAAAAGCTTACTGGAAGGACTCAGTCCGATTATATCCATTGTGATAGCACGAAGACCATCTGACGAATCACAAGCCTTGTCGACATCAACATTAATTGAAAGCACTTTTTCTGCTAGTTGAAAAGGTACATAACAACCCAATTCATCCTCACTAAAACTTGCATAAAAATCAATCCCACTAGAAGCAGGAAATGGATTTCCAGAATTTCCTCCCAATTCAAGTGCATTTGGTTCCAATGGGTTTCTATCAAAAAAACGAGTGTTGGCGGGAAAGAATTTTGATATATCAGGCATTGAAACCTGAGTCATAAGAGAAAGATTACAGATTTCTATATTTCCATCTTCTAGATTCAAACAATTTTCCACATAGAAATCAAATACCTCCAAACTCAAATCAATAGAACCTGGTATAGAAGTACCTGATGTACAAATATTACCAGCTTCTTTTTGGATGACAAGGGGAATTTGACCATAGGATTCACCACTACTTGACTGTATTCCAGTCAAAAAACCATTAAGAGAAAAAGATGCACCGCATAGACCTGCCAAATCATCACAGTTTTCACTAATGCGAATTGTATATGTGAAATTTGCCAAGATCTCTTGAATATCTACAGCAGGATCCAAATTACCCATCTCCCAAGAAATGATAGTAGATCCATCTGGGTTTATGGTTTGGCTCACTCCTGTGGTAGTCGATTGCTGAATATTCTCCTGCTTTACTGACATTAACTCAACTCCCTTGGGAAGAGTCAATTCAAGCCGATTACTCAATAAGCGCTCTTCTCCCAAATTTCTGATATCTATAGCCAATGTCAATTCATCACCTGGTTTGAAGCTATTGGGGATCGAACTATTCCCATTGACTTCAAGAAATTGATGAAAACCTTCTATTTTGGGTTCATCTATATCGATCGCTATAGTCAGGTTATAAATCACATACGTATCGAATGTTGTCCCATATTTGAAGCGAAGGCTTGTTTGGTTATTACCTATCAATTCATTGTTGGGATTATCTATATAAAATGTTGCCAGATCCATCCCAGTATTATTTTTAAACAAAGGATTCCTTAAAGAATTACCTACTTCTATGCTTGAATTGAAAAAGTTTGTAGTTGAATTTGAAGCATGTGATAGCGGTACAAAATCATTTGTTCCAACCCCTCTCTCTATAGAGAAAAAATCTCCTTCAGCTGCGACATCACCTTCGCCTGCCATGATACCTACTTTGACACGTACATCTCCCTTTTCTTGAGTTTTGATATCATCAATGGGAATCACAAATTCCTCTGGGAAATTCCCTCTTACAAATGCATACCCATCAAAAACAGTTATATCTTTCAAAGGTAGTTGTGGGTTTTCATACACTACTACCAATGACCACCCACCAAAATAGTAATTGGTTCCTTGTAGCAAGGCTACATCAATTCCGACATACGATCCTTCTCTATTAAATTTGACAAAATCGGTAACATCCAAGTAACCTACAAAGATACCAACATCATTTTGAGTATCCATTCCCACTGGGAAGCGGATAGAAGTAGGATCTGTAATTAAATTAGCAATTTGACCAGGTCTTGGACCTTGGAAAGTGATTTGTTGCTTATCCTTTGTTCGAAACGCACCTACATCAGTAATTTGCACCATTCTATCGGGTCCACTTCGACCTGTCCAATAAAGTCCCGCATACAAGATTTCTGTACAATCATGATTTACTCCATTAATTTGTGGGAACCTCAACTCGGCTGCAGATGAATTTAAATGCAGGCCTGTTCCTCCTGCAAAAGCTGAGGTATAGACCATGCGATTATCATTCATCTTGTTATCATCATAATCTTCCAATGTAAGATTTGTGTTCCCAATGATCAGAAAATCACCATTGATCCTGTAGTTTTTCTTTGTTGGATCTGCATCAGGTGAGCGTGGTTGAAATGGCACTCGCACTTGAGCTTCCAATGACTCAATCCCTAGAAAGAACAAAGAATAAAGCAGTATGAATTTAACTACACGCATGAAATTATTATATCTCCGAAGTAACTTTACTAATACCTTGGAAAGATAATATTTAAAATCACAGAATTTGAATTTAAACTATAAAACAATTTAAACTCCTTTGGATAAATCCAATAAGAACCATAAATGGAATTTAGAACAACAATTGATCAAAAAATCATAGTGATTATTTAAAGCATGGTACAATAATTCAATACGATTGTGGCTATAATATCCATCCAATAACAACAGCTGGACGATTCTTGTAAAAATACTATTTAATTTCTATTGTATTTAAGCTATGATTATCCAACGTACTTCATTGTTGAATTTACTTAATATTTATGATTACTGATAATCTTATATTCTTACTTTTGTTTCAATGAATACAAAGACTTCCCAAAGTTTACTTTCGACTATTTTTTCCTATTTAGGAGTAGCTATAGGATATTTCAACTTGCTATGGCTGATGCCTTACGCCATGACACCTGATCATATAGGGACATTCCGGACGGTTCAGGATATGGCATTGCTCTTGGTTCCCTTCGCTCAACTAGGGTTAGGAAATGGGATTACCAAGTTCTTTCCTCAATTGCATAAGCGCCATTTTTCCTTTTTTACCTTTACCCTATTCCTGACCTTATTAGGATTTTTAATCGTCAGCTTGATTTTTTTCTTACTAAATGACCCAATAACCCGAGCTTTTTCTGCAAAATCTTCCGAAATTTTGATTTTTCTTCCGGTGGTGCTTGTGATCACTCTATTCGCTGTTCTCAATTCGGTTGCTGATGCCTTTTGTAGATCTTACTATAAAATTGCAATGCCTACTTTTTTCAGAGAAGTACTTATCAGGTTTTTGTTTGGGGTTTCATTTTTACTTTATCTAACTGAATGGATATCTTTCGATCAATTGATATGGGGAATAGCCTTATCCTACGGAATAACCTTAGTAGGTACCTTCAGCTACATGAAGTTAAGGCGTATTTTCAGACTGGACTTTACATTTGGAGAACTTCCAAAAGATCTGAAAAAGGAATTTCTTCGCTATAGTTTTATCAGTTTACTCGCCACTACAGGTGCCTTGTTGATCATGAAAGTGGATAGTTTGATGGTAAGTTCTATGATAGGCTTAGAAGCAAACGCCATATATACAATTGGATTTTCGATAGCTATTGTCATTGAGATGCCAAGGCGAGCAGTTTCTCAAATCGCCATGCCTTTGATTTCGGAGTATTTCAACAATAAGGAGCATAGCAAAGTCGCCAATCTCTACAAAGATTTGGGAGTTACACAAGTGTTTGTATGTCTATTGGTTTTCATAGGGATTTGGGCAAATATTGACAACATCTATTCATTTGTCCCTAACAAAGAAGTATATGAAGCTGGCAAATGGATAGTACTGATCATTGGAGGTGCCAAAATGCTCGATGTAGCATTTTCTATCAACTCAGAGATTATTCTTTTTTCAAAGTACTATGTATTCAACATTGTAGCCACTGTAGTCATGGCTATTGTTGTGATTGTTTTCAATCTGTGGTTGATTCCAATCCATGGAATTGAAGGAGCAGCGTTCGCTTCGTTTATAGCTTTACTCATATTTAACCTTGTCAAATATGGCTTCATAGCCATCAAACTTCATATACATCCATGGAGTTGGGATTTATTCAAAATAGTTGTATTGGGAGGAATAGTTTTCGGATTGCAACACTATTTTTTCAAAAATTCTCAAGTTGGCTGGACAGATTTAATCATTCGCACATTATTTATATTACTTATGTATTTGACTGGTGCATATTTATTCAAGATAGCACCTGCTATACAGCAGAAAATGTGGAAAAAAATAAAAAGAACCGGATCTTAGAGTGTTACAAACCTCTTTATAGACAAGATTTGAGCTGCCTTGAAATCGCAAACTTCCACTGTTATCCTGACTCCGAAGAGACGAGGTCCACTGAAGGGATGAGGCCTGTTTTTGAAAAGGGCTTCACTCGGTAATTTATGTTAATTGTGAAGTTTGAACATGTCGGCGACCCGGTTCCTGAGACAAATATACGGAATATACTTAGAGATGTTAGCCAATCACTAACCATTCTTCCAATTCGATTATCAACAAATCCAAACATTCTATTTCACTTTTCCCCACAATGAAACAACCATACCATTGATCCTTTCACTACACGGAAAAAATAATTCCATTTGGACAAAGTTCAGAATATAGTTAAAATTGAAAAAAATGCTTTTAGGGAAATCAAAACATATAAATCACATCCAAAGTACTTTCCTACCACTTGGCAAAACAAAAGATTATTCCGCAACCACAAAATATTATTCCAGCAAATTGAAAATCTCAATTTAATATTCAATAATTTTGCAAAGGTAAAAGATCATTAAAAAAATGTATCAAATCAAAAAGCTCATTGTTTGTCTTGACCAAAGTGAATTGGACGAAACGTTAATCAAATTTGCCTCTTTTGTCGCACAGGTTAATCAGACGAAGAAAATCTATTTCACCAACATCATCAGAAACCTCAACATCCCAAAAGAGGTGCTAGAGGAATTTCCCAACTTGATAGATAATATTGTAGAAGAAAGGAAAACCAAGATGAAAGATTTGGTGCGCCAGACTTTTACGAAAACCAATGAAGTTGAGCTTTCATTTGTGGTCAAGGAAGGACAGCTTTCCAAAAAAATATTGAAACTTGCCCACGAAAAATCAGTAGACATGATCATTTTGGGCAGAAAAGTCCAACTCACAGGCACAGGGGTTCTTTCCCAAAGGTTGGCAAGGAGGGCAAGCTGTTCCCTGTTGATTATCCCAGAAAACTCGATCCCAAAAATCGACAAATTATTGGTACCGAGTGATTTTTCGGATTATTCAAAAGATGCGATAGAAGAAGCAATCATGATTGTGGAAAAATATGGAAAAAAGGCTGAAATCTTTTGCCAAAATGTATTTTCCATTCCTTCAGGATATCATTTTACTGGAAAGACCTACCAGGAGTTTGCAGCAATCATGGAGATGCATGCCGAGATCAATTTCAAGAAGTTTATTAGAAAAATAGACACAAAGGGGATCAACATCAACCCACTTTACACCAAAGATGAAGACGATGATCCAGTGGAAGACATCCTTTCCAAAGCCGAAGAAATCAATGCGGACGGAATCATCATTGGGGCAAAAGGCAGGACTGCAGCTACTGCCCTATTTATCGGAAGCATGGCAGAGCGCTTGATTCAGATGAATGACAAAATCCCACTTTTGGTCACACGGCCAAAGGGCAAAAATGCCGGTATTTTGGATTATATCTTGGAGATTTGATGCGAGACGTGAGATTTAAGTGAAGAGGCAAGAAAAAAGACACAAGAACCAAGACATTCAAAACAGAGAAAAGCCAGATAGCGATATAGATAGATATAAGCCTCTTCCTGAAGGAAGACAAGTTCGGCGATATATTTAGGATCGAGTTCAAATGACACTTTTTCTATACTTACTTCCTCGTTTTATAGGCAAGTCATATCGACCGAAAGGAGCCTGTTCCGTAGAATTGCGGAAAGATATCTCACTTCGCCTCCCTATGGAGAGGTGAATTCGATATGACCCTGTCGCATTTCAGGACATGACAACTTTGTCTCGCTTCTCGTCTCTTGCATCTCGCTTCTTGTCTCTTTGTACATTGTATTTCGTACTTGGTACTTATGGCTAGGATCTTGAATCTTATGTCTCATGTCTCACATTCCGTACCCCATTCCCCTCTCAAAAAAAAGTATTTTTCGATTTCCTTTTAAACTAATTGGTATATTGATTGTCTAAGCAAACAATGATGCCACTCACCGACCTGGAGATTCTTACTTTAATCCAAGACCCCAAATCCAAAGAAAAGGGATATAGGCTCTTGTTGAGCGCCTATCAAAAAAGGGTCTATAGCATCATACGTAAAATGGTGATTATCCATGAAGATGCCGATGATATTACCCAAAACACATTCATCAAAGCATTCAAAAACCTAGACAATTTCCACGGCAATTCCACTTTGTTTACTTGGCTTTATAGGATTGCCACGAACGAAAGTTTGAATTTTATAGAAAAAAAGAAACGCAGATTCTTCTTTCCCATAGAAGACCATGAACAGGTGATGAAAACCTATATTGATGAATCCTACCACATTGACGGGGATGAGATCGAAAGAAAACTTCAAAAATCGCTTCTCAACCTTCCCGACAAACAGCGCTTGGTGTTTAACTTAAAGTATTTTGAGGATTTGAGCTATGATGAAATCAGCCGAATCACAGAAACTTCTGTAGGTGCTTTAAAAGCCAGCTACCATCATGCTGTGAAAAAAATCGAAAATGAATTGAAAGTAGAGTAAACCCTACTGCATCAATCCTGTCTAATGAATAAGTTATGAAAAATCTATCCAGAAAAGACATCTTCAAGGTACCAGAAAACTACTTTGAGAGTCTGCCAGACAAAATATTAGAGAAAAACTCTTCCCAGAAAACCAAAATGTTCTATTTCAGGAGCATGGCTGCTGCTGCAATAGTGATCATTGGCGTGGCTATATTTGTGTTCAAGCAGGGAGCAGAGACGACAGATTACCTGCAACTGAGCGTAGCGGAGGACATCAACCTCTACATCAATGCCGGGCATTGGGGGGCAGAGGAAATCCTGTACCTTGCCGATGATCCAGATAAGATTTTGGATCAGATTATCAACGAAGAATGGGGCAACCTCAACTTGGCTTCTGATGAATTTGAAGAAAACCTTTGGTATTAATCTACAAGACAATGAAAAACCTAAAATTTGCATTACTTCTAATAATAGTTCTGGTCAATACATCTGTTTTTGCCCAGAATAAGCAACATCAGTTTGACAGGGAAAAGTACGAATCTGCCAAAGTAGCATTTATCACCAACAGGCTTGATCTCAAGCCTGAGCAGGCGGAAAAATTTTGGCCCATTTTCAACAAATTCAATGATGAAAGAGAGAGTTTGATGAAAGAAATGTCAACTATCAACAAAGCTTCTGAAGGCGAAGTGAGTGAAAGCAAAGCGAAAGAACTTATAAACAAGCGGTTTGGGATTCAGAAAAGCATGCTTGACTTGGAGGTCAAGTTCACGGAAGATATCACGAAAGTAATCAACCCATCACAAGCCCTGAAATTAGGGGGAGCAAGTAGGGATTTTGCCAGACAGATTTACAGGATGAACCAGAGAGGTGGACCGAGAGGGAATAACTAAACTACTATCGGCTAAAGGCGACTAAAGTGCATCCGAGACTTGGTGTTCTTGGTGAAAAGCTTGGTGATCTTTGTGGTTATAATTTTTACCACACAAGGATTACAAAGTAAAAACACCGAGTTCACAAAAAAATAAAAAAACTCTAAAGTCTTCGCCTAAAGGCAAGGAGTTTTCCCCCAGAGTGAGGTATTCATGTGAGATTTCCGCTATGTTTCACTTTGGACTACAAGAGACTTTATCGGATGCGGATACTCCTCCACAGCTTGTGTGGCCTTTCGTGTAGACAACAGTCCAGTGTTCACAGAACCCCAAATCATTCATCCAACATTTTATGGTTTGGCTACTGGCGTCATTGCGGATAATCAAAATGCCTAATATCCCAATAAATCAAATAGGGACAGGAGTCACTTGATTCCTGTCCCTATTTATTTCAAGTATTTGCCAAATCCATTCAGAAGAATTTAACTTATTTCTTCAACAGATCACGGATTTCTTCCAAAAGAACTTCTGATTTAGGTGGTGCAGCTGGTGCGGCTGGGGCAGCCTCTTCCTTCTTCTTCATGGAGTTGATAGCTCTGATTGCCAAGAAAATCACGAAGGCAATGATAACAAAGTCTACGATGTTTTGGATAAAATTCCCATAACTCATAACCACCGCCGGGAAATCTACCCCATCGACTGTATAAGCTTCCCTCAGAGTGATGACCAAATCCTTGAAGTCCACACCTCCAAGCATCACACCCAAGGGTGGCATTACGATATCATTCACAAATGAGGATACAATTTTCCCAAAAGCCCCGCCAATAATCACGGCTACAGCCAAATCGACGACATTTCCTTTAATGGCAAAAGCCTTAAACTCTTTTAACATTCCCATAATATCAGTTTTAAATTTTAAATATTTTGAATACAGTCACGAAAAATACGGAAAAATTAAATTAAACCTAACTTTTAACTTTCAAAAATAATGATTAAAGAGTATGATTATCCGCTACTTTTCCCAATAAGTAAAGGGGAACCCTTGCGGATAATCGCCAACGGACTACTGTCAACAGAGCCGTTAAGTCAATTATGCCCCATATTTTAAAGTACTGCTGACAAGAAAGCGTATATGCATATTTAAAGAGTTACAAAAATCCCAAAAAAAGGATAAGTTTAGAAATCTATCCGTCAACATAAATAATATCCTTCATGATTTGAAATTTATTATTTTTCCTAACTTTGAAGCATAACCTATTAAACAGAAAAATGAAAATCGCATTGATTGCACATGATGGAAAAAAAGCCGATATGGTTCATTTCTTATCTGGATTCAAAGATGAATTACTGAAAAAAGACATCAACTTGGTCGCCACTGGTACGACAGGTTCTCATATTGAGAGAGCTGGATTTGAAGTCCAAAAGTTGCTTTCAGGACCTTTGGGTGGAGATGCCCAGATTGCTGCCATGGCAGCACAAAAAGAATTGGATTTGGTGATATTTTTTAGAGATCCTTTGGACAAGCATCCACATGAACCTGATGTACAGATGCTCATGAGGATATGTGACGTCCACAACATTCCACTTGCTACAAACCCTGCAGCAGCAGACATGTTTTTTAAGTATTTAACCTTGTTGAGAAAAGTATAATGGAAATAAAAACTATAAAAAAAATTGGTGTCTTGACTTCAGGTGGAGATGCTCCAGGAATGAATGCTGCCATCAGGGCCACTGTTCGGGCAGGATTCTATTATAACCTAGAAATGTATGGAATCTACAGGGGTTATGAAGGCATGATCAATGACGAAATCAAAAAACTTGAAAGCAAAAACATTGCCCACGTACTGGAAAGAGGGGGTACATTCCTCAAGTCAGCTCGAAGTGCTGAATTTAGGACTCAAGAAGGACGACAAAAAGCTTACAACAATCTAAAAAAACACGGAATTGACGCTTTGGTTGTGATTGGAGGGGATGGTTCTTTGACGGGTGCCCATTTATTTTTCCAAGAGTTTGGCATTCCAGCCATCGGTTTACCCGGTACTATTGACAATGATTTGTCAGGCACAGACAGTACCATTGGATTTGACACAGCTTGCAATACAGCCATCCAGGCGATTGATAAAATCAGGGACACCGCCACTTCACATGACAGGTTGTTCTTTGTGGAAGTGATGGGAAGGGATGCTGGATTTATAGCCATCAACGCGGGTATAGGAAGTGCTGCTGCAGCAACGCTTATTCCGGAAAAGAAAATGCCAATCGAAAGGCTGGTAGAGAGATTGAAGGCCAGGACCAAAGCCTTGAAGCAATCCAACATTGTGATCGTGGCAGAAGGTGGTAAAAGTGGTGGAGCAGCAGAGATTGCCTCTAAAATCAAAAAACAACTTCCCTACTATGACATCAAAGTCACTATCTTAGGACATTTGCAGCGTGGTGGCTCCCCTACCTCATTTGACCGGGTCCTTGCCAGCAAACTGGGAGTTGCCGCAGTAGAAGGGCTGATGCAAGGCAAATATGATGTAATGGCCGGGGTGATCAACAATAAAATTGTCTTTACTCCTATCACCAAAGCCATCGTAGATGACAAGGAGGTTGATGAAGATGACTTCAGGATTGCAAAAATACTATCAACCTAACCTGATTCGCCAGTGAAATCGACTTTAGCCTGAAAACCCAGCGGGGTATAAAGCTAAACTAAATTCAACCCTATAAATCATAAAAAAACAACCCTCGGGATTTTCCCTTCGGTAACCAAAATTGAAAAGACCTGCCAAATTTTGATCTGGCAGGTCTTTTTTTTTATTTCTTTTCCAATACAATAGAAGAATAGGCAGGTAAGACAATGATGCTTTCATCCAAGTTTGCCAAACCTAGAGAATAAAGCACTTCTCGGTACCCATCTGGCGCATCTAGTGATTTTGCCATGTCAGACAAATTATGGACAACAAATAGCTGTTGGTCTTCATAAGCCCTATAATAGGCCATCAGTGGCTCAGGCAATTCATTTTCATACAAATCCAACCCACCCAAAGCCAAGGCCCTGTGTGAATTTCTCAATCGGATGATTTCTCTGTAATGATTGTAAAAACTTGTGCTCATAGATTTTTGGATTGCCAATGGCGTCACCATTTCATCGATAGAATACTCCGCCTCTATCCAAGTAGCTCTCCCACTGTCATTGGCTTTGATATCCCATAAAAACGGCTCCCTGATATTTTCATCCGGTTTTTCCCCAAGCATCCCTATTTCCTCCCCATAATACAAATAGGGAGCCCCGGGCATTGTCATCAGAATCGCAATGGCTTGTTTCAGTTTTTTCGGGTTTCCCCCCAATGAATTCAACAGTCGTGGTTGATCATGGTTGGATGAAAAAGTCGCATCTACAAACTCAGGGGAAATCTCTTGGTAGAAGTCCAAAATCGCTTTCTGGTTATTGGCTAACAACATACCGTTTTCCTCTTCATACGCTTTCAGAAGTGTGTAGTGGAAATCAAAATTGAACAATGCTGGCAGTCCTGGCAAATAAGGTGCTACCACTTCTTTCATGTCATAGACCTCTCCCACCAAGTACACATCCGGTTTTATTTTGGTCATCTCGGATCTGAATTCTTTCCAAAATGCATGGTTGTCCACTGCCCTTTCATCGGGGTATATATGCTTTGCAGCATCCAGCCGAAAACCATCCACCCCTATTTCCTCAAGCCAAAACCGACCGATTTCATATATTTCTTTCCTTACTTGGGGATTGTCAAAATTCAGATCAGGCATCCCTCCAATAAAAAATCCATAATAAAAATCTTCCCCTTGCCCTGGATCATGCCATTGTCTAATATTATCACTGTCAAGCGTGATGGTTTTCTTATTCAAAAAATCTGCAATGGTATCTTTTTGTGCCCAAACATAATAGTCCCTATACGGATTGTCCCTGCCTTTTCTCGATTCTACAAACCAGGGATGCTCACTGCTGGTATGGTTGATGATCAAGTCAATGACAATTTTGATATCCTTTTTGTGGGCTTCTTCCTGCAGGTTTTTGAAATCATCCATCGTTCCGTAGTCCGGATGGATAGCCTTGTAATCAGTCACATCATACTTATGATAGCTTGGAGAAGGCATGATTGGCATAAACCATATCGCATTTGCCCCAAGTTCTTTTACATGATCCAATTTTTTGGTGACTCCATTGATATCCCCTATTCCATCACCATCTGAATCATAAAATGACTGTACAAAGATTTCATAAGTGATCCCCGCATGCGGCCAGTGGTTTTCAACTTTGCTTTCTGATGAAGTCAAACAAGAAGTGAGAAGTGTCAAAACTAATAAAACTGATAGATGTAAATATTTTTTCATAGGTAATTAGGGTTAAAATAGAAAAAGTCACCCAAAAGTGACCTTTTCTATTGTTAGGTTGATGTAGACTTAGTTTCTGTTCACAGCATTCAACATGTCAAATGCTACTTCCAGTCTTTGTACAAAGTTCTCTTCACCTTTTCTCATCCAAGCTCTTGGATCGTAGAATTTCTTGTTTGGACTATCTGGTCCATTAGGGTTACCTAGTTGTGTTTGAAGGAATCCTTCATTCTTTTGGTAATATTTCAATACACCTTCCCAGAATGCCCATTGCATATCAGTATCGATGTTCATTTTGATAGAACCATAGCTGTTTGCTTCTCTGATCTCCTCTACAGTAGACCCCGATCCACCGTGGAATACAAAGAACAATGGCTTACCTGAAGTACCATATTTTTCATTGATGAAATCTTGTGAATTTTTCAAAATAATAGGCTTCAAACTTACATTACCCGGTTTGTAGACCCCATGTACGTTTCCAAAAGCAGCCGCAATTGTGAACATATCACCAACCTGCTTAAGGTTTTCATAAGCATAAGCCACTTCTTCTGGCTGGGTATATAGTTTTGAACTATCGATATCAGTATTGTCTACTCCGTCTTCCTCACCACCGGTAACTCCAAGTTCGATTTCAATCGCCATTTGAAGTTTGTTGAATTCTTTGAAATACTTCACTGAAGTCTCAACATTCTCTTCCAAAGTCTCCTCGGAAAGATCCAACATATGTGAACTAAAAAGAGGCTTTTTGAACGCTTCGTAGTATGATTTGCCTTCAGCAAGCATCCCATCTATCCATGGCAATAATTTTTTTGCAGCATGGTCAGTATGCAAAATCACAGGTACGCCATAAGCTTCAGCCATTTTATGTACGTGGATTGCTCCGGATATAGCACCGGCTACACTTGCTTGTTGCTTGTCATTTGGTAGGGATTTGCCAGCATAAAACTGGGCTCCCCCATTGGAAAACTGGATGATGACTGGGGAATTTACTTTCTTAGCAGTCTCCAATACACCATTTATAGTACTGGTGTTGATCACATTTACCGCAGGAAGGGCAAATTCATTTTCCTTCGCATAGGACAATAAGTCCTTTAGTTCTTCACCGTACTTTACTCCTGGTTTGAATTTCATGTTGTTGATTTAATGGTTTGATTATTTTTTTATAAAACGCCTTCTTAACAGCTGACGATTATTGTTGAGCTCAAAGATATAAATACCTGCCTTAAAATCCTTTATTTCCAGCTCTAAAATATTATTCCCGACATCAGTCCCCCCTTCGGCCAACACCTTCCCTGTGACATCCAAAACTCTATAATTACACTGGTAGAATCCTTTTGGCAAGGAAATATTTAAATTTTCGCTCGTGGGGTTGGGGTATAATTTAAACTCAGAAACGTCAATAATCTCCCGATCTATCGAAGTAATGATATCTTCCAAAATAACCCCTTCCGGAAGTGGAAGCTTTTGGTTGGTAAATAACAAAAATTGATTTGCCCTCAACCGAATCTTAAGTTCAGCCGAAGTAACATTGATTTCATCACCTGTAAAATAATTATACCAAGTGCCGTTTGAAGGGAATGTCAAGGATGTATTATTGACATCAGTCAATCCAAAATTACCATAAAGTACTAACTGAAGATCTCCATCACTTGCTTTGATAGATTTCACAGCTTGGGTAAGGGACAAGGCCACTTCCTCCGGATCATTGAAGATATTGTAATCATTTTTCAGATGTATCATGGCCCTATACAGATTATACAGCCTTTGCCTTTCTGGGTTTTCCAAATAGTCCCATTTGGTCGGCTTGATTCCCAGGCGATCATTGTTCAGTTCCAAATCGTAACCAAACTCTTCAAACTGCCACAGCATCTTTGGGCCGGGGATTGCAAAAAAGAAAGACGCAAGAAGTTGGTTTCTATTCACCCCATTTCTCAACTCCCGAATATCTACCGGTGATCTTTGCCCAAAAGTCAATGATTCCCACATCGTCCTCTCTTCATCATGACTTTCCATGTAGCTGACCAGATTATTCTGGCTCCACCCCCTGGTCTTATAGTATCCCCAGTCAAAATTCCTCGAATTGCCTTTAGCCATTTCCCGGAAATCATGGTTCAAATTACCCCAAAACATCAAGCCATAATCCGCCAGCTCCTTCTCTTCGCTATTGTCTGCAAAATGCTCCAAAATAACATATGCTTCAGGATGATGCGCTTTGATGTCATCATATATATTCTTCCAAATGGCTATCCTGGATTCATCCCTCTGACTCCATTGGGAAACATTATCCCCAGAATTCACTTGGGTAAACCCTTTACTCAGGTCAAATCTATACCCATCAAACCTGTACTCAGACAGCCAGTAATTATTCACTGAATCAACGAAAGCCTTTGTATAAGTGCTTTCGTGGTTGAAGTCATATCCTACATTGAATGGATGCTTGGCAACCCTGTTGAACCAAGGATTGTCAGGTGTCGGCTCACCATAATCCCCATCATTGTATAGCCTCACCATTGGATTTTGTCCAAAAGCATGATTCAACACCATATCCAAAATCACCACCATATCCCGCTTGTGGGACTCGTCTATCAACTCTTTCAAGTCATTTTTGGTCCCATAATATTTGTCTGGTGCAAAAAAGAAAGATGGGTTATACCCCCATGACAAATTTCCCTCAAACTCCTTGATAGGCATCAACTCAATGGCATTGATACCTAAATCCTTTAGGTAGTCCAACCTTTCGGTTACAGCCTTATATGTCCTTTTATCATCAAAATCCCTCACCAACAATTCATAGACAACCAATTCTTCCGGCTGTGGTTTGTTGTAGTCCGAATACTTCCATTCATAAGGCTGTTGGGCTGTTTGAAGATAAGTCGCTTGGAAAGAGGTCTTGCCTTGAGGAAAAGGCTTCAATCCAGGATATCTATTTTGGTCTATGATCTCTTGGTCATTGAAAGGATCGGATGTTTTGTCCGCATAAGGATCACCGATTCTGATACTTCCATCTACCAAGTATTGAAAAATGTACTCCTGGTTCGGGACTAGGTTTGAGACTTTCAGCCAAAAGACTTCCTGGTCGGGTGTTTGGAACATCTGGTATTCAGGCAATATTTGCCAGTCATTAAAATCTCCAATTACAAATGCATTTTTCTTGTTTGGAGCTTCCAACACCAAGATTACCTCTGTATCTGAAATGTAATTGATGCCTTTCTTAGCACCTTGAGGTAAGTTGGCTTGGGGGCTTTGTCCGATGACATTGAAAGTAATATCAGATATAGACTCCTCTGTCCCCAGCGTTGCTTTCGCCTGTATCTCAAAAACACCCTCCGTGATAGCTTCAAAATCATAGCTTAACTCATCAGCCTCAGAGACTGAAGCAACGATATTCCCATTGATGGAAATACTCAAATCAGCTGATTCAGAAGAAACAATTGAAATCTCTTGGGTCTCCCCGACTTCCAGAAGCAGGGAATTGGACTCTGGATTTGTAAAACTTACTTCAAACCCCTGACTTAAATTGACAAAAAAATCCCCATTGGTACTCGTTTTTCCTTCCAAAGTCCCTGTGGCATTTCTAAACACCATGCCCATCCTGTAGATAGTTTGTCCTGCTGTTGGGTTGAAAAACTCATTTGGTGTGATTTCCCATTCCCAAATATTGTTTTCACCCTCTACTTTTGACATGAGTGCTTGCGGGTTTGCAATGCCCCACTCAAATGGGACTATCGCCCAAGTATTGGACGTGGAGCCTTCAATGACTGCACCTATATGTATATATACAGCATCTTCACCTGCAAGCCCTGTAGTCCCTTGGCTTGCATCATAAATGATTTTAACGCTTTGATCTGCCCTGGGGAAAGTTGGGTTGGTTGTGACTTGAGCCAGAATATTCCCCGAAAAGAGAAATAGAATAGCACAAAAATATAAACTGGTAAATTTTAGATTCATAAAATTGTAATCAAAAGAGGATGATTTTTAGTCGGTATCAGATCCCCTGCATGATATTACATAAAAAAAAATACTGGATTTTTCCAGTACCTTTTTCTTAAGTAATATATAGGGTTATTTTTTTGTGATTGTATACAGGACTTTACCGGGGGTTTTGAAATCAAGGACAATGGTGTAGTCTCCTGCCTCTGAAATCTCAAAATCCTCTCCATCATCCTCAGCTACGCCATCTTCGTCAGACTTTCCATAGTTTTGATCCCAAGTATGTGTCCTGAATTTCATTTTCCCTACGCTCAATGCAGTTGTAATATTTAACACATTTTCAGCTGCATTGAAAGTCATCGGTGTCTCTGTATCCCAACCACCTGCTGTAGCATCGCCGATGATTCCCCATATACCAATTCTTTCCAGTTCGTAAGTAAGGTTTTCAAGATCTGCCTTCACTTTATAAGTCCCAAATTGTCCAGGGATTTTAATGTTGCCACCTTTTTCAACCAAAGAGCCCGCTGTTGCTCCGACTCCGTAATCAGGGAATTCGTCCCATTCAGGTCCTGTTATAAACTTGAATTCACCTGATCCTGTAAGGATGTGAACAAAACCTTCATACACATCATCGGAATTGATTGAAAAGATTACAGTGTTATCATTTGCAGGATTCCAACTTTGATAATCCCCCGGAATCCGAAGTGAAGGCAACTCTACATCTGTGGAATAGGCAGTTACAGAAATTGCAGTTCCAGGACCATTTACATCAGGAATAGACCGGGTAGGAGTCGCCTTCACCCTGAACTCCAAATCCCCAGCTACTTCAGGTTCCAAACCTTTGGCAAGTGCCCTTCTGTTTAGTTCGCTGACTTTTACTTCGACTGTAGTAGTGGTAGAACTTCCTATATCGAGAGGAGCTGCAAAATTATTCCCTACGGCATCAACCTGTATTATATAAGTGACCTCATCAACCGTGGTACCAAAATCAGCAGGATTTACATTAAAAACGATTAGTTCATCAGCGTCATCAATATTCAAAACAATGTTGGAAGGTGGCGAGTTAAAAGTTGCACCGGATTGCTGAATAATTTTAGGCTGCTCTAGGGGATCACAAGACCAAACTAGCGGTAGTGCAAAGACTACAAATAGAAGTTTACATAATACTCTCATAATAATGGTTTTTGGTATAAATTGTTATTTCAATAGGGTTAATTTATAATATTTAAACTTGTTTAAATCATATTTTATTCAACACTCCATTTAGATCAACCTGATGCTTCCAAATAGGCACTTAACTATATTAATCAAAGCTGTACTTTGATGCAAGTAATCTTCAATAAATAATCGGTTAAAATGTTATGCAATCGTCACCGCAATCGATTGTGTAAAATTTCGAATATCGATTTATTTCAAACAATTATTCCTTGAGCAAAAAAATATCCCAATGTAATGAAGGAATTAAAGGTAAATTATTGTATAATTTGATTTAAATTTAAATCTTAGAAAAATATAATTTTTATGAAACTAGGTCAAGCCACTATCAAAGATATAGCCAAGGAGCTTAATGTATCATCTTCTACTGTTTCAAGGGCGCTAAAGGATTATCCGGGAATCAGCAAAGAGACCAAAAGAAGGGTCAAGGAACTGGCCGAAAAATTAAACTACAGGCCAAATGCCGTGGCTTTGAGTTTGAGAAAAAGCAAATCATTTACCATAGGCGTCATCATTCCGGAAATTGTACATTTCTTTTTTTCGACAGTGATCAGTGGCATAGAAGAAATAGCCTACGCAAATGGATACAATGTCATCCTCTGCCAAACAAATGAAAAACACCAAAGGGAATTGAGCAGTGTAGAAGCGATGCTTGACAACCAAATTGATGGCCTATTGGTTAGCTATTCAAAGGAAACGGAAGATTTCAGCCATTTCAGTAAATTATTGGACCAAAATTTTCCAATCGTTTTTTTTGATAGGGTACCGGATATAAAAAACACAGTGAATGTGACGGTCAATGATTTCAAGGGTGCATATGATGCTACGACTCACCTTATAGAGCAAGGTTATAAAAAAATAGTCCATTTGGCAGGACCAAAAACACTGACAATCAGCGTAAAGAGACAAGAAGGCTATCTGGCAGCACTCCATGACCATGGAATAATCTCCAAACCAGAATGGATCATCCCCTGCCAGAATGGGACACAGGAAGAAAGCTTCAACTTTACCACTGAGCTATTCAAAGATCAGGCAAATAGGCCTGATGGTGTTTTTGCGAGCCATGACATATCCGCCGCTGGTGCAATGATGGCCATCAAAGACCTTGGACTAAATGTCCCTGGTGATGTCGGAATAGTAGGTTTCTCTGATTGGCAATTTTCATCTATGGTAGACCCTCCATTGTCTACAGTCTCACAGCCAGGATTCCAAATGGGTGAAAAAGCCACCTCCCTACTTTTGGAAATGATCGACAAGAAGAAAGAGGAAAACTGGCTCCCCAAGACATTGGTTTTGGCAACTGAATTGGTCATCCGTAAATCATCTTCCAAAAAGATCCATTCATAATTCCTTCCAAAGCAGTAAGCAGAATTGGTTTAATATTTTGGTTTTTCTGATGAAATCACATGCTCATTTAAAAAAAAGCATCCTTTCCGAAAAAAAAACGATGCTTTTTATGCAAACGTTTGAATAGGTCTTGATTTTTAATAGTCCCAATTTATCTGCCTAATTTCTTGATCAACATCCCAATAACATTCAGGTTTGATGTTTTTTTACTACCATTTTACTTTCTAATTTTAGCTTTGTCAATTACATCTAGTCCTTTGATGTGAGTCAAAAATTAAAATCGAATCGATGAGCCTTTCTATAAAGAGCAAAAACCAAAAGCAGAACCTCCACACAGGAACGGTACAGGTTTGGGAGAAAAATGACTTAGGTATATCTGGAAAAACAACAAATGGCTATTTTTCAATAACCGTCTATAACCATGATACTTTTCGGGTTCAGATCAGTCAGGATGGCTCTTTCCAACAAAACCCATACAGTGTTGTTTCCAAACCTTCAGAAACTGATTTCAAAATAGAAAGTACGGAAACATTCATTTCCATTAGCACAGAGTTGATTGAAGCCAGGGTCAATATGGATCCATTCCATATCAAGTACTTTGACAAAAATGGCCAAGTGATCAATGAAGATGATGAATCATTCTCCGTTTCTTGGCTTGGCACAGAGGTGACCAATTACAAAAAAGTACAAAAAGATGAAAAGTTCATCGGTTTGGGGGAAAAAACAGGCAACCTTAACCGAGCTGGAAGAGCATATACCAATTGGAACACCGATTATTTCGCCTACGGCACCGGTGACGACCCATTGTACCTCTCAATTCCATTTTACATTGGCATCCATCATAAGGTAGCATATGGGATCTATTTTGACAATACCCATAAGTCAGTTTTCAATTTTGGTGCTTCAAATAACCGATTCATCTATTATGCTGCTGATGATGGGGATATGGACTATTACTTCATCCACAACCAATCTGTAGAAAAAATAATCGAAGCGTACACGCACCTTACCGGAAGGATGGAAATGCCACCAATGTGGGCTTTGGGATTTCAACAATGTAGGTATTCCTATTATCCAGATACGGAAGTATTGAATTTGGCACGGACTTTCCGGGAAAAAGATATGCCAGCTGATGTGATATACCTGGATATCCATCACATGGAAAAGTATAAAGTGTTCACTTTTGACAACGAAAAATTCAATGACCCTAAAGCCATGATTTCCAGACTGAAGGAAAAAGGCTTCAAAGTGGTAGTCATCATGGATCCCGGGATCAAGACCGAAAAAGGATACCTTCCCTATGAAGAAGGTTTGCAAAAGGATCTATTCGTCAAATATCCAGACGGAGAAATTTACGAAGGGCAGGTATGGCCAGGTTGGTGTGCTTTTCCTGATTTCACCAAAGAAGAAACCAGAACTTGGTGGGGTGAAAAAATGAAATTTTACAAAGATGCTGGTGTCGATGGCTATTGGACAGATATGAATGAACCTGCATCTTGGGGGCAATTCACTCCAAACCTGATCAATTTCCACTATGAAGGTGAAGAGGTAAGCCATAGAAAAGCCAGGAATATCTATGGGATGCAGATGGCAAAAGCTGCCAAGGAAGGCAGTGAGTTTCAGTCTCCTGATAGCCGACCGTTTGTATTGACTAGATCTGGTTTTGCTGGGGTACAACGCTACGCTGCAGCTTGGACTGGAGATAATGTCAGTAGCGAAGAACATATGCTTGCAGGCATTCGATTGGTCAATAGCCTTGGACTGAGTGGTGTATCCTTTGCAGGATATGACGTAGGTGGATTTGCAGGAGAAGCTACCAAATCACTATTTGCGAGATGGATGAGCATCGCTGCTTTTTCACCCTTTTACAGGGCGCATTCCATGATCAACAGCAATGATTCAGAGCCTTGGTCTTTTGGTGAAGAAGTCGAGGAAATCTCCAAAAACTACATGAAGCTGAGATATCAATTGCTCCCAACTTTGTACAGTAATTTCTACAAAAGCAGCCAAACCGGTCTCCCAATAGCAAAAAGCTTGGCCATAGACTACCCTTTTGACCAGTACATTTATGCCGAATTGTTTCAAAATGAGTATCTGTTTTGCGAGTCACTTTTGATCGCTCCAATAGAAAGCACTAGACAAATAGCAAAAGTATATCTTCCAGAGGGTGATTGGTACTATTTCTACAACGACCAAAAATTTACCGGAAATCAAATTGTATATGTAGACACCCCGTTAAGCTATTTGCCTGTCTTTGCCAAAGCTGGTTCTCTATTAGCCATGCAAAGTCCCATACCCCATACCGAAAGCCAACATGACGGGGTATTGAGGCTTCATGTTTATAATGGCAATGGAATCACAAGCTATGTTCATTACGAAGATGATGGTACTAGCAATGCATATAAAAAGACTGGTTTCTTCAAAAGAGAGATAATCTGGGATTCAAATAAACAAGAGATTTGCTTTGGGGCAGTTTATGGAGAATTCAAATCCAAGTTTGATAAAATCCAGCTGTATATCCATGGCATTTCCGCTGATCAAATCTCCATCAATGGATCACAAATCAATGCCGAAACAGAAAATTTGGCTTTCTTGGGAAGGTTGACAGAGTTTGATCCATTGCCGGATCACTTCCACCCTTATTTCGAAATCGAAAACATCAGTTCATTCAAAATTGAGCATTATTTTGATGGATTTACAGTTAAAATCTGATCACTATTCAAGCAAATTTCAATAAACCCAAGAAAATGCAAGTTGAAGAAAACAAGCCGAAATTGAGTTTTTGGCAAATCTGGAATATGAGTTTTGGCTTTTTGGGAATCCAATTTGGATTTGCACTCCAAGGTGGATTTATGTCAAGGATCTTCCAAACCCTAGGTGCCGAGAAAGACGCCATTCCGATGCTGTGGATCGCTGCTCCTTTGACAGGTCTCCTAGTACAGCCAATCGTCGGCTACCTGAGCGACAGGACTTGGCATCCCAAATTTGGGAGAAGAAGGCCATTCTTCTTCTTTGGAGCGGTTTTCAGTACCATTGCATTGTTTTTCGCTCCCTATTCCAGTGCATTATGGATGGCAGCAGGATCGCTTTGGATCTTGGATGCATCGATCAATATCAGTATGGAGCCTTTTCGGGCTTTGGTTGCAGACAAGTTGCCGGATAGTCAGCGATCCTACGGATTTGTTGTACAAACCCTGATCATAGGGATCGGTACTTGGATAGCGAGTAATCTACCCTGGTTCATGACCCAGATGGGCGTACCCAATACCGCAGCACCTGGGGTGATTCCTGACTCTGTGAAATTTGCCTTTGGAATAGGTGCGGTGGTTTTGTTTTCATCGATTATGTATACCATCTTGACGACCAAGGAATATCCACCCGAAAATCTGGAGGAATTTGAAAAGGAAAATCAAGAGAGCAGTGGCTTTTTGAAAGGAGTAACAGAAATATTCAAAAACATCTTCGGGATGCCAAATGTAATGGTCAAACTTGGTTTGGTTCAGTTTTTTTCTTGGTTTGCATTTTTCACCATGTGGAGTTTTGCAACACCAGCGATTACAGAGCATATTTTCAAGGCAACCGATACTGCTTCCATAGCCTACAATGATGCAGCGGATAGCGTTGGGAACTATTTGGGGACTTATGGATTGACTTCCATGTTCTTTGCATTGATCCTTGCCTTCATCACCAGTAAAGTGAAAATCAACCGAAAACTTGTCCATATGTTCAGCCTTTTTGCGGGTGGAGCGGGATTCATATTGATTTATTTTATTTCAGAACCTTGGATGCTTCATATTTGCTTTGTACTTGTGGGAATAGCTTGGGCAAGTATCCTTTCGATGCCTTACGCCATGCTCTCAAGTTCTGTCAATCCCAAACAAATGGGCGTCTATATGGGGATCTTCAACATGTTTATCGTCATACCTCAGATCATAGCAGCCCTAGGAGGAATCAATTACATGTACAAATTTCTATTTGGAGAAGAAGTCGTATTCACCATGGTACTAGCAGGTACTTCCCTGATTGTAGGTGGGCTTTGTAATCTATTTATTACAAACAAGAGTGTCACCCATGATGGGTAAAATTGATATTTAGAATAAAATAATATGTATATCCGCTTTCTTACCAGTAGCCATTTAAATAATGTATCCATATTGTTTCCAGGGCAAGTTGACTGTCAACCGTTGACACTCGTGCGCTCCACCACGGCGGACAGGCGTGGCGTAGTTGACAATTATCCGCATGATTACATATGAATAATTTAACTACTGGTGCCATTGCGGATAATCAAAGATATTAAACCCAGTATTTTTGCATGCAAATTCCATGATGGTATTTCAATAAAACTTAGATTTGTGCATGAAAAAAATCACCATCACTGGCGTACCAGAACATTTTAATTATCCTTGGTTGAAAATCGTAGACCAGCAACCTTTTTTGGATGAAGGATATGAACTTATATGGCAGGAAGAGTCCAAAGGTTCTGGTGCCATGAACAAAGCTTTGAGGGAAGGAAATACAGACATTGCATTGGTGCTGACAGAGAGCTTTATCAAAGACAGGATTGAGGGGAATCCAAGTAAAATCATTGGACTTCACATTGCTTCGCCCTTGAATTGGGGAATCCACCTTTCTGCAAAGTCCAAAGAAGAATCACTTGGTGAATTGAGCCAAGCTCCATTTTTGATCAGCCGATTTGGTTCTGGATCACATTTGATGGCTTTTTTACTTGCCAAACAGCAAGGATGGGATACCAGTAAATTGAATTTTGAAGTGATAGACAACCTGGAAGGGGCAAAAAAAGCTTTTGAAAACGAGGAAGCTAAAATGTTCCTTTGGGAAAAATACACCACCAAACCACTTGTGGATGCAGGTCAGTTTAAGCGTGTTGGTGAAATCCCCACTCCCTGGTCCTGCTTTGTAATTGCAGCTACTGAGAATTCGCTCAAAGAAAATGGCCTGATCATCAAAAAAATCAGAGACATGGTCTATGAATTTGCTATCCAAATGGTCAAAACCGATGGCTTTTCCGAAATCCTCAGCCTTCGCTATGGAATTTCCCATTCCGATATCCAACAGTGGCTAACCCAAACAAAATGGGCTACAGATAACGGTATAACAAAAAAAGAGCTAGCTGAAACGATGGATATTTTATTTGGTTTGGGGTTGATTAATGAAAAGGTTTTGGTAGAAAATTTAATCGATCCAAAATCCGTTGAGCTTCTGTAAAAATCAATTTCACCTTTTCAAGGTATTGAATATGTTTGGATTCAGATGATTTCTGTTGTTTAAATTTCACAAAACAGGTAATTACACAGATCCATAACTAAATCCTATTTGAATACCGAAATAAAATTTTAACTTGGTGAAAACTAAATTTCAAAAAAATGAAAAATTGGTATCTGAGCTTTTTGCTTCTAACAATTGGGTTTAGGAGTCACCAAACATCAGCCCAAACTACATTTCCTGATCAAATTGAAGTTGAATTGGAAAATATGACTGGTAAAGGTCCATTTATGTCTAGTATGAGCAGGGTGGATAGTAAAGTTGATGAAAGCAATCCATTCTACAAGGCAGATCCAAGTCCCCTTGAACTTCCTGAGGATATGATTGACTTCAAGCAATATCATATTATTCCAAATTTCATCCAATTTGCATATCAGTCATTTAAAAATGGACTGTTGGAGGAATCCCATTGGAAAGAGATTGAGTCTAGGTATCATGGAGAAGAAATACTATCAAACCTTTCAGAAGATATAATTAGATGCTATATTCGATTGGCAAGTAGGCAAGATTCTGTTGGGAATGTGGATATCTGGGTTGACTCAAATGGAAACGATAAAGTAGAACAAGAAGAAATACACCACTACCCAATTTCCCTAAAGAATACTTCAAATCTTTTTGGAGATGAAAATCTTATAGAAGCAGTATATGAGAAATATTCCGACAATAAAATAGTCTCCCAAAAGACGCATCTCAATCTTAACCCTTTTGCCTATCCTGACTTTATTTTATATAATTTCAGTGAGCATCAAAAAGGGAAAATTCAGGTTGAAAATGAAGAGTTAGATATTTATTTAAGCAATGGCTTTACTACTGATTACTATGTAAATAAACAGTTCGATGTATTTTTTCACGATGATCCGAGGGATTTTAAAGATATTCCGTACGAGGAAAAAGAGTATTTACAATATCAAGATATTGTTTTTATCAAAGGAGAAAAATATCAAATTGGCAAAACTAGTCCAGATGGCTCTATTTTAACTTTAACCAAATACCCAGAAGACAAAGAATGGATTGGAACACAAGTTGGAGCAAAAGCAATCCCAATTGAATCTAGAACATTGGATAGTATTCCTTATAACTTATACAATGGCAAAATAACGATGCTAGACTTTTGGGGTTCATGGTGTGGCCCTTGTGTCAATGAGATTCCATTTCTAAAAGATGCAGCTTCCTTTTTTGAAGGAGACCAATTTGAATTGGTAGGAATAGTATATGATACTAGAAAAACAGTTGAATCTTTTATTTCAAAAAATGATGTTTTTTGGAAACAAGTCATGCACAAATACGATAAATCCGATTCAATTGACCTTAGCCAATCTTACGGCATATCTGGTTATCCCACTACTTTCTTAATAGATCAGGATAATAAAATTGCAATCAGAAATAAAGGCTTAAGAAGCTATGAACTTTATAAAACTCTTTCAAAATATCTTCAAAAAGACCCTAATGAATTCTTAGATTTCATCACTTCTGGAGATTTCAAAATTATCATCAGTAGTTCAGAATTAAAAATCAGTGCTCCCCATGTGAAAATTGGTCAATCCGACGAAAAGCTCTATGCTTATCCAAAAGAAGGTAAATTCCTTCGGGGGTTAAGTTTCGGTAATTCAAGCGATGAAATCAGCTTTACCCTGAATTATTTTGATGAAAATCATCAACCTGTGGCAAAACCATTTAATATCAAAAAGGAGGATATTTCAAATGGAATCTTTGAAATTAAACTTTAATATGGTTCCTTTATTTTGATAAAATCAAAAACGGGTCTCTCGACCCGTTTTTTTTATTAAGATAACTCTTCCCAATTCCAATCTTCATTCATCTGATTGATCGCGTGATGTGCTGTCAGATCGTATTGGCAAGGAACGATGGAGACATAATTGTTGGCGATAGCCCATTCGTCATTGTCTTCACCTTTGTCAAAATTCACAAAATTGCCTGCCATCCAGAAATATTTCCTGCCATTTGGGTCAAACCTCTCGGAAAATTCTTCCTGCCATTTGGCATGTGCCTGACGGCAGATTTTGACGCCTTTGATGTCTTCGTTTCTCTTTGGGGGAAAATTCACATTCAATGCAACGCCTTTGGGGATTCCATGATCCAAAACCTGCTTTGCTATTTTGTAAACATAGTCCTCCACATGGCTAAAATCTGCTTTGGAAGAATAGTCACACAAACTAAAGCCAATCGATGGATAGCCTTCCAATGCACCTTCTATCGCTGCCGACATCGTTCCTGAATACAATACGGAAATCGAAGTATTGCTGCCATGGTTGATCCCACTGACGATTAGGTCTACTTTTCTGTCCTTGAGGACATAATGCTTGGCAAGTTTTACACAGTCAGCAGGTGTTCCGCTGGATTTATAGGCTTGGACATCATCAAAAATCTCTTCTTCCGACAACCTTAAAGTTTCACCGATGGTGATTGCATGTCCCATTCCGGATTGGGGACTATCCGGTGCTACCACGATTACCTCCCCTAATTTCTTCATTACATTTACTAAAACTCTAATTCCTTTAGAAGTGATTCCATCATCGTTAGAAACTAGAATCAAGGGTCTTTTTGACATAAAATTTATTTTATTTGATTATAATATGCTGTAATTCTCAAAAGGTCTCCCCTCTTGTCATGTGCGAGCCTGTTTTTTCGCATGTAAAGCTTGACTTCATCTTCCCTGTCATCAAAGAACCCAATCAAATCTTTTTTCTTTTGGGAATACTTTTGGATCTCTCCGTCTTTGAAAAAATAATAGTTGAACGCCAACCTATAGCCTCCGCCCATCATTGGCCCTCCCCACATGGGATTCATCATCATGGGACCATACATTCCCATAGACCTGTTGTCAGTGGCGACATATTCCCTGCATAACAAGGCAACATCATCCCCCTGGGTCAGAACCTCAAAAAAAACAGGTGTCTGATAATCAGTCGCAAGGGCATAGGGCAAAGAGTAAAATGTCCTTATCCCACTATACACCTCATCGAAAATCTCAAATTGCAATACATTCGAAGCTCCAAAAGTCTCAATACTCTCCCGCTGTAACTGAACAATGTTATTGTCCAAATCATACATCACCAGCCCGACATATTCCTGACCATCAGTTGCTACTATTTTACCCTTATGCCATATTTGGGAGGGAAATTTGTTCTGTGCCCAAGTCTGGAAACTGATAAAACTGACTAAAAAAAGAAGTGGAATGATCTTTTTCATTTTATTGGCCTTTTTGGTGTTAACATTACTATTAACGACAAAAAACAGAAATTGGTTGAAACAATGTAGTTAATTAAGTTGTCAGGGATTAGTGAATTAGGGATTAGTTGAATAGTGGAATAGTCGATCAGGTATTGGTGTTGCTAAACAAGCACTTATTTAAGGATTTAAGTTGATTAAGTTATCAGGGATTAGTCGATTAGTGGAATAGTAAATTGGTCAAGATAACCCACAACTTAATCAACTATTTTTCTAATTAACTCAATAACTAAACCACCTATTCAACTTATTAACTCAATCAACCATTCACTTCTTCAGGATAGTATGCCCCATTTGGTCTCGTTTTGTTTCCAGATACTTTTGGTTGTGGGGATTGGAATTGATTTCTATTGGCAATTGCTCCACGATTTCCAAGCCATAGCCGAGTAGGCCAACACGTTTGGTTGGATTGTTTGTAATCAACCTGATTTTGCTTATCCCCAAGTCTCTCAGAATCTGTGCTCCTACACCATAATCCCTCTTATCCATTGGGAAGCCCAAAGCCAAGTTTGCCTGAACTGTGTCCATTCCCTGTTCCTGTAGCTTGTATGCTTTCAATTTATTGATCAGACCGATCCCTCTACCTTCTTGGTTCATGTAAAGCACCACTCCTTTTCCTTCATTCTGTACCATTTCCATGGCACGATGCAATTGTGGGCCACAGTCACATCTACATGAACCAAATATATCCCCTGTGATACAAGAGGAGTGAACCCTTACCATCACTGGTTCGTCTTCAGCCCATTCTCCCTTGATCAAGGCCATATGGATCTCATCTGTATTTGTCTGTCTATAGGCAATCAAATCAAAATCGCCAAATTCGGTAGGCATCTCTACCCCTATTTCCCTTTTGATCAAAGATTCATTTTTCAATCTATATGCGATCAAGTCTTTGATGGAAACCAATTTCAAATTGAAACGCTTGGAAACCTCAAACAAATCAGGAAGTCTGGCCATGGTACCATCCTCATTCATGATCTCTACCAATACACCTGCCGGCTGCAAGCCTGCCAACCTGGAAAAATCAATTGCCGCTTCGGTGTGCCCAGCTCTTCGAAGTACACCTCCCCTTTTTGCTTTCAGTGGAAAAATATGGCCTGGTTTCCCAAGTTCATCCGGATGTATAGAGTCATCAACCAATGCCTTGATCGTCTTTGCCCTATCGCTGGCAGAAATACCTGTAGTGCATCCATGACCTACCAAATCAACCGATACTGTAAAAGGGGTCTCAAAAGCTGCGGTATTGCTACCAACCATCAATTGAAGGCCTAATTTTTCACACCTGTCTTCTATCAATGGTGCACAGATCAATCCACGGCCATGGGTCGCCATAAAGTTCACGATTTCCGGGGTGATTTTTTCCGCTGCACAAACAAAATCGCCTTCATTTTCTCTATCTTCATCATCTACTACAATGATAACTTCTCCGTTTTTGATGGCTTCTATTGCTTCCTCGATGGAATGCAGTTGATTTTCTTGGGACATAATTCTAAAATTGAATGCTAATTTATTTGGGTTTGCAAAATTACGAGCTTTCTTGGATTAAAACCGAAGAACTCCAATTTAAGTTTGGTTAATTGCTAATTACTATACCTAATTGCTTATCTATCTCAATCTGATAGCTTTTCAGTTCCATATAAACCTTCAGTCTATCATCCATTGTTTCGTTGGATTCTTTTTGATCTTGCGCTTCTTTTATTTTAACCCTGGCTTCTTCCAGCATCTTTTTCACTACTTTCTGCTTCAGTCTCAGAATATTGTCATAAACTGACTTTGCCAAATCATCTGCCTCAGTGGTAGTGAATATTTTATGCCTCTCTTCCCAAAGCCTTGAGATATCATGTTTCCGGGAGATCATGGTGATGATTTCGTTTTTGACTTCTGTATCCGGTGAGTTCAAGAAATGCTTAGGCTGTGGCAAAATCCCATTGGACAAAGCTTCCTTATATAGCGCCAAGATTTTGTTGAACACGGGAGTTTCAAAAACCAACTCCTGGGTTTCCTGAAGCAAATACTCACAAACACTTAATTCTTCAGAAACCATTTCAAATCCATAGTTCACCAGCATCCGCATCATTTCCCGTTCCTGCGCTTCCAGTTGCGTGCTGAATGACACCCCCTGTTCCTGTGTTGGCAGAAAGTTTTCAAATGGGGTTTCTTGCGTTTCTTCTTCCCTTTGGTCTTTGAAATATTGATCCTTTTGAACCTTCAGGATAATCTTATTCAGCTCTATCTGAATAATATCCTCATCAATCTCCAAAAGACTTGCCGATTGCCTTACATATACAGCCCTTGTAATAGGATCATCGATTTTGGACAAGCTATGCACGACCTGTTTGATCAAATCCGCCCTTTTGATCGGATCATTGGCAGCCTCTTCGGCATGCAGTCCGATCTTAAATGCGATAAAATCCTGCGCATGCTTTTCCAAGTAATCCGTAAAGGCTTGCGAACCGACCTTTCTGGAGTAGCTGTCTGGATCATCGCCATCGGGAAATACCACCGCTTTGACATTCAGTCCACCTTCGAGCAACATGTCAATCCCCCTCAAGGAAGCCTTGATCCCTGCGGAGTCACCATCAAAAAGGACCGTTACATTATCGGTAAACCTTTTGATCAGTTTGATCTGGTTTTCCGTCAGGGAAGTACCCGAAGAAGCGACCACATTTTCGATTCCAGAAAGATGCAGTGATACCACATCCGTATACCCTTCTACCAGATAGCAGTTGTCTTTTTCCCGGATAGATTTCTTTGCCTGGAACATCCCATAGAGCACATCACTTTTGTGATAGACATCCGTTTCGGGAGAATTGATGTACTTAGGCTGTTTTTTATCTTGGGTGAGGATTCTGGCTCCAAATCCAATCGGTTTCCCCCCCAGGTTGTGTATGGTAAATGTAACCCTTCCCCGAAATCTATCATAAACCCGGGATGGGTCTCCCTCTTTTTGTAAAATAAGGCCAGCTTTGAGTAGGATTTCCTCTGAATGCCCTGCAGCTTTGGCTGCTTTCAACAAATGATCCCAGCCATCCAAAGTATAGCCCAGATCAAATTTGTCGATGATGGCTTGGCTGAATCCCCTTTCTTTGAAGTAACTCAGTCCAATCGCCCTCCCCTCTTCTGTCTGGAGATTCTGTACAAAAAAATCCTTGGCAAAATTAAGTGCGATGTACAAGCTTTCCTTCTCATTGTAAGCTTGGATATCCTCCGGGGTGCTTGTATGATCTTCTTCTATCTCTATGCCATATTTGACAGCTAGATGCTTGATGGCTTCACCAAACCCGAGCCCTTCTATATCCATCACAAATTGAATAGGATCCCCGGCCTTGCCACAACCAAAGCATTTATAAATTTGCTTGGCAGGTGAGACTGAGAAAGAGGGGGATTTTTCATTGTGGAAAGGACAGCATGCCCAAAGATTTTGGCCTTTCTTTTTCAAAGGCACATAGTCGTTCACTACATCTTCAATGTCTGCTCTTTCTCTGACTTTTTCTGTGGTAGCTCTGCTGATTCCCATTAAAATTTCACTTGATAGGCCAAAGATAAAAAGTATTCCTCCAAAACATAAGATTGAATGCCCAGAAACTATTTGCGCCCGATAAAAGTTAGAATTGAAACAAATGAAAAATCAACAAGAGCAAGTTCACAAGTTTTATTTAGAATAATTATAGGTTAACTTGCGCAAAATTCAGAAAAAACCATCCATGAGCTTCAGTAAAGAACAAGTCCTTCAGGCATTATCAAAAGTAGAAGATCCAGATCTAAAAAAAGATCTTGTCACCTTAGGGATGATCCAAAACATTGATATTGAAGGAAATAAATTGAGTTTCAAGGTTGTCCTGACGACTCCCGCCTGCCCTCTCAAAGAAGTCATCAAAAACAATTGTATAGAGGCACTGGAATCCGCACTGGGCAGTGAGGTAGAAATCGATATTTTCATGACCTCCAATGTCACTACTACGAGAGACAATACCCCACTATTGCCCCATGTGAAAAACATCATTGCAATAGCATCGGGAAAAGGTGGTGTGGGAAAATCCACGACAGCCAGCAACTTGGCGGTAGCTTTGGCAAACTCAGGAGCAAAAGTTGGTTTGATTGATGCGGACATTTCAGGTCCTTCCGTCCCTACGATGTTCAATGTAGAAGCAGAACAGCCTTCTATAAAACAAGTTGATGGCAAAAACATCATCATTCCCATTGAGCAATATGGAGTAAAGCTGATGTCTATTGGTTTTCTGACACCTTCGGATTCAGCCGTAGTATGGAGGGGGCCGATGGCCAGTTCGGCATTGAAGCAATTCATAGCGGATGTAGAATGGGGGGAATTGGATTATCTCCTGATTGACCTGCCTCCGGGGACATCTGACATTCATTTGACCATGGTGCAAACCCTTCCTGTCACTGGTGCGGTCATTGTCACTACCCCACAAAAAGTGGCTTTGGCAGATGCAACCAAGGGATTGACGATGTTCAGGCAGCCACAGATTAATGTACCGATACTAGGTGTTATCGAAAATATGGCTTATTTTACACCGGATGAACTTCCCGACAACAAATACTATCTTTTCGGAAAAGAGGGTGGCAAAAGGTTGGCGGAAAAATTCTCCGTACCTTTCTTGGGTGAGATTCCCATAGTGCAAAGTATCCGGGAAAGTGGTGACACAGGATATCCGGCAGTGTTCAAGGAAGGGATTACGAAAATCGCTTTTTCGGAATTGGCTGAAGCAGTCGCAAGGCAAATAGCCATCAGAAACGCTGAAAAAAGCAAAACTGAAGTAGTGCAAGTAAATAGTTAATTACAAAAAATAAAGTGTATACCTTTATCAAGGTAAATCATTGGCAATAAATTTGGAAATCAAAATGGAAATGAACGAGAAGATAGAAGCGGCATTGGATAGCATTCGCCCCTATTTGGAGGCTGATGGTGGCAATGTGAGAGTAGTGGAATTAACAGAGGATATGGTTTTGAGACTGGAACTTACCGGCGCATGTAGCTCATGTCCAATGTCAACGATGACGCTGAAAGCCGGTGTGGAAGAGGCTATCAAAAAAGCCATTCCTGAAATAGTAAAAGTCGAGGCCATCAACATCGCCGTTGTGTAATATATATTAGTATCTGAATAATATGATCAGGATAATTCTAAGATTTTGGATAAGATTGGCTTTATCCTTTTCATTTATATTTTTGAGTTTCAATATTTTTTCACAAAGTTTTTTTGGGCAGCCTTACAAGCATATCCACGATGAAAAATGCGCAGCTGTCTATTTGGAAAAAATGCAGGAAGAAGCGCTTGGCGTTTATGGCAGCAAGGAATATTTTGAATCATGGATGTCTGGAAAAATCGAACAGATTTCCAAAAGACCCTCTGTACAGCATCGGCTACAAAATGAAAGCAGGGTAATTCCTGTTGTCGTGCATGTGATCCACAATGGCACAGGCATAGGACAGGGAGCGAATATCCCCCTATCCCAAATTGAAGCGCAGATAAGGACTTTGAATGAAGATTTCAGAAGACAAAATGCAGATCAAAACCTGACTCCGGCAGAATTCCTCAATGTGGCAGCGGATGCCAATATTGAGTTTGTATTGGCAAAAACCGATCCCAATGGATTCCCGACTACCGGAATAGTCCGTGTTCAAGGGACACAGACTGCATATGGCATTGATGATGCCCCTGTGATTTCTTCTATATCCTCTTGGCCACCGGAAGACTATCTGAATATGTGGGTAGTCCCTCTCAGACAGCCCTTTATTGGTTTTGCGACTTTTCCGGTTTCAGATCTACCGGGTTTGAATTTTGCGCCTTCCCCCGCTGAACATGATGGGGTTACGATTGATTACAGGTATTTTGGAGAGGGAGGAAGTGCTATATCAGGGTCACGTGGCAGGACAGCTACGCATGAAGTTGGCCATTATCTTGGATTGCGACACATTTGGGGTGACCCCAATACTGGTACAGATGGATGCTCGGTAGACGACTTTGTGGATGACACCCCAAACCAAGATGCCGACAACAACAGTTGTAGAACCAATAACCCGAGATTTTCCTGTGGTTCAAGGGATATGACTGAAAACTACATGGATTATTCTCCGGATGCCTGCATGAATATCTTTACGCTGGGGCAAGTCCAAAGAATGAATGCCGTATTGGAATTTAGCCCTAGAAGAGGTTCCATGATCAATAATTTTGCGACGCAGGAGCCAAACTTGGCCAACTTGGATTTGGCTGTAGAGGAAATTATAAACCCAAGGGACTTGATTTGCTCAAACAATATTGTACCACAAGTGGAGCTGTTAAACCGCGGCCTAAGCACTATAAATTCAGCTAGGATCCAACTTTCCCTCAACAACAATGTCATCGAAACCAGAAATTTCAATTTGAACCTTCCTTCTGCCGAATCGATTGTGGTTTCTTTCAACCCGATCACTTTGTCAGGTGATGGTCAGACTGAATTCAAAGCAAGCATCATCCAGGTCAATGGCGGGATGGATGACAATGTTTCCAACAACGAGCTGACTACCGTTCCTACCCTACAGCCGGAAATAAGCCTACCGTATTCACTAAACCTTTCCAGTGCAGGGAATGACTGGATAACCAGAAATCCAGACAATCTATTTACATGGGAGACCAGGACCCTTCCCATTTCCGGAGTAAACCAAAATCTACTTTATATCAGACATTATGAATATGAAGCGCCAGGCCAACTGGATTTCTATATTTCACCATCGATCAATCTTTCTGATTATCCGAATGCACAATTGACTTTCAACTTGGCTCATGCGCCATTTGAAAACCCGAATCTTTCCGACTTTCTCTATGTAGCTGTATCTACTGACTGCGGCAATACATTTGACATTATCAATGCTCCATACAACAAAGACAGGACATTCTTACAGACATCCGCCCCAAGTCTAGATGAGTTTATCCCGACTAGCAACAACCAATTTAGAAGGGAAATATTAAACCTTTCTCCATTTTCGGATTTTGACAATATCAGGATCGCATTTATCACAAGAAATGGCTACGGCAATAATATTTACCTCAAAGATGTGGAGATTCTTTCGGAGGAAACCTACAACTATAGAATCGACCTCAACCAATTGGTAAGCCCTGGTCCTATCCACGATGGTTCCCAAACAGTGGAAGTCATCCAATTGACAAACAATGGCAATCTGCCAGTAAACGGATTTATCATCAACAGGATTACAAACAATGGCACTCCCCAAAGCTTCGTAGGCAGGGGACAAAACATTGCTGTGGGAGCCACAACGACTTTGGAGTTGCCCAACTCCATCGTAAACACAGGCGTATCAAGATTACAGTATGAATTGGTATCCCCGAATTTTGACCAAAATCCAGGCAACGCTTCCAGTCTTACCCAATTTTCCCTGAAAAACGAAGCCGAAATCAGGGCTCCTTGGAGACAAACCCTTGATGCAACTGTCAGCATTCTACCTTGGACAGCCATCAATACCCAAACCAATGAAAACACTTGGGATCTAATCAGTCTACAGCATGGCAACCAAAACAATGCCGCTGTCCTCAATGGCATAGGCTCTGAACATACTAACTGGTTTGGCTCACCTGTTTTTGACCTGAGTATTAGCAGGCAAGCAAGTGTTTTCTACGATCTTGCAGCAAGCAATCAAAACGAGAATACGGTGTTCAAAGTGATGGCCAGTACCAATGGCGGCGTCAATTACAATGAAATCGCCCGCAAAACAGGTTCACAAATCAACACCATAGAATCAGGTACTGTCAATCCCAATACCCGTGAAAATTATAGAAGGGAATATGTAGACTTAAGCGAGTATGCCGGTTCAGGAAATCAGAATGTCAGGATTGCATTTGCAATAGAAAATGGGAACAGCAATAATGACCCTGTCTATTTGGACAATATTGAGTTATACCTATCTGCCAACGAAGAGCCCATAGATCCTGGGCTGGGCAATACGGTTATTTACCCAAATCCAGCAAGAGACATCTTCAATATTGCATTCAATTTCTCAACTTATGAAACTGTAAACATCCAAGTATTCTCTTCTACGGGAGCACTTGTCCAAGATATTGATTATCCCAATACTTTGAACCAGACTTATAGCTTCTCAAGCCAGCTTTTCTCCAAAGGTGTATTCATCGTAAAGATCACCAGCAATTCAATCACAGAAACCAGAAAGTTAATTATACATTAAAATATTTAAATAAAGTTTTAACTTTATACGTTAGTTACAAAAACATTCAGTGCATGAGCAAGATTAAAGATTCACTCAAAAAAGTCAGTATTCATGTTGGATTAATTTTAGGGGTAATCATTTTACTTACTTTTATATTCTTAAAAGTATTTTTACCATCATACACCAATCATGGAGAGACAGTATCAGTCCCTGACCTTGAAGGATTCAGCTATCATGAAGTGGAAAACCTGCTAAAGTCCAGCAACCTGAATTATGAAGTAAATATAGACAGTGGCTTCAATGCAGAATTGAAACCATTGACAGTGTTGAAACAAATCCCCAAAGCCGGCAATAAAGTAAAGTCAGGAAGGAAGATCTACCTCACGCTAAATTCCCAAAACGCTCCCTTGATAAAAATGCCTAACCTGGTGAATAGCCAACTAAGAAATGTACAGGAAATCCTGGCCAACATGGGACTGGTGCGGGGAGAGATAAAATATGTCCCAGATATCGGAGACAATGTGGTGTTGGAGCAAAAATATAGGGGAAGAAATGTCCCAGAAGGATTTGAAATCCCTAAAGGTTCCCAAATTGACCTTGTTGTAGGTGACGGATTGGGCAATCAGATACTAGCAATCCCAAACTTAGTCGGAATGGATGAAGTAGATGCCGAATTTTTAATCATAGGCTCTGGCTTGAGAATAGGCAAGATCAATTACATTACAACAGATACCATCCCACAAGGAACCATCATCCGTCATCTACCGCCAGCAGGTGCAGAAGTAAAAACGGGGGAACCAATAGATTTATGGATATCAGAACTAAATAAAGATACTAATTTTTAATGTGCCTCAGAGACCTAAAAGTAATGTTGCTGATTTCAGCGCTTATTTCCATAAGTGTGGTAGATTCTTTTGGTCAATTTCAACAGCTCCCCACTCCAAAAAAGATTGCTGAAGGCAACAAAATTTCAGCAAGACAAGCTGATGAAGTAAAAATAACAATTCCATTTTGGGATGATTTTAGCAGCCCGGAAATCAGCAATTCCCTGTGGATCAACAAAGGTGTAACACATTCCTTTACAGTTGCGAACCTCCCTCCCAGTTTGGGGGTAGCCGTATTTGATGGAATTGGAGTCGACGGAAGACCATACGAAACCAACCCCATCAGCCAAGGGATTACGGATGAGTTGACATCCAGACCATTTGACCTTACGGAATTGAGCGAAGCTGAAAGAGAAACCGTCTTCTTCAGCTTCTTCTGGCAAGCCGGAGGCAAATCAGAGATTCCTGACAGCAACGACCGGATATCTCTCCAGTTTTTGAATGCCAATGGAGATTGGATAGACATTTGGAATCAGACAGGAGCCCTGGAAGCGGAGCAGTTTTTCTTTACCCAAGAGACTATCCAAGTGACGGAAGAGTACCTCCATGATGCATTCCAATTCAGGTTTCAGACAAGGGGGCGCGCCTCCGGTCCTTTTGACACTTGGTTGGTTGATTATGTATACCTAGACAAAAACAGGGTTGCAGGCAATAAGAATTTTATAGACAGAACTTTGACAGGGATAAACTCCCCTGCTTTTGAAAAATATAGTGCAATCCCATTATCAGAGCTTCAAACCAACGCTGAAAACTATCTGGGAACTACAGGCAATGAATTCAACAACCTCGAAAACAGATTTCGGGCTATGGAGTTTACCGTAGAATTGAGAGACAAACAAAGCCAGGAATTGGTATTGAAGATCAACAACAACACCCCCATCAACCCAGTCCCATTGGCTTTGGAAAGGCGACAATTCACCAGTAATCCGATCAATGACCTACCAATACCCGAAGAGGAGACAGAATGGGAATTGGTCACTTACCTGAGTTCAGGCGATGGCCCTTTGTTCCAGATTGTAGATGGGGATTCTCTTTTTTTCCCAGAAGTGGATTTTAGGAAAAACGACACCGCGAGAACAACCATTGTCATGAGGGATTATTTTGCCTATGACAATGGCAGCTTGGATTACTCTGCCGGAATAAACCAATGGTCTGGAATGCTGGCAGTGAGGTACGAAAAAACCCAAGATGCCTACATCAAAGGTGTCAGTATTAACTTCAGTAATTTCACCCAATTCGGAAGAGGGGTTGACATCATGGTCTGGAATGACTTGGATGAAGACCCTGTGTATGTAAAAGAAACAGTCATCCCGAACAAGGAGGAAGCCAAGGAATTTTCCTATTTTGAAATTGACGAAAATATCTTGCTCAACGATGTGTTCTATGTAGGCTTTATGCAGTTTACAAATGATTTCATCTATGTGGGACTAGACAAGTCTCGGAACAATGGTGAAGAGATATTTTACAATATTGCAGGTACATGGCAGCAAAACGAAGCAGTATCCGGATCCTTGATGATCAGGCCACACCTCTCAGAAACCCCACCAGTGGAAGATGCTGAAATAAACCTCCCCGAAAAAATCCTCATCTACCCCAACCCAGTAACAGATTATCTTAGAATCGAAGGGACTTTTGAGCTCCTCAAGGTAATGGACCCATACGGAAGGTCAATTAAAATTGATATAGAGGATGCAGAAAAGGGTAAAATACTTAATTTTGCGGGGGCAATGTCGGGATTGTATATAATCAATGTATTGGAACAAGGAGAACCTAAATCATATAGAATTTTAGTCAAATAGAAAGATGGAAGATATAACCGTAGAAGAATTAAAACAGAGAATCGACAACAAGGAAGAGTTTGTATTTATCGATGTGCGGGAAGAATGGGAATATGAAGAAGATAACTTGGGGGCATTGAACATCCCCTTGGGAACACTCCCTCACCAATTAGACCAAATAGATAAATACAAGAATGAAGAAATCGTCATTCATTGCAGATCAGGAGCCAGAAGTGCCAATGCCAAGAAATTTCTGGAAACCAAAGGATACCGCAAAGTGAGAAACGTACCCGGTGGCATCAATGCCTACAGAGAGTTGGAAGATTAATATTGAAAAATAAAGTGGTTTTCTGCTATTTTGCCATCAACGGAATTGATATAGATTGATATTGGATATTGGGATATTAACTTATACAAGCCTGAATCTAAAAATTCAATGATTTTACTGGCAAAGTAGCAAATACTTTAAAAAAAATAGGGAATGGCAATTGATATAAACGTCAATTTGCCATTCCCTATTTGTCTTATTGGAAAATAAATGGCTGCGGGGTAAAGCACAATATAAATATCAAAATGGCTATAATGCCGATAATTTTTCTCCTATTATCCAATTGCTTGTTTCCGGAAACCTCAGGATGAGCAAGTCCCATCACCCTTCCCAACAGAAACGCAAAGAACAGCCAACCTGTATACCCTTCTATTGTGGGAAAGATAAAGACGATCAGGTATTGGAAAGATGCTATCATAAGGATAAGCGTCCATTTGGTCTGCTCTGGGACAGCAGCTTTCCGAAAGCAGATGTACAAGAAACCTATGTATAAAACAGCCGTCCACAATATAGTCCCCAATTCATCAAAAGGAGTCAGAATCCCCAATCCTGCATAAAACACAAAAGCTATATACGCTCCCAATGAAATCAATTTATGCTTCCGGGGAAACAGTCCGAATACAACATGCCCACCATCCAGCTGCCCAATGGGCAGTAAGTTGAGCGCAGTAAAGAACAACGCCAAATACCCCGCAAATATGTAAGGGAAATGAATGATTTCAGACATATTTGGCATTTTCTCAGGATCTGCAAGGGTCTTTTCCATCAAATAGAAAAGAAGGTTATAGCCCATCTCCAGTTGTAGATAGCCTTCTTCAGATTTGTGTCCCTCAAAATCTGGATCTAGGTATTCGGGGTGTATTTCATAGATATAATCAGCATCCGGTAGGTTCGTGAATCCATAGACAAGCACAAAAACAGCAAGGACAAATCCCGCTATCGGTCCGGCAACACCGATATCAAAAAACTTCTTCCTGGAATTGATAAAGCTCTTCATACGGATCACAGCACCAAATGTCCCCAAGGAAGGAGTGCCTATGAACCCAAACCATGCAGGGATAAAATAGGGTAAGGAAGTCTTTACTTTGTAATGGATTGATGTCAACAAATGCCCCAATTCATGCACCAGAAGAATCCCAATAAATGGAATCGAAAAATGCATGGATTTGAGGAAGTATTCCCAATCCAGGAAATGTTCACCCTTCTCCAAAATGCTCTTCCCATACAACCACTCGCCTCCTGCAAAAGTAGTAGCGATAAGTGTCAAAATAAATAAAACTGAATGGGTAAAATATTCCTTCTTAGAGTACATCTTCAAAAAAACCGGTTAATGCCTTGGGATGATTGATAAGGTGTGTTTGATACCCAACTGTCTGCGCCCCCAATAAGTTCTGTTCAAGATCATCAAAGAAAAGGATTTTGGATGGGTCTGTCTTGAGTTTATCGGCAACCACTTCATAGATCTCTACATTTGGCTTTGCCAATTGGAGTTCATGGCTAAAATAAACCTGGTCAAAAAGAGGATCAAGGGAAGGTATCCCAAAATTCTCAACCATTATTTCGTTCACTTTTTTGATATGGATTTCGTTTGTGTTGCTCAACACCGCCAATCCAAAATCAGCCCGCAACTTTTTGATCAGGTCTATTCTTTCCAAAGGAATATCCTTGAGCAAACTATTCCAAATTTGGTCGATCTGAACATCCGACCAGTCCGATTGGAAGTGCATTCTGATCTCATCCCGGAAGTTTTGACTGGAAATCAAGCCCATTTCATACTGTTTGTGAAAATTGCTTGGAAAAAATAATTCTATCAAGTGGTTTTTATTCTCGGGAAGCAAATTCTTTAACTCATTGATTGTAAATTGATAATCTATGTTAATGATTACATTTCCCAAATCGAAGAGTAAAAAATCAACATTTTTAATACTTTTCATAAAGCTTGAAGTTGTAAATTTAAGATCAAATATGTAACATTGCAGTCCCAATTGCAAGGTACTTATCCAGAAAAATATTCTTCATAAGTTAATTGTAACAAGGTATTTATTTAGGGATCCCGATAGCCATCGGGATACAGTTGGTTAGAGCTTCTGACTCCCTTTCTGGATATTGGGGCAGGAGGTTAGAAAACAAATAATAAGGGCCTATAGCTCAGTTGGTTAGAGCTTCTGACTCATAATCAGGAGGTCCCTGGTTCGAGCCCAGGTGGGCCCACAAGGTCGGAATTAATTTCCGACCTTTTTTTAACTCAACCTTTTTGTTCCATGAATGCATATTTTTATATCCTTCATTGTGAAAAATTGGACAGATTCTATTCTGGCATCACTACCCTCAGTCCGGAAGAAAGATTGGAAAACCACATCAACAAAGTGTATTCAAAAAGAAACTTCTCACAAAAGGTAGATGTCTGGATACTTTTTTGAGCGGTGTCTTATGCAAGTTTTTCCCAGGCAAGAAAACTTGTGCTGCAAACAGCATTAGTTTTTAAGGTCATTTGAATACTGAAAAAGTTTAAGTAAGACTTCTAAATTTTTATTTTCTGAATAATTTTCGAATGAATCAATTTTCATAAGAATAACTAACTCGGCTTTTTATCCATTTCAGTAAAACTTAAAGTCTTTGTACCAATTTGCCAAAAAACCACTCAAAGGCCTCCTCCTGGTCGTATTTAAGATCAGGACTAAGAAGTCCCTCCAAATCTCCTGAAAATTGTTTTGATCTACACTTTTCCTCCATATTTATCAGGAATTCTTTTTGGGTAGGTGGTTTGCCCACCACGAACTTCATGTACTCATTGTAACAATAGATGATTTTGTCATAATCCAACTTTGCGTGTTGGTCGGCATAGAAGAGATCAAACAAATCCCTGCCCTTCTTACGTTGATAGAGTGCACGGAGCTTGGTTCCCAAAAGTTCATCTAAGTGATATGTGGTAATATTACACCCCTTTGTAAACCATTGACTTGCTACAGAAAATGGAAACGAATTCCATCCAAGCAGATTGAAATGCTCCCGGCAATTGATCTCTATCTTTAGTCTTAATCGAATATTTGGCGAATATTCCGAGTTGAAGCGGTACAGTAAGGTGTTGTTATTTGCTTTAACCTTGACTACTCTATCTTCTTCAAAGAAGGCAATCACTTCATCTATTCGCTTCAAAATGGGTTTGATTGGGCCTTCTTTGATCTGAACGAGGTCAATGTCTTCTGAATATCTAGGAGCAGGATTTAAGTAGAGTTTATGCAATGCGGTACCTCCACGGAATGCCAGGTTGTCGCTTAGATACTCATCCGAGAAAAGTGCTACCAGTGCTCTGGATATGATCAGGTCCTGTTCGACTTGTTCGTTGGTTGTCCAAGGAGCCTGGTCTTTCCATTTGGCTATGTACGGTTTGGGTATCATAAATCGCTTTCTAATTCAATATTCGCATCTACTTTCCAGGTATTGTTGGCTCCACCTGGTTTTCTATTTTTTTCGGGACTTAGTAACACTGGAAAATAGTTCTGGTTTTTTAAATAATCCTTCAGTGGGAGTGTCAATGTATTTCCTTCAATTAATTCCTCTAAAAGGAACCCTAGCCGTTGAATTGAGCTGGTATGGGGGTACCATTGGAGTAATTCTTGAATATCTTCTGTTGTCATGGACTCAGCTAATTCTTCTAGAATGGCCAAAATTCTGTTTAACCCTCCCATTTTAGATTGATAATGGATAAGGTCAATAGCTGTAAGTGCCGGTGACGAAATATTAAAAATGCCTGCATCGGATTTTCTTTGCTGAATGTTTTTGTTTGGCCATTTACTTGTGGCTGAAATGCTCAGATAGATATTCCCTTTTTTAATGTCGCGCAAGTTGGGGATTTTTGTCATTAGGTAGCTCTGTTGAACCTGTTGGTGGCTTGCACCATGGAATGCTGCTGCTGAAAAAAAAGCGATATAATAAGGCTTATCTAAGAATTTGAACAACTCTTCAACATAAAACTCCAGTGGTAGTTTACCGAATCCTTTGTATCGAGGAGGAAGGATCAGATAAAATCCCTGACGAAGTGCAAGAATCTCTTTCTTTTTGGAAAGGCGCCCCAATTCGTGTCGTAATGCAACATCTGTTTTGGGTATTTTAACTTTTAATTCATCCCAGGAAAAAGCGTATTGCTCATATGCCAGGCAATTTTCCACAAAATCAGCAACACGCATCATATCTTAGTAAATTTATGCAAAAGTTAGTAAAAATAAGCCATACATGCATAATTATACTATAAACTTGTTGCTGCAAAACTCAATTTTAATTACCCCAAATATATGAAAAAGGTAGTTAGACAAAGCTGACCTAACTGATCCCAGACATTAAATAAAAAACTGGGCAATATTGTCGACTCATATTAGATCTAGTGATACCAATTCGTAATGAACATATGCCAACCCAAATGCAATAAATTGCTACTGATTCGCTCAACATTTTCTCTTTATTTGCCGATTGACGTTTCCGGTGTGTTTTAATTCATCAGCATATTTTTTTGTATGCATTAAACATATGACTTCTCATCATATCCAACTTATTCTCCTTCTTTAATACTGTTTGGATATGCTCGTGTAGGGCATATAATTTATTGAAATCTTCGGTAAAGCGGTTCGGAATTTGTACAGTTTGGTCCACACAGCCGCTTAGAAATCTAAGCGGCTTTTTTTTATCTGATTCTCAAAGTTTCATATATTCTACCCCTTTACAACAGCTAATGAGAGCCGACTGGACAGCTATTATTTGCGAATTCGGCTGTTGTCTTTTGGCGACAATACGATCCTTTTTCATCTTCCATGAAAGAGCTTTTGCTGAAAATCTACCATTTGGAATAATTTACCTGTTGGTTCAAAGCTTGGCCACTCTTCCTCATCAATATAAAGTTTTCGAATGTTCAGTAAAGATTTGCCATCTTCTGAAATCGTATAAGCATGATATACAATATAGGTTGTATCTCCTTCTGAGAAGAATCCGTTATGCCCCCTACCAGGCTCTTCCTCATCACCAGCTAAGAATACCGAGTAGTTATTCTCCAACCAACTCTCCCCTTCTTTATTCAAATAGGGCCCTTCCAGCTTTTCCGAACGACCTACTACAATCTGATAGGTACTTTCACTTCCTGAGCAACATATACCCCTTGATGCAAAAATATAATAGTATTCAGGCCCTTTTATCACAAAAACACCCTCACCAAGAGAGGTTGTCAGTTTGGTGATTTCAGGAGGATTACTTTGCAATTGACCATTTTCCTTATTCAAAGCAACCATACGCAATCCTGTAGTATAAGATCCATAAAGAAGCCAAACTTCCCCATCTTCAGTCACAAAAACATTCGGGTCAATTACATTCACGCCCTCTCCTCCATTTTTGAAACTGATCACCTGTCCTTCATCAATCCATTTATAGTTTGGATCATTGGGATTCAGGGTAGTATTGTTCGCATACCCGATACTGGAATCATAATTCATCCAGGCCGATACTGAATAATAAAGGTGATATTTCCCATCCCTATAATGTATATCCGGTGCCCACAAATGCCCATCTTGCTCAGGAATGTCTTTTTTATGCCACGCTGGAAGTGCTAGTGAATCGAAAACCTGGCCTGCATTTTTCCAATGGATCATATCTTTCGAGGTTTTGATTGAAACTCCCCGTCCTGTAGAAAAAACATAGTAGGTATCCCCTTGCTTGATCATCACCGGATCGTGAACCCTAAGATCCCCTTTGAGATTGTGGAGACCAGAAGTCCCATCCGTTTGGGATTTCCCCTCAAATGGCACAAACAAAAACAATATTGAACTCAATATCAGTAGACGCATATTTAGTTTTTATCTATTAAATTTCCAAAAATCAAAGGTTTACTTTCTTCGAATCGATTGATCATTCCAATGTCCCCTGTACTGCAACGATAATCATGAAAATACCAAGGTAAATTTTCATAAGTTAATATACGGACACACCCCAAAACCATCATATTTTGTAATCTAAACAAAATGCAGAAGGAACAAACTGTATACAATACAAACTTAATTTTTTTCCTCCCATATACCAACATCCTCCAATCAATTAGAAAAACTAAAAGAACTTTTATCAATACAATACAACTAATTGCTCTATCAGATTAAATTCTTAGCTTCGCATTGTATGAAAACTACCTTGATATCGGATACGCATGGTCAGCACCGCTCACTGAAGATGGATTCAGGAGATTTGCTTATCCATGCTGGTGATGTCAGCAGCAATGGAAGGGAAGAGCAAGTTGTGGATTTCTTGGACTGGTTTTCAAAGCTGGATTTCAAACACAAAATCTTTATCGCAGGAAACCATGACTTCTTCTTTGAACATGCCGCAGCAATGCGGATCAAAGCAATCCTTCCCGACAATATCCATTACCTACATAATAGCGGTGTTACCATTGAAGGAGTCAATTTTTGGGGATCTCCAATCACTCCATGGTTCAATGACTGGGCATTTAACAGGCAACGAGGGACGGAAATAAAAGAAACTTGGAAACTCATCCCCAAGAAAACCGATATACTCATTACCCATGGCCCTCCAAGGGGAATACTAGACAGAAATACCAGAGGACTTGCTGTAGGCTGTGATGACTTGCTAAAATCTGTCACCAAATTGAAACCCAAATACCATGTTTTCGGACACATTCATGAAGATTATGGTTTGGTCACCAAATCCCAAACAACCTTCATCAACGCATCCGTTCTGGATGACCGCTATGCTTTGGTTAATGATCCAGTATCCATAGATTTGTTTTGACCCAAAAAACTTTAAGCCAATCAAATTCATTACCGCAATGACCGCAAGGGTACGCAAGGTTTTTAGCGTAGCACACCAAAATCAAAAAAGATAATGGCACAACAGATTTTCACCTAAAACTCCAACCTGTGAAAAAAAGGACTCCAAAAAAAACTTCTCTTTGCGCCCCTTTGCGTACCTCTGCGGTTAATCCTTATACCGAAGATCCTTTGCCGCAATAAACGCTAAGATACCCAAGGTTTTTAGCGTAGCACACCAAAATCAAAGATGATGATGGCACAACTGATTTTCACCTAAAACGCCAATCTGAGAAAAACAGGACTCCAAAAAAAAAACTTTTCTTTGCGCCCCTCTGCGTACCTCTGCGGTTAATCCTTATACCAAAGATCCTTTGCCGCAATGAACGCTAAGGTACGCAAGGTTTTTAGCGTCGCTCAACAAAATTAAAGATGATGATGGCACAACAGATTTTCACCTAAAACTCCAACCTGTGAAAAACAGGACTCCAAAAAAAACTTTTCCTTGCGCCCCTTTGCGTACCTCTGCGGTTAATCCTTATACCAAAGATCCTTTGCCGCAATGAACGTTAAGATACCCAAGGCTTTTAGCGTAGCACACCAAAATCAAAAAAGATGATGGCACAACAGATTTTCACCTAAAACTCCAATCTGAGAAAAACCGGACTCTAAAAAAACTTTTCCTTGCGCCCCTTTGCGTACCTCTGCGGCTAATCTTTTTACAGGATCTTTGCTGCCAAGACTAAAAGGAGACCGAAAATCGGGTATCACCTGTTTTCTTTCCAGACAGAGGCATCATTTTCCAACAACTCCTTTCCCCATATTGGAAGGTCTTTTTTGATTTTTTCCACCAGTTCTTCGCATGCGGAAATAGCTGCTTTGCGGTGTTTGGAAGAAGTAAATACAAAAAGGCAAATCTCCCCTACCTTCACTTCTCCAAGACTGTGGTAGATATGCATGCAAGTCAGGGGGTATTTTGAGAAAATATCCTCCCTGATTTCGAATGCTTTCTGTAGGGCCATGTCTTCATAAGCAGTATATTCAATTGCCCGCACCTCTCCAGCTTCTTTGACATCTGCCCGTACCTGTCCGAGAAATATACTGTGCCCACCGATATCATGCTTTGTACTGTGTTTGGCTATTGAATTGGCTATCCTCTCAGGCGAAATAGCCCCATCGACAAATATGTTCTTTGGCGTTCTAATCTTTTCTTCCATTATTGTTTGCTTTAACTATCGAAGTCGAAGGAATTGACCCCCCCGCTGATTGATCTTATATATTTATCAGGAAATCTTTCCTGCAGTATCTTTGAAGCCTTCATACTTCTGATACCTGTTTGGCAAAAGAGCAAGATCGTATTGCCTTGGGCAAACTCCTCATCTGCTGTAGCAATCCTATCCATGGTAACTCTGGTAAAAGGAAGCCCTTCCAGTTCAGGCTCTTCATGATCTTCCCTCACGTCAATCAGAATGGTGTCGGGAAATTCATTCCGCAAGACCGACACCTCTTCCCAAGCAATTTGGGCTGATAGGCCACAGAAGTCTTGGTAGTCCATTTCCAACAATTCAGTGGCTGATTTTGGACTTGATATTTTACTTTGGGGATTTTTGGACAATCCTATTTTATATTCAGCGTGATTGAGAAAATTGTAAAAAAGCATCTTTCCACTGAGGGTCTCCCCAAACCCTGAAATCAGCTTGATAGCTTCGGCTGCCATCATGCTGCCAATGATTCCGGGGAACACACCCAATACCCCTGACTCGTTACAGTTTGGCACTTCATGGGCTGATGGGGGTACAGGATACATATCTCTGTAGTTTACCGAATCTATCCCGGATGCATTGAATATTGATATCTGTCCTTCATTCTGATACAAGGCACCGAAGACCAAGGGCTTACCCAACAACACACAGGCATCATTGACAAGGTATCTTGTGGGGAAATTATCAGATCCATCCACAACTATATCAAAACCAGCCATATAATCAAGGATATTTTCTTTGTGAAGGTACTCTGGGATTGGGATGATTTCGATATCCTCATATTTATCACCGAGGATTTTCGCCGCAATGATTGCTTTTTTCTTTCCCAGATCATTTTTCCCAAATAGAACCTGTCTGCTAAGATTGGATTCTGAAACCACGTCTCCATCCACAATCCCCAACTTACCAACACCCACAGCTGCCAAATAAAGTAATATGGGACAACCAAGCCCCCCTGCCCCTACCACCAATACTTTTGCACTTTGCAACTTCTGTTGTGAAGCCCGTCCAAAACCCTTGAGGTTATATTGTCTATCAAACCTGTCCATCACTTATCCTCCTGAATATGGGGGTAGCAGGGCGACTTCAGCACCCTCAGGAACAGCATCTGAATCTGTGGCCAGCTGATGGTTGATCGCTATGGCAAATTTCAAATCTTTGATTGCGGGATATAGCGCTATGATCCCATCCCGCAGGGAAGATACATTGCCTGTATTCTCAATCGAAAATTCAGCTTCCCCTATCTCCTCCGAAACTCTCCCAAATACTCTAACAGTTAATTTCATTGAATCTAACTTACTAAAACTTTTAATTTAATAACAATTTTACCGAAGCAAAAATCAAAACTGCACAGAGTAAATACCTCAATGCAGCATTGCTAAACCTTTTTGCCCCAAAATACCCTCCCAATAAACCTCCAATGATAGTAATTGGAATCAGGATCCAAAATTGGCTGGGCAAATCAAAATCCAAAGAACCTGATCCGACAAAGCCTGCGATGGAATTCAAAAAGATAAACAGGGAAGATAAAACTGCTGTCTGTTTGACATTTGCCCAGCCCAGCATCAGGATAATCGGGGTAAGCAAAACACCTCCCCCAATTCCGACCAAGCCAGAAAGCAATCCTATGACCACCCCCAACAGCGGTCCCATCCACACTTTTCTCTCCACGACAACTTTGGTGGACTCAGGAAAAACCGACAAGAACTTCAGTGCAGGAAACAACAATATAATCCCCAATATCTTACGGTAAATGGCTGTATCCAATAGGATTGTCCCGCCAACATATGCTGCAGGGATAGAAAATAAGATCAGTGACCAAAACAAATCTTTTTGCAGGGACTCCTGTTTTCTGAAATTCAGAAACGAAATCAGGGAAACGAAAATATTCAACAACAAAGCCGATGGCCTGATCTCTTCGGGAAGAAAACCCATCAGTGTAAGGATCATCAAATAACTGCTTGCCCCACCATGGCCAACCGAAGCATATAAAAATGCGGCAATGGGCAAGAGGCAAAACAAAAAGACTGTCCAAAGATCCATACTTTAGAAAGGGTAATAATTGTAAAGGTTACCTTTCGAGCTTTGGGTATCTGAATTTGGGATTTCTACCAAACCAGTCGCCCGATTGAATGAAATCAAATTGAAAGATTCTTGGCCACTTAAGATATGGATCTCACCTTCCTTCAATTCACATTTCAAAAACAATGTCAGGGAAGAATCAGAATTGTATGCCTGTGCCAATGGAAATTTAAGATCAGACTGGTAGGTGTTTTCAGCACCGCAAAACCGCATGATAAAAGGACTTACATACACTTTGAAACAGGAAAGGGAGGAAGAAGGATTTCCCGGCAAAGCAAAGACCACTTTTGAGCCCAGTATACCAGCATACAAGGGCTTCCCGGGTTTTTGCGCTATCCTGTAGAACAGTTCCTTGGCTCCCAAGTTTTGTAAAGCAGGCCTTACAAAATCAAAATCACCTACGGATATGCCTCCACTTAAAATCAGAATATCTACCTTTTCTACAAGATTCTTGATTGATTCCTCAACAGATTTGGCTTCATCTTTTACTTTCTCTACAAACTCCACTTCTATCCCCAACTCCAGCAATGCTGTATGTAACATCGGTCCATTGGCATCATAAATTTGCCCTGGAAGCAGCTTTTCATTTGAACCTACAACCTCATCTCCAGTCAAAACCACCCCTACTTTGGGTTTTTTGAACACTGCAATTTCTGCAATCCCCAAAGAAGCCAGCAAGGCGACCGTTCCAGTGGTGATCTTGGTGCCAATTTTGACAACCTCCTGCCCAATCTCACATTGCGCCCCTGATTTTCTGACAAAATCACCTTTCTTCACCAAGCCTGGGTCTATCGTTATCTGTCTATCCTGAATTTTGACAAGCTCTTGTTTGACGACAGTATCAGCCCCAACTGGAATCGGCGCTCCGGTAAAAATCCTCACAATAGTCTCCGATTTCAAAGGCTCAACCAAAGTATCACCGGCTTTGACAACACCAGAAATCTCCATCACAGGTTTGATATCATCAAAAAACAAAGCATATCCATCCATCGCCGAATTGTCGAAAGATGGGACAGCAATGGGTGAATAAATTGTCTCTGCACAAAACATCCCAACCGATTCGGTGATGGAGACAGTTTTGATTTTCCTATCAATTTTTATCGCCGATAATATTTCTTTGGCTTCCTCTACTTTGATCATTCCTTGCAAAAATATAAGTTGGATACTAAACTAATATATTTAATGTGATAATCTGCAATAATTTCCTATTGGATAAAAAGACAATTATGGCTTAAGATGGTTGCCGAATATTGATCCATAAAATGCACCATATTTTTGAGCTACTAAAACAATCCTAGCTTATCATCACCCTTTGATGCTATCCAGCTGATTCTTGGCTTCGGGTGTATCTACATCAAAAGCGCCCAAGGGAAAAGATACTGCTGAGACTTCATTCCCCAACTTTTCGATCAGGTGCTTTGCCCCCGTATCTCCATCCAAGGCAAGCAATTGCCCAAACAAGGAACGATGGAACAAGGCTGGCACTCCTTTCCTGCCTTCGTACAGACTTGATGTGACTTTGGAACTGTTCTCCCTTTGGGTGTTTACAAGCTTTGTCAGGTGGCTTGTATCTACATAGGGCTGATCGCAGAGCATTATCAGAATAAATTCAAGATGCGGATGATTCAACCGAATCGCTTTGATTCCTTCCCTGATGGAACTTGACATCCCTTCGCGAAAACCAGGGTTTTCAACAATTTCCACAGGAAGTCCTTCCAATTCTTTCCTGATATCTTCTTTCCCCTCCGGGATAATGACCATCGTAACGGCCGTCTGTAATTGAATGGCTTGAATCGCCGAATTCCGCAACAAAGTGCTTCCTTTGTAAGCTATAGTTTGCTTTGGAGTTCCCATTCTCTTGGATTCCCCCGAAGCGAGGATCAATACCCCATAAGATTTTATCGAATGGATTAATCCCAAATCCCTTCGGTGGATTTTCCCCTTTCGGTTTTTGAGCTTTTCAACATCCGAGTCAGCGAATACGGACTGGATTTCAGAAACTATGGAGAGGGCAATTTCTTCAGAACTTTCACTCCCCAAATCCAAACCTATTGGTGCATGCAGTTTCTCCAATGATGCCCCATCTATGCCAATCCCTTCTTCTTGGAGTTCTTCCAATATCTTATCCCGCTTTTTGCTTGGGCCAAGCAGCCCTATGTATTTGGCAGGGCTAAGCAAGGCATGCTTCAGCACAGCTTTATCGTATTCGAAGTTGTGGGACATCAAGACAAACGCCGTATATTCATCCACCTGGAGTTGGCCAATAGCCATAGAGGGATCCGTCAAAATCAATTGGCAGCTGGGAAATCTACTTTCATTTGCATAGAGGGGTCTCCCATCCATGATTGTCAACTCCCAACCCAGTATATTTGCCATAGCTACCAGTGGCAATACGTCATTTCCTGCCCCGGCTACCACAAGGGAAACGGAAGGTGTCAAATATTCAAAAAAAGCATTGATTTCAGGGATGTCTTCACTGGTTTTTGGAAATTTGATGAAAGCCGAAGATCTTCTTTCCCACGCATACCTGATATCGGCTTCCAGTTCATTTTTTCCTAAAGGAAGGCTCAAATCAGAAGCAACAAACCCACTGGGCGAGAATAGCAATTTTGTACCCTGCTGAATAGAGGCTCTATCTTCTATCGAAAAAAATGTAGTCAAGACAGCATGCTGTCTTTTGTTGGCTACATGGCCCAACAAGGCAATAGGATTGTGCTTATCTTTCTCACTGATTGGCTCCAAAAGAATATGGATGATCCCATTGCAACCCAAATTCACAGCAAACAAGGTATTGTCTTCATCCGAAGTATCATAAGTCACCAACAAAGGTTGAGCCTTCTGCATTACCATCAAGGCTTTGCGGAGGATGTCTGATTCCAGGCATCCTCCACTAATAGCACCAGTGAGCTCACCTTCATCGGTAATCAGCATCCTGGCTCCGGGCGCCCTGTAGGACGAACCTTCAATATAAACCACAGTGGCCAAAACAGCCCCCTGCCCTTTTGAATTAGCCTGAGAATAAGCTTTTAAAATCTGCTTGATCTCCTTCATACCTAAACTGTTGCTGCTTTTGATTGTTGCTGTGCCTTGATTCCTGCCACTAGTTTTTCCAATGCCATATCAATGTCCTCAGCAGTAGTAAACCGACCCAAACTGATGCGGATAGAACCCAAAGCATCCATATCCGACAAGCCCATTGCCCGAAGTACATGGGAAGGTTTGTGGATCAAACTTGCACAGGCGCTTCCCTTACTGAGTGCAAGGTCTTTGGAAAGTGACAAAAGCAGTTTTTCGGCATTTATCCCAGCAATTACCAAATTACTGACATGCGCCAATCTATTGCCAGTCCCATTTACGCTTACACCTTCTATTTCCCCGACCAAAACATCCTCAATTCTATCCCTCAAAGCGGTTAACCTTGCCATTTCGTCTTCCATTACTTTTTTGCTGAGCATGGCAGCATATCCCAAACCCACAATACCAGGCACATTCAGTGTTCCGCTACGCAGCCCTTTCTGATGCTTTCCCCCATGGATCAATGGGGAAATATTGGAACCGATTGATTTCTGGTTGACATACAAGCCCCCAACACCTTTGGGGCCGTACATTTTATGGGCTGAAAAAGCCATCATATCAATCCCTTCCTCTCTGACATTTACCGGGATTTTCCCAAGAGCTTGGGTGGCATCACAAAATAGCAGCGTTCCCTTTCTTCTGGTTATTTCCGATATTTCCTTGATGGGATGAATGATCCCTGTCTCATTGTTTGCATACATCAATGCTACACAGATCGTCGCTTCGTCAATCAGTGCTTCCAGATCATCCAAGGAAATATTGCCAAGCCTATCTACTTTCAAATAAGTGACTTTAACCCCTTTGGATTCCAGAAAAGCGCAGGTATCCAAGACAGCCTGATGTTCTGTCTGGCAGGTGATGATGTGGTTTTTTCCCTTACCTGCATTTTCGACCAAGCCCTTCAAAGCCAGGTTAACGGATTCAGTTGCCCCTGAGGTATAAATGACACCATCGGGTTTTCCCTTGAACAACTTTGCCAGCTCCTCTTTCCAATTTTGGACTGAATCTTCCGCTTCCCAGCCCATGAAATGATCCCTACTGGCAGGGTTTCCATAATGCACTCCAAAGTAGGGCAGCATCGATTCCAAAACCCTAGGGTCGCATGGTGTGGTGGCGTTATAATCGAGGTAAATTGGACGGTTCATCTTAAAATCACATTCTAATCATTTCATTTTCCAAACCTTTGGAAAATGGTTGGTCATAATATCTCGTACCGGTAGCTTTGTACAAAGCATTGGCTACAGCAGCAAAAATCGGTGGGAACAATGGCTCTCCCAAACCTGTTGGATCATGCTCATTTTGCACAAAATGCACTTCAATATGCTTTGGCGCTTCTGACATCCTGATCATCTTGTAGGTATTGAAATTACTCTTTTGGGGAACTCCATCCTCAAATGGAAGCTCTCCAAAAAATGCGTTTCCAATTCCGTCAACAATGGCGCCTTCCCCCATGTTGGATGCCGCATCAGGATTGATGACAATACCACAATCTACTGCAGCATAGACATTTTCCACAACAGGCCTATTTCCTTCCATTTTCAAATCCAAAACTTGGGCTACATAGGAATTGTGACAGAAATAAGCCGAAACCCCTCTATGCAAACCTGGCACAGCATTCCCCCAATTTGATTTTTCCCTGACCAATTTGAGAACTCCGGCATACCTATCAGGATCATAGTGGTTATTGGTTCCCACGGGTTTGTTTTTCACCCTTTCCAACAACTCCAACCGGAAACCGATCGGATCCTTACCCATTTCTTCTGCCAATTCATCCAAAAATGATTGCTCTGCACCAGCGATGAAGTTTGACCCTGGTGCACGGAATGCACCAACTGTAATATTAGATTCTATTTCCCATCCTTCAGCCAAATAATTGTCTACAGCTCCTGCTGGAAATCTGTTTGGCGAGATGGGTGTTTCAGGAATCCCTCCTGCATTGACATGTAATCCTATCAGGTTGTTGTCCTCATCCAATGCAGCCCTGTAAGTAGCGATGTAAGTCGGTCTGTAGATTCCATAAGTCATGTCATCTTCCCTTGTGTAAATCATTTTGATCGGTGCACCTACTTTTTGGGAAATCACCGCTGCTTCTACCATGTGATGTGCATAGGCTCTCTGACCAAAGCCACCCCCCATTCTTGCCAGGTTGATTTGAATATTTTCTTTTGGAATCCCCAAGCGGGCTGCAAGTGTATTGGCAATGAATTCAGGTGCTTGTGTAGGGCCATAAATCTCTGCTTTGCCCTCCATGACATGTGCAAAGCAGTTGACAGGTTCCATACAATTGTGTGCTAAAAATGGAGCTGTATATGTCCTTTCCAATATTTTGGAGGCATTCTTGAAAGCTACTTCAGGATTTCCATCTTTGCGCAGTACATTTGCCGGTTTTCTGGAAGATTCCTGCATGCTGGCCAGGTGTTTTTCAGTACTTTCCAATCCAGCAGGAACCTTTACTGTGCTTTTGTTTCCTCCCCAGCCTTCCATTACAAATTCTCTCTCGGGAGCCTTTTCCCATTCTACTTTTAATGCCCGCTTTGCTTGCATTACTTCCCAAGTTGAGTTTCCAACAATCGCTACCAATTCTGGATGTGTGGTTGTATCAAAAGCATTTTGTTCATAACCCTCTTTATGGACTTCGAAACTAAATACATCCTTGATTCCTGACATGGATTTTACTGAAGATTCATCGAGCGCTTTCAGTTTCATCCCAAAGGCAGGTGGATGCACTATCATCGCGATGAGCATTCCATCCTTTTTATGATCCATGGCAAACAAAGGTTTGCCGGTCAATATTTTTTTAATGTCAACATTTCCCCTTGAAGTGCCGATGATACTGAAATCCTTGATTTCTTTCAAAGTCACTTCTTCTGGAACTTCCAAAGTAGCTGCCGCAGAGGCCATTTCACCATAACCCGCTTTGCTTCCACTCAGACTGTGGATCAACATTCCATTCTCTGTAGTTATTTCACTTGCGGAAACTTCCCAAGTTTTGGCTGCTGCATGGATCAACATCAGTCTTGCCGTCGCACCTGCAGTCCTCAACGGCTTCCAGCCTTGCCTGATCCCTTGGCTTCCTCCGGTAAATTGCCTTTCAAACCTCTCGGGGAAAAAATCTGCCTGTTCCACCATCACATTTTCCCAATCCACATCCAACTCATCAGCCAAAATCATCGGCATGGATGTTTTTACATTGGAGCCGAATTCAGGGTTTGGTGACATGAGGGAGATGGCTCCATTTTCACCGATTTTGATATAGGCATTCAATTCAAACCATTCATCTGGCATACCCAACTTCTCAACCTCCTCAGGTTTGCATCCCGCTAGCCAACTGAAACTCAACATCAATCCCCCTCCTGCCAAAGCAGATGCCTTCAAGAAGGTCCTTCTATTCATATTTGTTTTTACGACTGTCATTTCTTTTGGGGTTTTGGTGTCTAGGATTTTGCAGCGGTATGGATAGCTTTCTTGATTCTGGTATATGTCCCACATCTACAGATGTTTCCGTTCATGGCATTGTCTATCTCTTCATCACTTGGCTTGGGGTTACTGTCCAGCAGTGCCACTGCGCTCATCACCTGTCCTGCCTGACAGTAGCCACACTGCGGCACATCATGTTCCATCCAGGCTTTTTGTACGGGATGATCCCCATTTTCCGAAAGTCCCTCTATCGTTGTGATCTTCGAACCCGCTGCTGAGGAAACTGGAAGTGAGCATGACCTGATGGCATTGCCGTCCATGATCACTGTACAGGCACCACATTGGGCGATGCCACAGCCATATTTGGTTCCCACTAGATCCAAATGATCCCTTAGGACCCAGAGAACAGGTGTGTTGGGATCCACATCCACTTCCCTTTTTTTGCCATTGATGTTCAGATTGATTTTTGCCATGATGATTGTATGGTTTGTATGCTTATTGGTTAAGAGTCTTGATGCATTCTACAGGTATTTCAATGAGAGAATTTTGAATAGCACAAATATGGGAGAAGGCAATATAAACAAAGTCTAGAACATTGACTTTCCCCTTTTGGCAATTTATAAAATTCAAAGCGCATGATTATTAACCTGAGTTCGATTGTTATCACAAAGTCAAAATCAATAAAAATATCCAGTTACAAGGCAAATTTTTGAGGGATAGCCTAAGCTATCGCCCAAAAATTTAACGCAGTAAATGGGTGTTTTTATTGACTGAGCCGATTATTCGGTTTTAAACGGCAATCTACTTCACTTTTTCAATCCGCAATATCCCAATATTACTTCATAAAAAAGTTCGCACCTTCATTTCGTAGTTCTCACCATTTAAAACCGTTCCTGCCTGCCGGCAGGCAGGTTGACAAAATGAGAATAGTCGAACTCAGGTTATTACATAACCCAAACAATCTTAAAACCGAATTAGTCTAATTTTATTTTATCAATAGTTTCCTTTTAATTTTATTGTAGCTTAGATTTGCAATAGATTAATCCCCGAATGGCTTTACCCACCCTTTCTTTTTTCTGTTTTATTGTTCTTTATTTCCAAGGTGTTGATTCAAGCAATTTATTGCTTGAGGCTCAAAACAATTTTGGTTACCTAGAAATAAAAAAACCAACATCTGTTGAAGAAATAGATGCAATGAACAACCATGCTTTTGATCTGAAAGGTACCTACCCCGATTCCTTATTCATGTATGCCACTACTGCCCTGCAGGCAAGTAGGGAGTTGGATTACCAGGTAGGGATAGCCCATAGTTTGACAAACTTTGGGGTGTATTACTACCAAAAATCAAGTCATGGCCAGTCGATAGATTACTATTTGCAGGCCAAGGAAGTCTATCGCAAAGAAAAGCTCTTCAACAAATCAGCAAGTACAAGCAACAATATAGGATTGATATATTTTAGGGAGGGGGATTTCGAAAAAGCACTGGAATACCACCAAGAAGCTCTGGATATCTGTGACGAAAACGAAAGGCCAACCAACATAGCCAATTACAAATTGAACAAAGCGTTGGCAATGACCCAGACCAATTCCTTTGAAGAAGCGCTACCTACCTATTTTGAAGCCATCAGGGACTTGGAGAAAACTGGAGAAAACACCTACATCGCCAATGCCTATCTGAATTTCGGAAACCGCTTTGGTGCAAATGGGCAACTGGATTCCGTAAAAAAATACTTTGACAAAGGACTTGAGGCGGCTGAAAAGACAAATGATTTTGAGACTTTATCCTTTGCCTACACCAGCCAAATCAAATATTATGTCGTGACTGGGAAACCCCAAGTTGCTTTGAAATATGCAGAAAAGGCACTTTCAAACGCCCTAACATCAGGGTCTATATTCTCAATGGCGGATGCTTATCACACCATCTCTGCCCTACAGGAAGATACAGGCGACACAAAACTGGCCCTGGAAAACCTTAAAAAGCACTACAGTTACAAAGATTCCTTGAGGCAAAAAGAGCAGACACTTGAAATTGCTCGGATAGAATCGCAAAAAAGCCTGGAAAAAGAAAAGGCTATTTTCCAATTGGAATTGGAAAACAAAGAAAAAAGCAACCAACAGAACATCCTTATCATCGGATTATTGATTGTCTTGGTCTTTGTCATCGCCATCCTCTTTTTGATCGTCGCCAAAAACCTGCGCAAGTCAAAGGAAAAAAACCTTATACTATCCAACAAAAACAAGGAGATTGCCAAACTGGTGGCAAACCTCAAAAACCTCAATGACCACCAAAACAAGATTTTTGGGATCATTGGCCATGACCTGAAAGGGCCAGTCAATTCACTGATCACGGTAACAGAATTGATCTCGGACAAGAACTTGGACCTAGAGGAAATCAGTGAGATAACTCCCCATTTGAACAGGGAAATCCGAAGGGCGGGAGCGACTTTGGAGAACCTTCTGCATTGGGCATTGAGCCAGAAAGAAGGGGAATCGATCCACCCCGAACATTTCAACTTGAAGCACTTATTCTCAGAAACCATAGCCTCCCTGCAATATGCAATTGAACATAAGCAGATCAATACAGCGGTGGATATCCCGGATGAAATCCAACTCTTTGCAGACAGGCAAATGATCGAAATATCCCTGAGAAACCTCATCGCCAATGCCGTCAAGTTTACGAGTAAAAATGGCCGTATCACATGCACAGCCATGGAAGAAGACGGAAAGATCACCGTGTCCATAGAAGATAATGGCACAGGCATAGCCCCGGAAACTTTGCAAAAGCTCAACCAAAAAATGTTGATTTCGAATTTTGGGACAAACAATGAAAAAGGAACGGGGATGGGATTGGCTTTGTGCAGAGGCTATATAGAAAAAAATAAAGGTTCTATGGAGATCCATAGTGACCAAGGTGTAGGTACAAAGGTCAAACTGAGTTTCAACCCCTAAAAATCCTCTGTTACCGAGATTGGTATCTCTACCAACCGAAAAACACCTATCCACTGAAACTGGTCTTTGCGACACAAACCTTGGCTGGGCAAATAACTAATTGAATGGCCTAAGAGGATATATGCCATGGCTGTAGTCCATTTTAACTCAAACGGTCTGTGAGGACACAGACCATGAATGAGGATTGTGAGGAAACAGGCCATGGATGAATTTGATCCCTGGAACCTTGGTCGGTGTCTCCACCAACCAAAAAACATCCTATTTACTGTTCTGTGGGGACACAAACCAGTAGGTTGGTATACTTGCCAAAATCATTTTTTGAAGTGGGTTTGATAATACTCAATGGCTTTTTCAAGATCTTCGGGGACATCTATCGCAATGGCTTGGTGCTTTGTCTCCACCATCTTGATCTTCACACCATGTTCCAAAAGCCTCAGTTGCTCCAACATCTCTATTTGTTCCAATTTGGATTTTGGCCATGTGGTAAATTCCAAAAGTGTCTCCCTCCTGTAGGCATAGATCCCAACATGCTTCCAATATTCAAAACCATCGGCACGCTCTCGGATATAGGGTATCGGTGACCTGCTAAAGTACATGGCATTCGAATCATTGTCTATGACTACCTTGACGGCATTGGGGTTTTGCGCTTCGGTGATGGAAATATGAAACATCATAGAGGCCACCTGCACCTTGGGGTCTTCAAATGCCTGCACCAAATCCCGAAGTGATTTTTGATCCTGAAAAGGCTCATCACCCTGAACATTGACCACGATATCGGTGGCGATATTTTTTACAGCCTCGGCGATTCTGTCTGACCCACTTTCGTGTACCGTTTTGCTAAAAAACACTTCCCCTCCCACTTCTTCGATCTGCCTTACAATCTCTTCATGGTCTGTCACCACAATCACTTGGTCAAAAAGTCCCGTCTCCTGTGTACTTAAATAGGTTCTTTGGATGACGGATTTTCCGCACAATTCCTGTGAAAGTTTTGCAGGAAACCGTGTAGAAGCAAATCGCGCCGGGATCAATGCTGTTATCATGAAGGGGTAGTTTATAGGGTTTTTTAAATCTTTCGGGAAATCAACTACTACTTTATTTTAAAATAGGATACAAGCTTTAAGAACCAATTCTTTGCTTGGCTTGGCTTCCTATCCTCTCCGTAATAGTTGTACATGTATTTGTTGTTTTGGGAATAAATATAGGCATTTCCATAACCATAGTTGTAGCCTTTGTAATTGTAGCCCGAGTTTTCAATCCCATTGAATATGCCATACACATTGTTTACCTGCTTGTTATGGAACAAATCATTGATCATCACCAAGTGGTTTTTCAGGGTATAATCCTGCCTCACTACATAAAGATTCAGGTCAAAAAGCCTGGTCAGGTCTATGGTCTCAGAGACCAAGCCCAATGGCGGGGTATCAAAGACAATCATGTCAAAATTGGCTTCCAGATACACCAAGAAGTCTTTTAAGCGCTGTGTTTGGAGCAACTCTGCGGGATTCGGGGGAATTATTCCCGATGGTACAAAAAACAGGTTTTCGTGGGAAGAAGCCACAATCACCTCATCTTCTGTGGCTTTGCCAATCAACAGGGTAGAAAGGCCTATTTTTGATGAATGTTTGAAATAACCAGCCAACTTTGGCCTTCTCAAATCTGCATCAACCACGACAGTTTTCTTTCCTCCCAATGCTAGAATAGAGGCTAGATTGATGGAAGTAAAGGTTTTCCCTTCCCCTGACACACTTGAGGTAACCAATATTTTCTTTGAGTTCTTATCTGCAGCGATGTAGTTGATCGCAGACCTCAGGGATCGGAAGGACTCTGCCACTGCCGATTTGGGGTGTTCCATTACCACCAAATTGGTTGGCATATCACTTTTACCGATGATGGACAATTGCGGGATCATAAAATTCTTCTTCAAGTCCCTTTGGTTTCTGATCCTTTGATCCATGAGCTCCCGAAGCACGATAAACCCAAAAGGCAAAAAGAAACCCAAGGCAATAGCCAACAGGTAATTGTTTTCCTTCTTGGGAAATACCAATGAGCCTTTTTTTGCATAATCCAAGATGGCATTTTCGGTCACATTGGAGGCTTTGGCGATTCCAGCTTCAGCCCTTTTTTCCAGTAGGTAGGTATATAGATTTTCCCGTAACCTATATTCCCTGAATATACTTGCATACAGGGATTCAGACTCGGGAAGTCCAGAAAACTGTTTGTCGTAAGTTGCTATATTAGACAATACCAGGGTCTTTTTCTTTTGGGTATTTTCTATCAAGTTCAAAATATTCTCCACCAATGCTTCCTGCACCTTTTCCATTTGTACATCGATCTTCCTGATTTCAGGGTGGATCTCATTGACTGATGCCAGCAGCTTTCTTCTATCCTGCGACAATGTCACCAAAGTCTGGATAAGCCCATTGAGCAAGGGATCTGGGATACCTACCACTGATGGGGCTATGATCTGTGAAAAATCCATGGTTTTTTCCTCCATATAATCCTTGATGGAGTAGTAGTAGGACAGTTGAAAATCCAGCTCCTGCACAGAATCGTCCAACTTGTTGATCCTTCCCAAAACCTCGGAAAACTCCTCGCTGACATTGATCATTTTGTTCTGGACCTTGAAATTCTGCAGTTCCCTCTCTTTCTTCTTCAGGGAATCCTCCAAAAAGCCCAATTGTTCCTCTATGAACTTGAGGGTATTTTCGGTATTTCTGTTCTTTTCCCTCAGTTCACTCTCCAGATGGGATTCCATCAAAGCATTGATATAGTCCCTGCCTTTTTCAATCACTGACGTGGTCATTTTCAATTCCAATACTGAAGCCCCTGCATTGACAAGCTTGATGCTGACCTCTTTGACCATTTTTTCCTCCAAGCTTGATGGGCTTCTTAAGGTAAAAATAACAACATCCCCCACTTTTGCTGGATTGATTAAATGGACTTTGAACTTCATCCTTGCCGTTTCCACCTGCTCCCCAAATCCAAAAGTCTTGTCCAAAATGGATTCATCTACTTGGGCATAAGCCGGGTTGAAATCAAAGAAACTACTGGTCTCGGGGACAATTTTATAGGTGTTTTCAGAAAGTATATGGAGTGCCAAGGGAACATTTTGGATCTGCATGTGATTCCAGTCGACCTCCACATGGATGGGTGAGCTTTTGTACAGCTCTATGGTTTTGATATTGGTCTTTGCGAAGTAAGCGACATCAAAATGCAGCTTGGACAAAGCTTCCCTTGCGAGATTCTTTGATGAAAGCATCAATATCTCATTGTCAAGGTTGTTTTGGGTAGAAAAAATAGAAGACCTGTCCAAAATCCTGGTTTCAGGTTTGACGGTATTCCGGATAACCATCGTACCGGACACAGCATATTCATCTTCCGTGTAGCGGTGAAAAAAAAATGTAGCGATCAAAAAAACAATGATAAACAACACATACCAAGGCCAGTAGCGCAGGTATTTTGCGATGACATACCTGATTTCTATTTCGCTTTCCTCATTATCCAGCTGGCTTAAATCAAACTTTTCCATATACTATAATTTTCCCCTAATCAATCCAAAAATCAATAATCCAGACGCCAAAAGCGTTGCGAAAAGCTGTAGACTGGAAGACAGGTTATCAGCATTCCCCAATTGTCGGATCCGCATAGGTTCCAGGTACAAAATATCGTTTGGTTGGATAAAGTAAAATGGCGATGCCAACAAGGCCCTATCGTGGAGGTTGATCTGGTGGATCTTAGTCCCGCCATCATATTGCCTGATGATAAACAGCTTATTTCTTTTGGCCAAAATGTTTGATTCCCCGGCAGCTGCCAAGGCATCAAAAATTGTCGCCCTATTTCTCAAGATGACCTGGGTTCCACTTCTGCCAAACTCTCCTATAGTCGTAAAACGGATCCCCGCGGTCCTTAATTTCACAAACACATCATCCTTGAAATAGGCATTGATGGCTTGCTGGACTTTTCCCTTCGCCTGTTCCTCTGTCAATCCGGCGATGTGCACCTTCCCAAGCTTGGGCAGTTCGATAAGACCTCTTTCATCGATAGAGTAACCTGTAAAATAAAACAGATCCCCACCTGCACCGGCACCCATCATTCCCCCACGCATATTTCTCGCTCCCTGAAAGGAAAATGCCTCGGTCAATTCTGGATCCGAACTTGCGAAATCTATATCAACAATATCAAATGGCTGTAAGATATACCTGTAATCCACCTCGGCATAGGGTATGAATTCATCTAAATCAATGGCTTCATTTTCAGGTAGATTTTGCAGATAGGTGATTCTTTTGTTGCTGATACAGGAACTTGCCATCAGTAACAATATTACGTAAGCGAAATGCTTCATGAATAGATTTGAAATGATACTTTTGAATCAAATATAGCTAAATATGTAATATGATTATCCCCAATGACAGTTGTATGTGAATTTTCGCATGAAATCATGCGGATAATTGTCTACAGCTGACAGTCATTGGTATTTGTTGGTACACAGACCGAAATGATTATGCCCAAACCCTGGGAGGGACTTCTCACTTTGCCATGACTCAAAAACGATTTTCCTGTGCATTTTGCGCAAAAAATTGTCCGATTGGGAATAGATAGTATATTTGGAAAATGAGGACTGAGCTGAGCCAAAATCAAATTATATCCATGGGAAGCGCTATTTTGGTGGTTTTCTGGATTCTTGGATATGATGGGATTACTTTCAGTGATGATGTTTTTTATATCCTTACCGGAGAAGCTTTCTGGAAAGGCGAGACAGTCCTCAATGCCTACCATTTTAGCAGTAGATTCGGCGCCTATCTCTTCTCCGGGATATTCACCCATCTCTTTGGCTTGGATGACAGGATCGCCTCCATTCCTTCTCTCCTTGCCTATCTGGCCACACTCTTTGTCATCATCAAGGCTTTGCCCAAACAAAACCAACAATTCTGGGCAGCAATATTCTTCGTCTCCCATGTCTTTCTATTACACTTTCTACCAAAGGTATATCCGGACAGCTTACTGGTCATGTGGGTTGTCCTCGTTCCCTTTGCTGCTACATCTAGAGCCAAACGGCCAATACTTGCCGCATTTCTGCTGGTGTTATCCCTGCTGATTGGCTTTGCCACCAAAGAAACGACCATCTACCTTTTTCCATTCCCGGTACTCCTGTTCCTATGGGATCTCAAACAGGGGAAGCCCCTCAAATTCCACCTTTGGCTTGGAAGTTTCGCCTTGGTATTCGGCGCTATTTACCTGGGCTATTATTGGTCTGCTTTTGGAGACCCTTTTTACAGGATCAATTCCGTCAACGCCGGCCACTACATTTCTGAGTACTCATACAATGACAAAGCCTGGCCAGCCATGCTAAATAGGCTTACTATAAGCCCACTGATCACCTTTGTGGAAAGATCCTATTGGCTTTGGCTTGCCCTTGCAGTGCCGGGAGTGTATGTAGGTTTGGTAAAAGGTGAAAGAATAGCCTTTGAATTTGCATTGGCATTGGTTTGCCTTATGCTTGGTTTTTGGTTTATGAGCACGAGTCTTGAATTATACAATCCCATTTACCTCAACCCAAGACATTTGATCATTCTCATCCCAATCCTTGCGGTTTTGATTGGATATGGCTGTAAATATTGGTTGGAAAATGATGTGGCTGGGGTGTATTGGGGGATCGGGGTCTTGCAAGGCGCTGTGATCGGGCTGCTGGTTGGGGATTTTAAAAATGGGCTTTTTTTGCTGGTATTTGGCTTGGTGATGATTCTACTGGGAGGGAAATTCCTTTGGTTGAAAAAGACAGCTATCTGCTGCATGTTGCTTGCCGCTGTGGTTTTCAGTTTTAGCTACCAAAGGCAATTGAAAAACTATCCCCATTTCATCCATCAATTTGAGTCTGCCATTGATACATCACAAGAGCTCCTTGTCGTGAATAATTTTGTACACTTCAGCAGGGAAGTATTACTTCCTTACAATCAAAGCCATCAAGAGAGACTGTTGGCGGTGGAAGATACCGGGACATTTGGGAAACGCTCGCCAGGCACTTTCGGCTTGTTTATCTACAAATACTACAAACACGCCTATCCAAAGGAAACTCCAGATATTGAAGAGTTTTTGCAACTGACGGAAAAAATGGGTTACGAAATGATTGGAAAAAAGGAAGATAAATGGGTTGTTTTTTATTCATTTTCAAAAAAGGGAATTTCGAATTAGTGACAGCCCATTTTCCCTTGTGAACTTTGTGGAGAACTTGGTGCATTTTGTGGTAAGTTCTAACCACCAAGAGCCCAAAGGATGCACAAGGGACACTAGGAGATTTCGAATTAGTGACAGCCCATTTTCCCTTGTGAACTTTGTGGAGAACTTGGTGTACTTTGTGGTAAATCCTAACAACCAAGAGCCCAAAGAATGCACAAGGAACACTAGGGGATTTCAAATTAGTGACAGCCCATTTTCCCTTGTGAACTTTGTGGGAACCTTGGTGCACTTTGTGGTAAATTCTAACCACCAAGAGCCCAAAGGATGCACTAAGGACACTAGGGGATTTCAAATTATTGAT
>NZ_JBHUHR010000048.1:187431-188557 GCF_042682445.1 Belliella marina
TTTGTGGTAAACCCTAACCACCATGAGCCCAAAGGATGCACAAGGGACACTAGGAGATTTCGAATTATTGACTCCTTATTTCCCCTTGTGAACTTTGTGGAGACCTTCGTGTACCTTTGTGGTAAATCCTAACCACCAAGAACCCAAAGACTGTACAAGGAACACTAGAAGATTTCAAATTATTGATTCCTCATTTTCCCTTGTGAACTTTGTGGGAACCTTGGTGCACTTTGTGGTAAATTCTAACCACCAAGAGCCCAAAGGATGCACAAGGGACACTAGGAGATTTCGAATTATTGACTCCTTATTTCCCCTTGTGAACTTTGTGGAGACCTTCGTGTACCTTTGTGGTAAATCCTAACCACCAAGAACCCAAAGGATGCACTAAGGACACTAGGAGATTTCGATTTTTTAATTCCTCATTTCCCCTTGTAAACTTTGTGGGAACCTTGGTGCACTTTGTGGTAAGTTCTAACCACTAAGAACCCAAAGGATGCACAAGGGGCACTAGGAGATTTCGGTTTATTGATTCCTCATTTCCTCTTGTGAACTTTGTGAGAACCTTGGTGTGTGGTAAATCCTAACCACCAAGAGCCCAAAGAATGCACTAGGGACACTAGGGGATTTCAAATTATTGATTCCTCATTTTCCCTTGTGAACTTTGTGGAAACCTTCGCATACTTTGTGGTAAATCTTAACCACCAAGAGCCCAAAGGATGCACAAGGGACACTAGGAGATTTCGAATTAGTGACAGCCCATTTTCCCTTGTGAACTTTGTGGAAACCTTCTTGTACTTTGTGGTAAATCCTAACCACCAAGAGCCCAAAGGATGCACAAGGGGCACTAGGAGATTTCGGTTTATTGATTCCTCATTTCCCCTTGTGAACTTTGTGGGAACCTTGGTGCACTTTGTGGTAAATTCTAACCACCAAGAGCCCAAAGGATGCACTAAGGACACTAGGGGATTTCAAATTATTGATTCCTCATTTTCCCTTGTGAACTTTGTGGGAACCTTGGTGCACTTTGTGGTAAGTTCTAACCACTAAGAACCCAAAGGATGCACTAAGGACACTAGGGGATTTCGAATTAGTGACAGCCCATTTTCCCTTGTGAACTTTGTGGAGA
>NZ_JBHUHR010000048.1:188567-188668 GCF_042682445.1 Belliella marina
CCTATGTTGAAAAACAAGCAAAAGGGCTAAAATTTCACATAACTATTCCACTCTGTTTCTTTTTTCTCTTAAATGCATTCTCAGTTTTGATAGACTTGTTG
>NZ_JBHUHR010000049.1:0-3465 GCF_042682445.1 Belliella marina
AAATGTATTTTAGCTGTATAAAGTAAATATTGTTCAGGAATTAGGTCTTCGTTACCAAAGATAAGCTAAGTTAAAGAAATGTATAAGTCCTAGCAAGTCCGTCTATATAAATTTTGATTTCAATTTTGTAGTTCTTAGGAACAAGTTCAACGTATGACGAATGTTTTTTTAACAAATACTTGATGACACTGAACTGATTTTCTTCTGGTCGGCAATTGACAAAGTAGCATATTGGACATACTATAGCTTACGAAGAATATATATCAAATTCACGGATATGGAAATAGGCAGTCCAGAATAACTGGCAAAGAACAGAACCACAGCCCTACCCTTTCCTCAAAGACCTGCATAAGATGAAGCCCACTTTATTAGATTCAGTTTATGAATCATCTTTCAACGACAAATACCAATTTATGAAATCATTTCAAATCTTAGGTTTTCATATTTAAAATTTACCTGATAAGAAAAGAAATTAGGTTAGTTCCTAAACTAAGCATAAAATATTTGAGGTTTATTTTACCATCTAATGGCAAGTAAGGGCTTTATCCTTACCTGTTTTCCCCATCAAACTGATCATCCAGGCAATAAAAAGTTGAAAGCGATCTATTCCCTGAAAATGGTTCTTCGAAAAAAGCCTCTTAAACGGGGCTTTTCATGTTTAGGAGAGAATTTGTGGATAGGACATCTTTTGCTTTTATCTTATAATCGGGAAATTAAAAACAATATTAGGTTTAACACCATTTGGAATACTGTGAAAAAAGCAATGGTTAATCTATCTTCATATTCAAAAGAGTTTGCAGAAGAAATAATTAGCAGATTGGAAGATTTTATAGCTGATAATGTTACAGCCATAGAAGATGTCAAGTACAACTATGATATAATTGAAGACATTAAATCAAGCCTTTTAAAAGACAGGTTAAAACCAAATTCTTATAGAATTAAGGAATGTATTTCTTTTTATGAGGAGGTGTTTTAAAAAAACTCAATCATCATTTATGTTAAAAAATTGTTTTTAATTCTAAAAATATTAATATTGTATTTGAGGAATTCTAATTTATTTTTGATAGGCTTTGGTTTGATACAAGTATCAAACCAAAGCCTATCAAGGAAAGTTCCTACACTATTTATTTTTTACTAAATGTTTAAAATGTCCAGTTTTTTAATTAAAAAACTGGACATTTTATTTTTATTCATTACTTTTATATCCCATGAAAATAACTGATTACATAGCATTTACGATAGATAGATTCCCAAAGGGATTTGTATTCACCTACGCTGATTTTACCACAGAGGTGAAACAAAAAGAAGCTGTAATTAAAGCGCTAAACCGCATGGCACAATCAGGTAAAATCGCTAAACTATCAAAAGGAAAATACTACAAACCTGAAAAAACAATTTTTGGGGATCTTCAACCTGAACAGAAACAGATAGTCAAAGACTTGCTGGAAGAAGATGGAAAAGTCACCGGTTACCTAACAGGTTTTAGCATTTTCAGTAAACTGGGGTTGACCACGCAAATAAGTAATACTATACAAATCGGGAAAAATCAGGTTCGCCCTAGTTTTAAAAGAGAGCGTTATACCATTTCTTTTATAAAACAAAAAAACATCATTACTAAAGACAACATACCCTTTTTACAAATATTGGATAGCATTCGTTATATCAAAAAAATACCTGATGCCAGTGTGGAATCATCGTGCAAACGATTTTTGGCTATCATCAAAAATTACATCGACAAAGAAGTCATTACTCTGATTCGATTAGCCTTAAAATACCCACCTGCCACAAGGGCTTTATTGGGAGCTATATTAGAAGAGCTACAGCTAGGAAAAACAACCGAGCCACTTTTTAAGTCATTGAATCCAATCACTAAGTATAAACTCACTGGCGCAGGAAAAGTATTATCCAGTACCGAAAAATGGAATATTATATGAAGCTGCACGAAAGCAAAACCTTATTTAGACAAGCTATTCGGTTTACAGCAGACCAAATGAAAATTCCTGCAATCTATTTTTGAACTTCTTTCACTCACCAGCATTTGATGAAATGCTATTGAAAGTAGCCAAAGATGATGTGATGAGCTTCAGAAACAATAACAAATGGTTAATATTTCACCCGAATGATGCTCTAATCTTCAAAGACTTAGAAAAGGTGTGGAATGAGTTAAAAACTATCTATACCGAGAATTTTAAAAACCTGGTTTATGGAGAATTACCTAAAGAAGAAGACGTCTTAAAAATCTTAAAAATGATTCAAGAAAGACTTAAAACAATCACTTGGACTATTAAATAGGAGCTAAAAGTAGATTTGATTATTCTATTAGCGGAGAATGATTACCCTCCAGTAGATAGGGACGAAGTGTATAAGGGGATTTTTGAGCAGGCGGAGAATTTTAAGAAATATAGGACCGGATAAAACCTACAAAAATGCCACTCCATAGAGATCTGATCTATATAGACGATAAAGATGTAACCGACCAGGTAAAACACTTTAGGTACGCGGGAGGCAAGTGCCATGTGGTTTTCAAGACTGGAGACAAGGAATATGCTTACAGTAAGGACCGGGCAGTCATCACTAAAACCGCACTAAGCGAAGATGGGACTTTCCAAATATTCCAATACCTGAAAGAAATTGCTGAGGCCATCGGGCTGAAAAATGATAGAGCCGAAAGTATCCTTGCCAAAAGCTATGGATCTATTGCCCAGATACCAAATGACAGCATACTTTCCAACCGACAACCCCAACCGGTTAAATGTGGCTATTTCCAACACGAGGGATGTTTCAGAAATAAAAATAACCTTGAATGGATAGACATGAACAGATGTGTTTCATGGGGACAGTCCGGTGATGCGTATAATCGAGAGAAAAGGGAAATCCCAACCCCAAACCTCTCACAACCTGTCCCGTCATATGGGAGAACCGTATCTCAAATTTGGAAAAAAGCATCCGCTGCTACAGGACAAAACATGATCCTCACTCCCACCCATTTCGAAAGCTCTTATTATGAGGTATCTTATCGTAAAATCAAACGGGCTTTGCCCATATGGCATTTTTCGGGAACCATTCCTTCTTAAAAATTACCTGATAAGAAGCCCGAGGTTACCCACTGTTTGCCGTTGTCTTTCACTCTACACCAGTCCACCATTGTTTAAATTGCTGATCGTTATCATTCAAATTTACAATTTCCCCGATAATTGGTGTTACCAAAGGTATGTTTCCTTCATTCAGTTCCGTGATTTTTATCAAGGGTTCGTCCCAGGGGTGATATGCCATTACAAATTTTGAAGAATGGACAGGAAATATGCGTTTGGCATTTAGCTCTTTTGCCACTTTTAATACTTCGTCTGGCAGCATATGGATGGCCTGCCAGGCTACATTATATTGGCCATTGTCAAGAATTGCCAGGTCAAATCCCCCGAATTTCTCACCGATTTCGGCAAAATGCGTATCATAACCACTGTCCCC
>NZ_JBHUHR010000049.1:3588-5807 GCF_042682445.1 Belliella marina
CCTTGTAAAACCCCTTCCCGAAAAATGCCTTGCAGGTGCGGTATGTATCGTAAACCCCTTATCCAACGTGACATGTTCGTTCCAATCTTTCTCGATAATTACATTCTTGTCAAATCCCCAATGCTCAAAATGGGAACCAACGCCCAATCCGCAAATCACGGTCTTTACTTTGTCTTTTAATGCGATAACGGTTTCATAATCCAAATGGTCGTAATGGTCGTGTGTAATCAATAAACAATCTATTTCGGGCATATCCGCTGCTGTATAAATATCCGTTCCTTTGAATGATTTGTTGTTCCCCGGTATGGGTGCTGCATTACCACTAAAAACAGGGTCAATCAGAAAGCGTTTGCCGCCAACCTGCATAAAATAAGACGAATGCCCAAACCATACCAATACATTGCTATCAGCTGGAAGTTTTAGTAAATCCGTTTTTATAGAGGGGATTATATCTGTGGGTTTCTGCCTCGGAAATTTTTTAAACAGGAAATCCCACATAATTACCGTCATAGAATACCCCTCGGTCAAGACAGGCGTAAAACTTATGTTTTGGAATTTACCGTTTTTGTAATTGGTTGAAGTTTTTATTAATTCCAAACGTTCACCATTTGGGGCTTTACCAAATTTTGACTGACGCATATAAAAGAAAATGGCAATTGCCATTAATAGTAGGATACTCAAAAGTATAATCATTGTTCGTTTCAATATTTTAGTTGTTTTATTCACTGAGATTGGGGTTCACTATTTAAAACCGTTTAGACAAAGTGAGAATAGTCGAACTCTGGTTAATAGGTAAGTATTTTGTGCTACTGCTATTGTTAAGTAAACCCCAGTCTTACAGATCTCAATCTTGTTTGTGCTCAGTTAAACGATTGCCTAAATTCCAAAGGGGTTTGATTTGTTTTTTGTTTGAATATCTTACTGAACGATTGCGGATACTCAAAACCTAATTGATAGGCGATTTCACTGACAGAAAGTTCTGTTGCGGTTAGGATCTCCTTGGCTTTTTCAATCAATTTGTCGTGGATGAGTTGCTGTGTGGTTTGCCCGGTGAGTTGCTTCAGGCAATCGCTAAGGTATTTGGGCGATAGATTTAATTGCGAAGCCAAAAAAGCTGGTGTTGGCAATTTCTGTTCGTCTGAATGGTAAAAATAATGGTTCAATATTTTTTCTACCTTATTTAACAATTCACTGTTTTGCGTTTTCCGGGTAATGAATTGCCTGTTGTAATACCGGTTGCAATGGGTCAACAACAAGTCAAGAGCTGAAATCATCACATCCTGACTGAATTGGTCTATGGGCAGAAGGTATTCCTTCTCAATCTGTTCGAAAATGGTTTCTATGGCTTTCTGCTCTTCTTCGGATAGGATCAACGCTTCGTTTACTTCATAATCGAAAAAACCGAAAGATTTTATTTTTTGATTTAAGGGATAGGTTCGCAAGAAGTCAGGGTGGATACTTATAATCCAACCCGCTTTTGCAAAGGCAAAATCTTTCTCAACAATGCTCACTTGCCTGGGGGCAAAACAGGAAATAACACCTTCATCAAAATCAAAGGGGGTTTGTCCATATTGCATTTTGCAGGGGCATACTGTCTTTAGGGTGATTTGATAAAAATCACTGATCAATTTTGTACGTTGGGTGAGTTCCGGCTTCGGGAAATCTTCAAAACGAAGAATGCTGAACAGCGGATGCTTCGGCTTGGAAAGACCCACCACCTTGTGTATATCAGCAATGGATTTGAGATGGATGGTCAATGTATCAGAATTCACTTTGCTTTTATTTATAGTCAAATTTACAAATTATTTACCCAATTTTTTTCTGTACGATCCTGCAAAACTCCTGGCTAAGAATGCATTTGGAAACAGGGTTGATAACCGGGCTGCCATCCGGTTCATTCTTCCTGAAACAATGTAGTGTTTTCTTTTGTCCAATGCCTTCAATAGTTCATCTGCCACCTGTTCAGGGGCTTGGGTTGAGCTACTATATTCCGTACCAAGCCCTTTGCCTATTTCGTTCTCTATTCCTGCGGCATTGTTGAAATTGGTCTTGGTCAATCCGGGACAAAGCAACATGGCGTGCACATTGTAGGGCTTACACTCTTGCGTAAGTGCATGGGTAAAGTGTCGCACGAAAACCTTACTGGCAGAATAAGTGGTCATATACGGTATCGGAATGAAAGATGCCATAGAAGCAACGTTGATGATGGTGCCGCTTTT
>NZ_JBHUHR010000049.1:5817-8758 GCF_042682445.1 Belliella marina
TGTGAGTGCAACCAAAGACGATATGTTAAGTTGCAACATATCCAACTCTGACTGCAAGGACAATTCTGCAAATTCACCACCGGAACCAATTCCGGCATTGTTAACGAGTGTTTCAATTTGTAAATGGCGTTTTTGCGTTTCATCAAAAATCTCTTGTGATGCACCTGTTGTAGATAAATCAGCCGAAATATATTCCACCGAGATTTGATGGTGCTTGGTTAGCCGTTCAGCCAATTCCTTTAGTTTGGCTTCGTTTCGTGCTACCAACACCAGGTTTTGTTTTCTTGATGCCAGTTTCAGCGCTATGGCTTCTCCAATCCCACCCGATGCACCGGTTATTAATGTGAATTTCATTTTTTGTTCTTTTAATTTGATGGTACAAAGTTGGGACAGTCCATCAAATTAAAAGTATCCAAAAGTCGGTTGTTTGTGTTCAAATGACGGGTTGTTTGCTGATTCTTTACTATTTAAACCTGCTCACTCATACAGTTCTCAAAACACCTCCGTCTGCCCTTATAGACGCTCCATTTGTTGCCAGTGATAGCGGACTGGAAAGGTATGTCACCAGACTTGCGATTTCATTTGGCTCTATGAAACGTTGTAGCAAAGAGTGTGGATTGGCCTGTTGAATAATCCCACTTTTCACCTGTTCTACACTCAAATTTTGCGACTGGGCTAAGTATTCAACTGTAGAAGCTACACCTTCAGAATAAGTCGGCCCTCCCAAAATCGTATTGACTGTTACTTCAGTCCCTTTGGTCAATTTGGACAAACCATTGCCAATGGCCATCATTGCTGATTTTGTCATTCCATAATGGATCATATTCTCAGGAATATTCACGCCGGACTCGCTGCTTATGAATACGATTCTTCCCCAATTTTTCTCCAATAATTCTGGCAATACCTTTCTGGAAAGCCTTACCGCACTCATCACATTGACGGTAAATAAACCATACCAATCTTCATCTGTAATTTTGTCAAAATCTTTAAGCTCAAAAATGCCTACGTTATTTATAAGTATGTCTATTCCGCTTAAATTATCCAGCAAATCTTCCACTTCATTTTTATTGCCAAAATCGGCAACTATTCCAGTTACAGTTCTTTCAGGGAATTGTTTTCGGAGCTTTTTCACGGCTTGCTGCGTTTTATCCGCCTGTCTTCCGTTAATGATGACTTCTACATTTTCGTTAAGTAGTTGTTGAGCAATAGCAAATCCTATTCCCTGCGTTGAACCACTGATGAATGCTTTTTTTCCTTTGAGTTTTAAATCCATTTTATTTTGTAATGATCGGTACATAAATAGTTAAAAAAAATCAACTGATTACTGCTAACTGCATTTCTATTTGTTGTGAAAGTACTTCCTTATCAGGGTACATTCTTCTTAGGGTGTTTAATCCACACCAGAATGTTATGAGATATTTTCCTAAAACTTCTGCATTTGTTTTGCTTTTAATTTGTCCATTCCTTTGTCCTAACCGAATAGTTTCAGTGAACATTTCTTCCACTTCTTTAAGGATTTGTATGGCTTGCGCTTCCAATTCCTCATCGATAAATGTCATCTCAACTACTGTATTGGCAATGATGCAACCTTTATGATGGGCTTGTGCATGAGCATTGGCAATACTTCTGAAAAAATCCTTGATCAACTCTATTGGATTCTCCGTTTCGCCAAGTTGGTTGCGAAATTTGATAAATTCTACCCTCCGTTGTTGAATAGCTTTGCTAAATACTTCCTTCTTTCCCCCTTTAAATGTATTGTAGAAACTTCCGCTACCGGCTCCAGTGACCTTAAGTAAATCAGTTAACGAAGTGGCGTTATAACCCTTTTCCCAAAACAGCTGTTGGGCTTTTATTACCAACTCCTCATTGTCAAAAATAACAGGTCTCCCTCTCATCATATTTTATTTTTGTATTTATCGATACAAAAATAAATAAAATAATTTTAACGAACCCTATACAAATGTCCGTAAATATAGAAAAAGGGCAGAATGCGATAGCACGATAATAGTTACCACATAAAAAACATTATGAACATCAATATCATGCTTGCATCAGCTAACCAAGGTTATGTCTTCCTAAATTATTTGATTCAAGAAACTGACTACTGATACAGCTATTTCCCCAAAATTTTCTTCCGATGGTTCATTCCCCAATCATGCAATTCTGCTATTACACTTTTTAGGGTCTCAGAATATGCTGTTGATTTATATTCAGTCCTTACCGGAAAACCGTTGATGACTGTGCGTGTAATCAATTGGTTTGCTTCCATATCTTTCAATTCACTGGAAAGTACTTTGGTACTTAGCTTGGGAATACTTCGCTCGATCTCCCTGAAGTGTTTGTTGCCTTCCCATATTGAAATCAGGATTAAGATTTTCCATTTGCCACCGATAATATCCAATGTATCCCTCACAGGCAATAATTTGGATATACACTCGTGATGTTCCATTTTTTTCATCTGTTTTTAATTTGTCTTTCAATGGTCAGATAGCCAGTTCCGAACCTGTCTGCTGCCAGGCAGGCTCGATTCGGAAGAATCTTTGACGACTAAAATAATCATTGCCCTATGAGTCTAATAATTATTTTAGTCATGTCGATTTTATCTTGCAACTATCAAGTGATTACCTAAAGGTAACTGATTACCTTTAGGTATCTGATTATATTTGGTAATCAAAGTTAAGTAAATTTGCATCACCGAAAAACAAAACCAAAAAAAAATGAAAAACAAGATTCTTACCGTTTTATGTGTGCTGTTTGGCTTGATGATGCTTAACGCAGGTTTAAATAAATTCTTCAACTATATGCCTATGCCTGAAATGTCCGAAGAAATGATGCAGGTAATGGGTGCTTTAGTAGCCATAAAGTGGATTTTTCCATTGGTGGCAATTATAGAAATTATTGGGGGAATACTAATTGCCATACCCAAAACAAGAGCTTTGGG
>NZ_JBHUHR010000049.1:8768-10029 GCF_042682445.1 Belliella marina
GGTAATGGTCGGAATTTTTGTCCATCACATGGTACACGATATAGCTGGTATCGGAATGGCTCTAGTGCTGTTTGCCATAAATGTTTGGGCAATCACTACAAATTGGAATAAGTATCTGCCTCTGATAAAATGATGTATTGGGGTTGCGTATTTGGCAGAAAAATACCCAACCCCATATTATATCTCCCCTCTTTTTTGATGTTTATGGTACTTTTCCACCTACGGTTGAGTATACCATCACACCAAAGGGTCTGTTACCTGAAAAAGAGGTGGGCAAATTACGTTTTTGGGGTATGCCGCTCTCCAAAAAGATGATAGGGAATTAATTTGGAAAAGGCAAAGGATATTCTATCATGGAACACTACAGGCTTCCACCCGTAATGTTTACCGAAAGCGAAGCCAATGCATTGATTACAGCCGAGCAACTGATATCAAAGAACAAAGACTTTTCATTTGTAAAAGAATATACCGAAGCAATCAACAAGATAAAATCTGTATTGCGGTACAACACAAAAGAAAAAGTCAATTTACTTTCTAATCGTGTTGTTTTTAGATTCAATACAGACAATACGCTAACAAGCAACTTTTTATCAACATTACAATTGGCTCTGACTAATTATAATTGTTCCGAAATAGAATATCTTTCAACCGAAAAAAACGAAATTACCAGAAGAATTATTGAACCGTTTGCCCTTTACAACACCCAAGAAAATTGGGTGCTTATTGTATTTTGCCAGTTGAGAAAAGATTCTAGGTCATTTAGATTGGATAGGATTCGAGATTTAAAAGTGCTCAATACACAATTCAAACCGCACAAAATCACACTTCAGGAATATTTCGAAATGTGCAGAATTAATTCTGGACCCTTGACATAAGGCTGTCTCAACCCCATTTTACTTTTGCAGAAGTATTAATCTAAAACTTATAAAAATGATAAGGGTAAGCAACAATTTTGCAAAAGCAATGGAATTCACAAGTTTCAAGAAAAAAGAAACCGTAACAGATGATGAACTGATAAATGCAGTTTTGAGATTTGAAACTGTATTGGGTAAACAAAGTGGGGTTATTTCCCATTGTTTGGTTCGCAACTTCAAAAATGAATATGCAAATGTACTTTTTGTAACAGAATTTGATGATTTGAAAAAACTGGAAAAAAGTATGATGCAACTTCAAGAAGCACAGGATTTTTTCAGTTTAATTGATGAGCAAAGTGTCAAAATGACATTCCATAAAATATTGAAAGACGATTTTCAAGTTCCCG
>NZ_JBHUHR010000049.1:10039-16490 GCF_042682445.1 Belliella marina
TCTTGTAAAACCCCTTCCCGAAAAATGCCTTGCAGGTGCAGTATGTATCGTAAACCCCTTATCCAACGTGACATGTTCGTTCCAATCTTTCTCGATAATTACATTCTTGTCAAATCCCCAATGCTCAAAATGGGAACCAACGCCCAATCCACAAATCACGGTCTTTATTTTGTCTTTTAATGCGATAACGGTTTCATAATCCAAATGGTCGTAGTGGTCGTGTGTAATCAATAAACAATCTATTTCGGGCATATCCGCTGCTGTATAAATATCCGTTCCGTTGAATGATTTGTTGTTCCCCGGTATGGGTGCTGCATTACCACTAAAAACAGGGTCAATCAGAAAGCGTTTGCCGCCAACCTGCATAAAATAAGACGAATGCCCAAACCATACCAATACATTGCTATCAGATGGAAGTTTTAGTAAATCCGTTTTTATAGAGGGGATTATATCTGTGGGTTTCTGCCTCGGAAATTTTTTAAACAGGAAATCCCACATAATTACCGTCATAGAATACCCCTCGGTCAAGACAGACGTAAAACTTATGTTTTGGAATTTACCGTTTTTGTAATTGGCTGAAGTTTTTATTAATTCCAAACGTTCACCACTTGGGGCTTTACCAAATTTTGACTGACGCATATAAAAGAAAATGGCAATTGCCATTAATAGTAGGATACTCAAAAGTATAATCATTGTTCGTTTCAGTATTTTAAAAGTTTTGTTCATTGAGATGGTGTCTTACTGTTTTTATAAACCCTTTTTTGGATAAATATTCTGTGTTAAAGCTGTTGTTCAATAGAAGCCAACCTATCTTGATCCTGCTTGTCCGTCAGTTAAACGATTGCCGAAACTCCAAAGGAGACATTTCGGTCTTCTTTTTGAATAATTTGCTGAAAGACTGTGGATATTCAAAACCAAACTGATAGGCAATTTCGCTGACGGACAAATCTGTGGTCACCAATACTTCTTTGGCTTTATCTATCAAATGATTATGGATATGCTGTTGGGTGTTTTGTCCTGTAAGGTTGCGAAGCATATCACTTAGATAATCTGCCGAAACATTTAATTTGCCTGAAATATACTGGACGGTTGGAAGCCCTGATTCCTGTAGCTGTTCGCTATTGAAATAATCGGATAATAAACGTTCCAGTTTTATCAACAAGTCGTTGCTCGCTGTCCTGCGGGTAATAAACTGCCTGTTGTAAAAACGGTTGCAATAATTCAGCAGCAATTCTATGTGGGAAACAATGACATCCTGGCTAAAATTGTCGATAACCGAACGGTATTCGTTTTCAATGTTCTGTATGATTGCCGTTACCGCTTTTTCTTCATCGTCCGAAAGATGTAAGGCTTCATTCACGGCATAAGAAAAGTAACCGTATTCCTTTATTGCTTTTCCCAAGGGGTAATTTCTGATAAAATCGGGATGAACAACCAGCCAATATCCCGATAGCTTCAAGTTCTCAACAATATTGGTGGTGACCACCTGCATGGGTGAAAAGAAGGTCATCACTCCTTCATCAAAATCATAATACTGCTGTCCGTATTTCATTTTGCCTTCAAAATTCCTTTTAATGGCAATGCAGTAAAAATTATAGGAAACACTCCGCATACTTTCATCGTCAAAGCATTTGATTTCCTCAAAATTGATAACACTTACCAATGGATGTTTGGGCTTTGGCAGTTCCAGTAGCTTGTGCAATTCTGAAATCGAATGGATGATATACGGCTTATGGGTTGTTTTTTTCATGGATGTGAAGATAAAAAATCAGTCGAAATCGGTTGATAAGGTCAAATGCTTCCACGCTTCAAACTCCTGCATTTCTTTTTCCCGGTGTTCTTTTATCAGTTGATAGGTGTCTGTTCCCAACAGCAGGCGGATGGGCGGATTTTCCAACTCCACTATTTCGGCAAGTATCTTTACCAATTTTTCGGGATCACCGATTTGTTGTCCGCTATATGCCGTCCACATTTCTTCTGCTTGATCCACACCATATACCGGGATCCTGTTTTCAGCATATTGCATGGAGCCTTTGTCCATAAAATTGGTCCTGAATTGTCCAGGTGCTACTACGGTGACTTTTATGCCAAAAGCATTAACTTCCTGTGCCAGTGCTTCGGAAAGCCCGATTACGGCAAACTTTGCCGCATTGTAGCTAGTAGCATTTGCAAACCCAACATAACCCGCATTGGATGAAATATTGATGATATGTCCCGATTGCTGTTGCCTTAAATAAGGCATTACGTTGCGTATCACATGGACTGTTGCAAAAAGGTTTACATCGATTGTTTGGCGAAACTCCCCGTCTGTCATTTCTTCCATACTGCCTACCAAAGAATAGCCTGCATTATTTACAACGACATCAATTCTCCCAAATTTTTCGATGCTTTTTTCAATTGCTTTTTTCACCTCTTTGTCTGATGTAATGTCCACTTTCAATGGCAAGAAATTGCCCTGATATTCTGTAATGGATTTTTTTAACGCTTCGGTATTCCTTGAAGTAGCCACCACTTTATCGCCTTGTGATAATGCCAATCTGGTCAATGCAAGTCCTAAACCTTTCGATGCTCCTGTGATAAACCACACTTTTTTGTCACTCATAATTTCATGTGTTTGTTTGTTTTTTATTTGTCATCCCGATTGGTCGGGACAGGCTATGGAATCTCGCTATGATAATCATCCATCTGTGTGACGTTCTCATCTTGCTCGATTTCATATTTTATTTATGGTACAAATGTCTTCAGGTTTTAAAACCAAAAAGTGTTCAAATCCTGTAAGGTCGTATCCAAAACAAGGGAAGTTCTTTTGTGTTGGTCGTGGATGTTGGCTCAGTCTGTTTCTTATTTGTTTGATAGCTCTGTCGGTGCATAACCAAACTGCTTTTTGAAAGCGTAAGAGAAATGCGACAAATCTTCAAAACCTAATTCCAAATAAATGTCAGTCGGTTTTTTGTTCTTTTTGTCAATGAGAAAATGTGCTTCTTGTAAGCGTTTCTGTATTAACCAACGATTTGGGGCTTCATTAAAAATTTCTTTGAAGTCCCGTTTGAAAGCCGATAAACTCCTCCCTGTCATATAGGCTAAGCGCTGAATGCTTACATTGAACTTGAAGTTTTTATTCATAAACGCTTCCAAATTTATTTTTTCAGGTATGCCGTAGTCAAAAAATATTCCTACAAGTTCGGGTTGGTTTTTCAGCAAGATGACAAGCAATTCTTCTCGTTTTATGTCTGCAAATGCTTTGTCAATTTTTCCCGAACGATTGTAATAGGGTACAAGTGATTGAATAAAGTTTGGTAACCATTCACGTTTGTCTAATTTCAAAAATGCTTTTTCTGATTTGAATTTTATAACTGTCGGTCTATGTTTTTCCTGAAACTTTTTTAAAAACGCTTCATCAAAAATGATGACTACTTTTTCAAATTCGTTTTCTGTTTTTTCCTTGTTGTATCTCGCCAAGTGATTTTTAAAAAACAAACAATATTCGTCTGCATGGATTGTTTGTTTTTTGTTTCCGTCATAGCTGTTTATTTTTCCTTTTGCCAAATACAAGAAAAAGTGTTCAGCAATAAATTGTTCAGGCGAAATTTCGGGTCCGATATAACAAGATTTTATGTCAGTTACTTTCATTGTTTGCTACTTTACATTTTTCCACCATTGTTTAAATACTTGCATGCTGTCGTTGCCCCTTTCTGTTTCGTCAATCATTGGTGTTGCTAATGTGCATGATTTTGATTGTGAAAATTCGCTTAGTTGTTTCATTGAGCCATCATTTTTATATCTTTCTCGTCTAAAACATTTTTTGAATACCTTTTTAAAGTTACGTTTATCATAGCTTTACCAATTTCCTGAATAGTGCAGGTAGGAAAGAACAGGCTAAATAATGGATAAAATATTTTATGTGCCCAACGATTGTAGCCGTAAAAATGCTTTTGTCCTTTGGTGGGTTTCATCAATGAAGGACGGAAATTGTATTCACTTTTGAAAGGCATTTGTTTTAAGGCGTTTTCTGTTTTTCCTTTTATCCTTGCCCACATGACTTTTCCTAGTTGGGTGCTGTCAGTGCTTCTTCCACTTACATAACAAAAAGTGATTTTAGGGTTGGCTTCTAACAGTGCTCTTGCAAACGCTATCGTGGTATCATAAGTGATGTAATTATATTTTTCTTCCGACATTCCTGCGGAGCTTATCCCTGCACAATAATAGCAGGCATCGTAACCTTTTATATCGTTTTCAAAGTCCTGCAATTTTGTAAAATCAGGCACTGATAATTCTTTCAGTTTTGGATTTTTAATTCCGCAGGATCTTCTTGAAATGCTTAGCACTTCTGATACTTTGTTGTTTTGCAGGCATTCCAACAGAACGCCCTCGCCAACCATTCCCGTAGTTCCTGTTATGATTACCCTCATTTTCTTATTTCTAATATGTTGTTCATCGCATTCCCAATGTTATTAACTGTTACTTTACATCATCCATCGGGCCACAGAATAGTTCATTAACCATAATAGTATCCAGATATTCATAAAGCCCGCTAATTAAGCTATCCTTAAATGTTAAAAGCAGCATCACATTGTTTTCGTAAATACGGCCATCTTTTCGGATTCCCCGAATATGAACATAAAGTACTGCCCGCTCTTCGTCTGCAGTGATAGATTGAAGCGTCATTTTCATCCCATCCGGGAATCGTTCTGCTACGGTGCCCCATAGTTTTGCCTGGTTTTCGAGTGATTGATAACCTCCAAAAGGCCAGGATCCCTCACCACTCAACCAATAAACACAATCAGGTGTTTTTAACTTGTTCATTTCATCGAAGTTTCCAGCCACCATTGCATCAAAATACTTCTTTGCTGTTTCTTTATTTTCCATTGTCCAATAATTTTATGATGCAAAGATGAGCGTAACATTTTTAAGTAGCTTTGTTGAAAAGTCCAAATTTATTTTGCCGAGAAGTCCAAATGTACCAAAGTCATTAGCTCAAAAAAATCCTATGTGGTGGGGCTTTTCTTTCGTGTTGTCCTATGACTGCTGAGCAGGTGTTAGGTCGTTCGTGGATTTGCTGAAAAAAAATAAAAAAGAGAGAAAAGGAAAATTTCTAATTAAACGACTTCCGAAACTCCAAAGGCGAAATATTGGTCTTTGCCTTAAAAAGCCTGCTAAACGATTGTGGATGCTCAAAACCTAATTCGTAAGCAATTTCACTTACAGAAAGTTCTGTTGTTGTTAAGACCTCCTTGGCTTTTTCTATCAGCATTGCGTGGATGTGTTGCTGTGTGGTTTGCCCGGTGAGTTGCTTCAGGCAATCGCTAAGGTATTTGGGCGATAAATTTAACTGTGAAGCCAAGTAGGCAGGGCTTGGTAATTTGTGTTCATTGTTACTGAGGAAATAGTTGTTTAATTTTTTTTCCACTTTATTTAATAGGTCGCTGTTTTGCGTTTTCCGTGTAATGAACTGACGCTTGTAATAGCGATTGAAATGTGTCAATAACAAATCTATTGCGGAAATCATCACGTCCTGACTGAAATCATCAATGGGCAACAGGTATTCCCTTTCAATTTGCAGAAAAATGGTTTCTATGGCTTTCTGCTCTTCTTCGGATAGGATCAACGCTTCGTTTACATCATAATCGAAAAAACCGAAAGATTTTATTTTTTGATTTAAGGGATAGGCCCTCAAAAAGTCAGGGTGGATATTGATCAGCCAGCCAGCTTTTGCAAATGCAAAATCTTTGTCGATGATGCTCACTTGCCTGGGGGCAAAACAGGAAATGACCCCTTCATCAAAATCAAAAGGTGTTTGTCCATATTGCATTTTACAGGGACATGCTGTCTTTAGGGTGATTTGGTAAAAATCACTGATCAACTTGGTGCGCTGTACGCTTTCTACTTGGGGTAAATCTTCAAAACGGTGAATGCTGAACAGCGGATGCTTCGGCTTGGAAAGACCCACCACCTTGTGTATATCAGCAATGGATTTGAGATGGATGGTCACTGTATCAGGATTCACTTTGCTTTTATTTATAGTCAAATTTACAAATTATTTACCCAATTTTTTTCTGTACGATCCTGCAAAACTCCTGGCTAAGAATGCATTTGGAAACAGGGTTGATAACCGGGCTGCCATCCGGTTCATTCTTCCTGAAACAATGTAGTGTTTTCTTTTGTCCAATGCCTTAAATAGTTCATCTGCCACCTGTTCAGGGGCTTGGGTTGAGCTACTATATTCCGTACCAAGCCCTTTGCCTATTTCGTTTGCTATTCCTGCGGCATTGTTGAAATTGGTCTTGGTCAATCCGGGACAAAGCAACATGGCGTGCACATTGAAGGGCTTACACTCTTGCGTGAGTGCCTGGGTAAAGTGTCGCACGAAAACCTTACTGGCAGAATAAGTGGTCATATACGGTATCGGAATGAAAGATGCCATAGAAGCAACGTTGATGATGGTGCCGCTTTT
>NZ_JBHUHR010000049.1:16500-25208 GCF_042682445.1 Belliella marina
GGTGAGTGCAACCAAAGACGATATGTTAAGTTGCAGCATATCCAACTCTGACTGCAAGGACAATTCTGCAAATTCACCACCGGAACCAATTCCAGCATTGTTAACGAGTGTTTCGATTTGTAAATGGCGTTTTTGCGTTTCGTCAAAAACCTGTTGTGCTGCACCTGTTGTAGATAAATCAGCCGAAATATATTCCACCGAAATTTGATGGTGCTTGGTTAGCCGTTCAGCCAATTCCTTTAGTTTGGCTTCGTTTCGTGCTACCAACACCAGGTTTTGTTTTCTTGATGCCAGTTTCAGCGCTATGGCTTCTCCAATCCCACCCGATGCACCGGTTATTAATGTGAATTTCATTTTTTGTTCTTTTAATTTGATGGTACAAAGTTGGGACAGTCCATCAAATTAAAAGTATCCAAAAGTCGGTTGTTTGTGTTCAAATGACGGGTTGTATGGGACCGGATGAAAACATTTTTTTAAACAAATTTGTCATAATCGATTATCGCCTGCTATTCGTTTTTAGATGATATCGGTACTTTTCCTTGTCTTCCCCAAGCAACAAGTACGGCAAGAAGGGCCATAATAATATTAAAGCCAATGTCGCTTGCTTCGCCCCTTGAAACATGAAAAATGCTTGCTGCGATCATTAGGGTAAGAATTCCATAAGCTGCATAAATGGTCAGTTTAGGTTGGATACGGAGCAATGCCGGAAATACTATCCCAACTCCCGCCAGTAAATCAACCAAACCAGTGGCTAATACTAAACCGAGGTTGTCTTTTATCCAAGGGAATGGTAACTCTTCGGGTTGGAATATTTTCATAAAACCTGCCCAGAGAAAGGTCAGTGCTAAAAGCCCTTGGGCTATCCAAAGGATAATGTTAAGTGTCTTTGATGTTTTCAATATTGCTGTCATAGCTATTTTTTTTATCATGGGACAAATTTAGCTACCTTTACTATCCAAATGATATTACTTCCTATTTGGAAAGCACTATCCAAATGGAAAGTAATTTGAAAATCAATAGAATATGTTGTCAAAAGGTGGTTGCCCTAAAACAATGCTGTCAATCCAAGACGCACTGGAAGCGGTTGAAGGAAGATGGAAATTGCTTATTTTGTTTTCTTTGTCTGAAAAGCCCAAGCGTTTCAAGCAGATTTCAAGGGAAGTCAACGGGATTACTGACAAAACACTGTCCAAAGAACTGAAAAGCCTGGAAGCAAACCAACTTATCCGCAGGGATGTACATAGCACTTTTCCCCCAACGGTCGAATACACGATCACGCCACATGGTCAATCACTTGAAAAAGTCTTGGACGAACTTCATTTTTGGGGATTGCTGCACCGTAAAAAGATTATAGGGAAATAATTTGAAAAAAGCCCGGCAATCTCTTTTGCCAGACTTTAAAAGGTCATGTTGTTTGGTCTTACAGTTAACATACAAATCAGAATCATCAACTTTGGAAATAAATTATGTAATATGAAAGAAACCGTTAATTTAGATGGTACTAGTTTATAAGATAACGAGATGACCGCATACACCACTGCAGATTTAGAAGAAGCAAAAACGGCTATCCATTCTCTTCTTTATAAATGTGAAAAAGCTTTGCAGAAAATCGAAAAGGGTTCATCCCAACATACGTTGTTGACAAGAAGGGTAAAAGCATTGCTTATCTCAGAAGAATTGATTAGAAAAGAAATGTTACAAATGAAAATGAAATAAGCCCCAAATTGTTATGCTTACAATACTGAACTTGCCAATTGTGAATCGCTTCGAAATTCCGATATATACTTACACTTGATCTTTAAATTGACCATCTAACATACAATAGATACATAATGAAATCGAATGTATTTGACATACTCAAACAGCAATTTAATCGGTTGGAAGTCCCCGCCAAAACAACCCTTTTAAAGGAAGGGGAAATTTCAAAAACCATGTTCTTAATTGAAAAAGGCTGTTTACGGACATGGGTCAATAATAATGGCGCAGAGATCACCACACAATTTTTCTTTGAGGGCGATCGCGTTTCTTCAATAGAGAGTTTCAGGACAAAGCAGCCGAGCCTTTATAGTATCGAAAGTTTGGAACCTACTATCTTACAAACTCTTTCGCAAGCAGATTTTCAAATGATGATTGAAAGTTCACCTGAATTGAAAAAGGAAATGGAAGAGCATCTGTACAAACGACTTTTCCAATCACAACAATTTTTGTACTCATTTCTAAAAAACAACCCTCAAAAACGCTACGAAGAACTTCTGAAACAACATCCACATATCGTTCAGCGAGTTCCACAGCATTACATTGCTTCGTATTTAGGAATAACCCCTGTTTCATTAAGTCGCATAAGAAACAGACGCTAAGTCATTTACTCACGGATTTGTTGATTAATTTTTGTGTTTATAAATCGCCATGTGATTTCTTAACAATTGTTATCGTTCTATTACTCTTCATCTACTCAAATTTGCACTGTTAGTAAACAGTCAAAAAATGAGAGTACAGATAGTATATAGTCACCCCTACGAAAAAAGTTATTGTAATGCCATTCTTGAAGCGGTTACAGAGGGATTATTGAAAGGAAGGCATGAAGTTGATCTTATCCACTTGGACAATGACAAGTTCAACCCTGTCATGTCAACAGAGGATTTGAAGGCATTTGTTGAACATAAGACGATTGACCCGCAAGTAATCGACTATAACAATCGTCTTAAACAAGCAGATCATCTTATCTTTATTTTTCCCATTTGGTGGGACTTAATGCCAGCAAATGTCAAAGGATTCATTGACAGGGCTTTATTGCCAGGAGAGGTTTACGAACATCATCCAAGGGGTTTCGGGTTAGTACCTCTTTTGAAAAAGCTAAAAGGTGTTACTGTAATCACCACAATGAACAAACCTTGGTGGCTCTATTCTTTCTTGATAGGTAATTTAATCAGAAAGGCAATGCTCAACAGTGTATTCAAAACAATGGGATATAAAAACCTTAAATGGATAAGTTTTACTTCTGTAAAATCGGTAAGTCATGAAAAACGTTTAAAGTGGCTTATTAATCTCGAGAACAAATTTTCAAAGATGTCTTGAATAAACAAGGCATCATAAACACAATTACCCTCGTATAATCTCTATCAAAGCCACCAAGTAATGATCTATATATTCAAGACCTCAGTTGATAGCCCGAAACTGGTAAATGATCTATCATCATTCTTAAACTTCACAATTGGGAAAGGGTATTGGAATTTTGACCTTGATGATTGTGATAAAATTCTTCGTTTAATATGTGACAACCAAGATAAAGTAGAACAGGTTAAGCTTCATTTTAAAAGCAAGAAATTAGAAATATGTGAATTGGAATAAGGGCCGCAGCCACATGTGTTTTGCTCAATGACGAGTCCCCCAAAAGCCTGCTCAAATAGACAGACATATTTGTCAATGAAATCGTCTGTTGGATGGCAGAACGAGCCAATTCGATCAACAAACGCCCTCAATACAGAAATATAATGACCTGAAAAAAGTCTACCATTTGACATAATCGTCATTTTGACTGAATCAAAACTCAATTTGTCTTCATTCGTTGTATTCGTACAGCATTCAGGATAGCCAGTAATGCCACTCCTACATCAGCAAACACAGCTTCCCACATTGTGGCTAATCCACCGGCACCAAGTATCAATACAATAGCTTTTACAACAAATGCCATTGAAATATTTTGCCAAACTATTCTTTTGGTTTGTTTACCGATATTGATTGCCATAGGGATTTTACTGGGCTTATCGTCTTGTATTACCACGTCTGCCGTTTCAATGGTGGCATCGCTTCCCAAACCACCCATTGCAATGCCCACATCACTTAAAGCTACTACAGGTGCATCGTTTACACCGTCCCCGACAAAGGCAACGGTTTCATTTTTTGCTTTCAGCGCTTTTACTTTATTGACTTTGTCTTCGGGCAATAAATCCCCAAACGCATTATTGATTCCCAATTTTTCTGCAACAAATTTCACTACGGTTGATTTGTCGCCACTCAACATGGTGGTTTTTACATGGAGTGATTTTAGTTTATCAATTGTAAATTGGGCATCTTCTTTTATGCTGTCAGCAATCGTGATGTACCCCACAAACTTTTTATCGTAAGCCACAGCAATTACTGTATAAACTATGCTATTCGGGTCAATGTTGTAAGCAATAGAAAACTTGTTCATCAACTTAAAATTTCCAACCAACAATTCTTTTCCGCCTGTCTGTTCAGCAAATAGGTTTATATCGGCTTTGAGTCCTTGTCCTGCAATTTCTTCTATATTTTGCAATCGGATATTGTAGTCTACTGTACCAACATATTCCTGAATGGCAGTGGCTACGGGGTGTGTGCTGTGACTTTCCAAGGCGTTTACCATTTGCAGTATTTCCGACTGATCAAATGCTTTATCGAAAACAACTTCCTGTACCTTAAAAACTCCTTCGGTCATTGTACCTGTTTTATCCATTACCACGTTTTGGATGTTGGCGAGTGCATCTAAAAAATTGCTGCCTTTAAATAGAATCCCGTTTTTGCTTGCTGCACCAATGCCACCAAAATAGCCCAATGGAATACTGATGACCAATGCACAAGGGCACGATATAACCAAGAAAACCAAAGCTCTGTACAGCCAATCAGAAAACTGATAATCGGCTACAAAAAAGTAGGGTAATACGCACATGGCAACGGCTAACAACACTACGATAGGTGTGTAGATTTTTGCAAACTTCCTGATGAATAACTCTGTCGGTGCTTTTTGAGAAGTGGCATTTTGTACCAATTCCAAAATTTTAGAAAGTTTACTGTCTGTATAGGCTGTGGTTATTTTTACTTGTGAAACAGTGTTCAGGTTTATCATGCCTGCTAAAACCGTTTCGCCTTTGGCTTTGGTATCGGGCATACTTTCTCCCGTCAAAGCTGCGGTGTTGAATGATGCCGTTTCTGATAAAAGCTCTCCATCTAAACCCAATTTTTCCCCAGGTCTCAGTTGGATAATTTCGCCAATGTGTACGCTTTCTGCTTTTACGGTTTGCGTCCGATTGTTTCTTAAAATAGTTACTTCATCGGGGCGTTGGTCAAGCAAAGTTTTGATGTTTGATTTGGCTCTTTTTACTGCCAATGACTGAAACACTTCGCCAACGGCATAAAACAACATTACGGCAACCCCTTCAGGATATTCGCCAATGGCAAACGCTCCGATGGTGGCAATGCCCATTAAAAAGAACTCTGAGAAAACATCTCTTTTGGCAATGCTTTTCACCGCATCTATCAATACTGGCAAGCCAACAGGAATGTAAGCCACCACATACCAAATAATCCTTACCCAACCTGTAAACCATTGCTGTGGAAACCAATTATCCAATGCAATGGCTATAAATAGCAATACCAATGAAACAATACTTGGTAAGAACGTTTTAATCAAACTACTTTTGCTATGGCTATAGTCCTGTCCGTGTCCGTCATCATCGTTGTGTTCGTGCTGATGCTTGGTTAAATCTTCTGACCCTGCTTTAGTATAGATTTTATCTTCCAATGTGCAGCAAAGTTGTTTGCCTTGTGTATCGTAATTATGTTTATGTTCCATTTTTTTTAGAAATTAAATCGATAGAACAAAAGTATAATGAAGTGCGGTGCAATGATATTGCATTGTTTAACCATTGCATTTATCACAAATTCCTTTAGCAAAAAAAACGGAGCTGTTGCAAGCTAAAGTTTGAAGGAACTTGAATTTCGGACAAGTCAACTTGTTCAAGGCAAACCGTTTCCATACACTGTGTACAATAAAAATGAAGATGATTGTCTTGATGAAAGTTCTCCGTACAAGCGTCTTGACACAAGGAATATTTGGTTGTGTTGTTTTCCTGAATACTGTGTATTAACCCTTTCTTTTCAAATGTTTTTAATGTTCTGTATAGTGTAATCCTGTCAGAGTGAAAAAAATAATTCTCAATATCGGAAAGTGAAACTGCTGCAGATTGTTCCAACAAAAAGTCAAGAGTAAGTATCCGCATAGCTGTAGGGCTGATTTTTTTACTTGCTAATATCTGTTCACATTTCTTTTTTTCCATTGTCTGTTAATGTGTAGTCTCTTCTTAAACATAAATCAAAGTAGAAAATTCAAGTCGTTACAACCCTTTTTTGCCTTCAAGCCAATAACCTTGGGTTATGATTTTTCCCGACATATTATTTTTTAGCACCTTTCTGAAGGTCTGAACGGATTTTACATTTCCTATCAGTACAAAACCCGCTGTTTTCCATTCAGATGTTTTGAATAGTGGCAAGTTATTTATCCATTTTTCGTTTCTGAATGAACCGTTTTTCGGGAAGACAGTAAAGTTTTCCAATCCCAAAAGTTCGGTAACATTTTTGTTTTCTCCGTCTAATTCAAAATAGAATTGAAATTGATGATTATTTTTTTTCAAATAAGGCAGAAACGAACTCGCCACTCCCAAACAAGTTTCATCGCCAAAGATAAATTGCTGTTTTACATTTGGGTCGTATATCTTTTTTCCTCTTGGCGGACTTATATAAATTTCATCGCCTGTTTTTATGGTATCTATATATTGGCTTCCAACTCCGTTACCGTGAATATGAAAAATGATATCAATTATTCCCTTTTCCTTGTTGTAATAAGCAGCAGAATAATTTCGGTATTCAGTTTCGCTGACACGAATTACATTGGCGTAGCCAATCTCAAAATTCATTTTTGATAGATCTCCCTGAAAACGTATTTTCTTAATCTGTGGGCTGATATAGGAAATTTCTAAAGCCTTCGCGTTAGGGCGAAGTGCACTTTCGAACAAATCGCCAACCCATTTTGGTATGCTTGAAATCATTATTCTCTACATTAAATTTTAATGCAAAGGAACAATGAATGGGGATCCTAAACAATGCAAGAAAAGGGTAAGTATTGGACTAATCGTGGTTTTTGTTTCGGAAAGACAGGGCGGACATTCCCGAAACTTTGGTGAACAGCCTTGAGAAATATGGATAGTCGTCATAGCCCAATTCCGTTGCAATTTCTTTTACCGAAATATCCGAATGATAAAGCAAGCGTTTGGCTTCCAAAATAACCCGTTGCTGTATGTGATGCGAAACAGGATATCCAGTGGTATTTTTCACACATTCGTTTAAGTAAGGTGAGGAAATGTTCAATTGCCGGGCGTATTCTACCGGGCGTTTGGCAGTGACAAAATTCCGCTCCAATAATTTCTTAAAGGCTTTGGTTACAATTTCATGCCGTGAAAGTTTGTCAATTGGTTTTGATTGGACTAAATACTGTGAGAGAACAAGCCCGATTAAGGTATTGCAACTTCCGTTTAGTAGAGAGTTATATAGTTTTTCATTTTTGCGCTCAGCTAATTTTAAGCAAAACGATATCGCATCGGAGATAATCGAATACGTTTCCTGCTTTAATATCAAAGGTTTTGCAGGAGCTATTTCCTCCAATAATTTCAGGTATTCTGGATTTAGATTTTCATTACTGATTGCCCAAATACTTGCAGTTGCATTCTTGAATGACAAGGTTCTATGCACTTGATTTTGATAAATAAAAATAACTGATGAAGGTTTGAGGGTATATTCCTGAAAGTCAATTTCAATAGTTGTTGTTCCTTTTTCTTGTAAGAAGAATAAGTGATACTCGTCCCTGTGCGATTGTTTAATATCGTCAAATCCTTCAAATTGCTCGTATATATGAAAATCTTCGCTGGTCATCTTCTCCACAAAAATACCCCTGCCGAAGTCGGCTGTCATGGGGTTTACGGGAATAGGTTTTGACTTTTTTGGCATTGTTTATTCTTTCGTTCCAAATTTAAAAACAATATGATCTTATCAAATGATGGTTGTCCCAAAACAATGCTGTCAATCCAAGAAACTGTTGAAAGAAGATGGAAATTACTTGTTTTGTTTCCATTTTCTGAAAAGCCTGGAATCAAACCAAGTTATCCGTAAGTGAAATTGCATATGAATTGAGCTTTGAACATCTACAATCATTCATTAAACTGTTTACTGATACAACTATTTGCCCAAAATCCTCTTCCGGTGATTCACTCCCCAATCATGCAATTCGGCTATTACACTTTTTAGGGTCTCAGAATATGCTGTTGACTTATATTCAGTCCTTACCGGAAAACCGTTGATGACTGTGCGTGTAATCAATTGATTTGCTTCCATATCTTTCAATTCACTGGAAAGTACTTTGGTACTTAGCTTGGGAATACTTCTCTCGATTTCCCTAAAGTGTTTGTTGCCTTCCCATATTGAAATCAGGATTAAGATTTTCCATTTTCCACCGATAATATCCAATGTATCCCTCACAGGTAATAATTTGGACATACACTCGTGATGTTCCATTTTTTTCATCGTGTATTTGTCAAGTGATTACCCAAAGGTAACTGATTACCTTTGGGTATCTGATTATATTTGGTAATCAAAGTTAGGTAAATTTGCATCACTGAAAAACAAAACCAAAAAAAAATGAAAAACAAGATTCTTACCGTTTTATGTGTGCTGTTTGGCTTGATGATGCTTAACGCAGGTTTAAATAAATTCTTCAACTATATGCCTATGCCTGAAATGTCCGAAGAAATGATGCATGTAATGGGTGCTTTAGTAGCCATAAAGTGGATTTTTCCATTGGTGGCAATTATAGAAATTATTGGGGGAATACTAATTGCCATACCCAAAACAAGAGCTTTGGG
>NZ_JBHUHR010000049.1:25218-27522 GCF_042682445.1 Belliella marina
TGTAATGGTCGGTATTTTTGTCCATCACATGGTACACGATATTGCAGGTATCGGAATGGCTCTAGTGCTGTTTGCCATAAATGTTTGGGCAATCACTACAAATTGGAATAAGTATCTGCCTCTGATAAAATAATGTATTGGGGTTGCGTATTTGGCAGAAAAATACCAACCCCATATTATATCTCCCCTCTTTTTTGATGTTTATGGTACTTTTCCACCTACGGTTGAGTATACCATCACACCAAAGGGTCTGTTACCTGAAAAAGAGGTGGGCAAATTACGTTTTTGGGGTATGCCGCTCTCCAAAAAGATGATAGGGAATTAATTTGGAAAAGGCAAAGGATATTCTATCATGGAACACTACAGGCTTCCACCCGTAATGTTTACCGAAAGCGAAGCCAATGCATTGATTACAGCCGAGCAACTGATATCAAAGAACAGAGACGTTTCATTTGTAAAAGAATATACCGAAGCAATCAACAAGATAAAATCAGTATTGCGGTACAACACAAAAGAAAAAGTCAATTTACTTTCTAATCGTGTTGTTTTTAGATACAATACAGACAATACGCTAACAAGCAACTTTTTATCAACATTACAGTTGGCTCTGACTAATTATAATTGTTCCGAAATAGAATATCTTTCAACCGAAAAAAACGAAATTACCAGAAGAATTATTGAACCGTTTGCCCCTTACAACACCCAAGAAAATTGGGTGCTTATAGCATTTTGCCAGTTGAGAAAAGATTTTAGGGCATTTAGATTGGATAGGATTCGAGATTTAAAAGTGCTCAACACACAATTCAAACCGCACAAAATCACACTTCAGGAATATTTCGAAATGTGCAGAATTAATTCTCACCCTTGACATAAGGCTGTCTCAACCCCATTTTACTTTTGCAGAAGTATTAATCTAAAACTTATAAAAATGATAAGGGTAAGCAACAATTTTGCAAAAGCAATGGAATTCACAAGTTTCAAGAAAAAAGAAACCGTAACAGATGATGAACTGATAAATGCAGTTTTGAGATTTGAAACTGTATTGGGTAAACAAAGTGGGGTTATTTCCCATTGTTTGGTTCGCAACTTCAAAAATGAATATGCAAATGTACTTTTTGTAACAGAATTTGATGATTTGAAAAAACTGGAAAAAAATATGATGCAACTTCAAGAAGCACAGGATTTTTTCAGTTTAATTGATGAGCAAAGTGTCAAAATGACATTCCATAAAATATTGAAAGACGATTTTCAAGTTCCCGACCATTTTTCATGTGTTGAATGTGGTACTTTCGCACTCAAAAACGAAAGCGATAATCTCAAATTATTGACAATATCAGAGGGTATAGAGAAAGAGTATTTAGATACTTTTGAAAACACCAAGGCACATTTCATTGGCTCAATAAAAGGAAATAGATTTTCAGAGATAACAATCGGGGAAACCTTGGGAAAAACCAAAGAAATTTGTTTTGGGTATTTTAATAATCCATTTTGCAAACAATTGTTGGAAATTGCAGACGAGAAAACAATGGAGCTTGATTTCTGGTATTTAACAGCCTAACTAAAACAACAGGACAATCTCGAAGAATTTCATATCAGGGCTATCTGGTCTTTTTGCATTTTATGAAATGGAAAGGGTAATCCTCCCTTATATCTGTAATTTCAATAAGTCCAGCTTTGCCAAATTCTTCTTCTATGGTTTCTGTATCATAAAAGAACATTTTAATCCCCCCAAACATTTCAAACCTGTCTTTACCTATGGGCTTTCCTTGCCCATAGGTTTGGGCATCTTTTGTAATAGCCGTAAAAACCATCACCCCGTTTCCTGAAAGTTGGTTATAGCAGTCTTGGATGAGCTTTATCCTCTCGGATTTATCCAGCAAGTGAATTAGTGCATAACAAAATATTCCGCCAAACAATTGGTTGTCAAAAGGCATTTGCGTGACAGAGCCATGGTAAATGGTCAGATCTTTGCCAAAATGCTTTTGAGCTAAATCAATGGCTGTCCGGGAAATCTCGATTCCGGTTACGGTCATTCCATTGTCCCTGAAAATTTGGGCATTCCGTCCGTAGCCAATGCCTGGAATAAGAACAACCTTTACTCCTTCTTTAACAAAAAAATCATTTGTTATAACAGCTGATTTTGCCGGGGATAAACCCCACATTTCCTGTTTACCTTTAAATGCTTCTTCCCAGAATTCAACCATTGACTTTTTGTTATACGCAAATTTTATTTTCCATAACTACACAACGATACCCCAAATCCCTTACTGTGGTCAAGATTTTACCAGGATTGATAGTGTTGCC
>NZ_JBHUHR010000049.1:27665-46152 GCF_042682445.1 Belliella marina
AGTGAATTTTTAATTCAGGATAGCAATCCCAGATTGAGCTTTCAACTTGTTCTGATTGAATTTTGTCTTTGATATCTGTAATGAAAACTTCTACCATGTTTCTACAATTTTATTCTCCTGATTGGTGTGCCAAAGGTAAGCATATTAAATTAATGCAACAAAGTTGCGAATAGGATTTTAAATAGCACCTATATCCTTTGGGATCAAGAGGTACAAATACCATTCAACAATTTCTCAACGCTGGACTTGTCGATGAATTTTTTATTCACATTGCCCTTGTATTTTTTGGAAGCGGTATACGTCTGTTTGAGGGAATTGAAAAAGACAAATATGACATTGAAATGGTAGGAATAATTCCATCTGAATTGACTACTAAAAAGACCCTGTTATGGTTTAACTCCAATTAACATGTTGAATAGTTTCTCACAAAACACCTTCTGTTTAACTTGAATACCTATTTATTTAGGTAATTCTACTAACAAAAACAAACACGAAAGTTGTTCCACTCCCCAGAAAAATCAATTCTTAAATTGAACACGATTTATAATGCATCATTGAGTATTTCAGATCGAGACTTCAAGTTATTTTTTTCACTTCTTTGAATCGCTCATCTTCAAATTAAAACCAACAAAAGTATATTCATAACAACTAATTTCCACACAACCAAAAAAAGGGGGACAATCCCCTTTTATTCCTTAAAAAGGACAGTTTGTCAAAATATACTCCACAGCCTTCTGAACCTTGGACGTTGCTTCAATTAATAGTTTTTTACCGACTTCAACCTGTCCAACCAGATCTTGATATAGGCAGCTGAATTGTCCAACAGTCTATCATCCATAATCCCAGCATAATTGCAGAGGAAGCTGGCACCCATTTCAGCTGTCAGTTCCTCCCTAGAATAAGCATCAGAACCAAATTCATTGTACTCTATGATCTCTTTCCTATTGAGCCTGTCTTGGTGCCCTGTACAATGTACAAGTTCATGAAACAATACAGAACAATAAAACCCGGCAGATTCAAAGCTTTTCATCTTTGGCATGTTGATGTAATCTGACACAGGTGCATAGAAGGCTTCCGGGATATTATGTACAATCCTTGGAGGGTTGATCATTTCCCCTAAGATCTGCTCACATCTTTCAATCGGTTCAATCTTTCCAAAATCCCAGTTTCGGGAATCTAAAAATCAACCCCTTCAACATATTCTATATTGAATACGGTGTAATATTTTTAGAAACCGATCATTTTTATTTTTATTTAAGGGATGTAGCCTATTGGCTAATCTATGCAAGAGATATTTTGCATAGAAACTTCAAAAAACCTTCTCGTCCCTAAAGTAGCTTAAATTAATGCAAGTGGAATTATTGTCGCCCATAACCATCCTTCTGGCTCTCCAAAGCCCAACCATATGGATCAGAAGTTGACCGATGAGCTAAGAATAGCTTGGGTAATCCTAATAGTCTTGGGTAATGTCATAATTTTAACTTGACCATAATCCATCGTCAAATCAAAGCACTAAAAACCCCAGCAACCGATTGTTCTCATAGAATGTACTTTTACTTTTTGACATTTTTGACTTACTATAGATTCTCATTATTGTTGATTTTGAATGTTTTCTAGAAATCATATCTATCACACCTTCATAATTGATTACATTTCCTACAAATACTATGTCTGGGGATATAGGTAAATCTTCAAATTTTAATTCCAAATTTTCAAAAACAGTGCTTACCCCTAAACATTTGTATTTGCTATTTGAAAGTGCTTCTTTTATTTTATTTACCAATCCTTTATCCTTTTCTACGATATAATAACTCATGTCTGGTTGAATTACGATACATTCATTTTTTTTACTCATTTTACAATTCTAATATTTCCCCTAAACCTTTAAAAATCAAAACAATATAAGGACATCTTCAATTTCGAAAACAATTATCCCCCAATATTAACTAATCATGATATTTTGCATTATTTACCTATGATTATCCAATTACAAAACCCCAGTTACACTAACAACGGATGAGCGGGCAATCATTGAGTAACTTTTTTTTCAAACAAAAACTTGTAAGTCATTCCTGCTAAAATAGCTCCAATAATTGGCGCAACTATAAACAACCAAACCTGACTCAATGCGGCTGTCTCAGCAAAGATTGCCTGACTAATGCTTCTTGCCGGATTTACGGAAGTGTTTGAAATTGGAATACTTACTAAGTGAATTAAAGTCAATGTCAAGCCGATAGCAAGACCAGCAAATCCATGAGGTGCACGCTTATCTGTCGCTCCAATAATTACCAACAAAAAGAAAAAAGTAAGAAGTGCTTCGGCCACAAAGACTGATGCAAGATTATATCCTCCAGGTGAAAGATCACCATAACCATTTGATGCAAATCCACCTACTACAAAAGAGTCCTTCCCCATCAATATAAAATACAATAATGATGCGCTAACAACTGCTCCCAAAATTTGGGATAATATATAAGGAAGCACTTCATTTTTAGAGTGTCTTCCAGAAATACTCAATCCGATTGTTACAGCAGGGTTTAGATGAGTTCCAGATATGTGGCCAATACCATATGCCATAGCAACCACAGTAAGTCCAAAAGCAATTGAAACACCTACAAATCCAATTCCAAGTTCTGGAAAAGCAGCTGCAAACAATGCGCTTCCGCATCCTCCAAAAACCAACCAAAAGGTGCCTAAAAATTCAGCAAGCATTTTATTTTTCATATAATTCGGGTTTATTTTAAATACAAATACATTTTCAAATTTTATCCACTTCCTTGACCAATTGAATCAAATAAAGGGATAAATCGACACTTGATGAAATTCCTAGTTTTTTTCTAATTCTATACTTTCTGGATTCCACAGACCTTATGCTACATTTTGTCAAAACGGCTATTTCTTTTGTATAGAAATCCAATCTAAGCAATGCACAAACAACAATGTCCATAGAGTTCAATCCTGGAATCCTCCTATTAATTTCTTTGATAAAATTGGGATACCTCTTAGTAAATTCCGAAACAAATAAGCCTCTGTTGGTTTCCAGCAAAAAACGCTTTACCCATTCCTTATTTTCAAAAAATTCATTCATTAAAATCAGATTGAACTTGGAGTTTATGACTCCCTTGTAAGTATCATTTGATACAAAACCATGATTCAACATAAGCAGTAAAATTTAATTTAATCCCCTAACTTCAATATACTTGTTTTCAGCATTGGGATAAATCTATCGACAAAGAAATCCCAAAACTATGCAAGCAATCCGTAGCCTCAAATACTATTCTTGCGCATCAGGGAAAGTAAAAACCATCAAGGTGAAATCCCCAAGAATGCAGTATTTGACACTCAAGATTTATACAAAAGAGTGGATAGTGTTCAATTTGTCAAAAAAAACACACCCTACATAGATACTACAGGACACCTATTAATTTAATAATACCCTTCTACAGTAAATCAGAGCGGTTTTATCAACAAAAAAATATTGTGCAAATTCAAATATTTTACAACAGTGGTCAAGTAAGATGATTATCGATGGATTTATTCTTTGAACAAATAAACATAAACATCTATACATTTTTCAGGTTTTTTGGTGTCATGAGCCCAAATCCAATATAACTCCTATACAGTCATCACATCATAAATTAAAGGTTTGATCAATGAGTAATGTTCAAGTGTCCAGTACCTCAAACTCAAGCCACCATTCAGCATGCTTAGGATAGACGATCAAATATAAATTCTCAAATCAGATTTTCGCCAACCAATCATATAAATCTACAGAAGAGTCAATATTTAGCTTTTTCCGAAGTCTATACTTTTTCACCTGCACAGTCTTGCATTGGACAAATGTGAATTTTGCAATGTCCTTGGTTGAAAAATTGAGATAAAGCATGGCACAAAACTTTAAATCTTCTGGAGTCAAGCTTGGGTCCAGTTCCATCATCTTAGCCCACCATTCACTATAGACGTCTTTGAATCTAGCTACAAAGGCTGGATCATTATTCTTTGCCAAGTTGATTATTTCATCACGTACTGAGTCTACTTTACGAAGAAGTTCTGATCTCTCTATTGTCATCAGTTTCACATCCTCTTCTGCGATCTTATTTTTTTTCCTCTCTTTTTCAATTAAAAAATAGAATAACAAACCAACACATAATACAAAAAAAACTACTCCGATTAAAATATAACTATTCTTTTTGTTAAGGTACTCTATTTTATTCGTATTCAATCTTATCAAGGTACTCATAGTAAGATCTATTCCCTTAGCTTTTGTTTTAGCAAATTCATCTTTTATATTTGATACTTTTATTAGATACCTATATTCCTCAGGTTCATTTCCCATCGCCTTGTAATATTCAGCCTTGGAAGTATACGCAGCGATTAGGCACGGATACCTCTTGATATTTTCCGCTATTTGGGTTGACTTCTCGATCAAAGGTTTAGCTTCTTCCAATTTCTCATTTTTCAAATAATAAAGTGCTGCTTGATTCAATAACCAAAATTTATGATTCATAGTATGCCCGTCTTCATCAATCATTTTTAAAACCTTCTTCAAGTAGTACTCTGTAGAATCCTGGGAAAAATTACTCTCCATATAATATTTCAACATGAGACTATTCTGAATCGGATTATCCTGAAAAGACAAAGATTTTTCAGAAATCGCTATAGCTGAATCCAAATTACCTTTTTGCGCAAAAAAAGAGCTTCTACTACCGTACAAATAGGCAAGTCTAGCATTCCTGAATTTCAAATCATTATCAGAATGCGCGAACTTCAAAGCTTTTCCGTTATATGTTTTTGCAAGTTCGAAAAGTCCCAACTGAAAGTAATATTGGGCATATTCTTGATACAATCGGCTTTTTAGCCATGAATCATCTATTTTATCCAAAGTCACCTCTGCATCTTGCAAGTAGTACAAACATTCATCAAGCCTCCCTACAATCCACAAAAAGTTCGCTAATTCTATTTTTGCAAATAGTTGACGTTTAAGGTCTTTTTTGGAACTTGACTCCTCTATCATATCAAGAAGCAAGTTGATACCTTCTTCATATTTACCTGCAATCCTAAAATCCCTCACTGTCTGATGCGAACTATACTGATAATCAGATATAGAAAATACCGGACTTACCTGTGAAATCATAATAAAACTAAAAAACAAACTGTATTTTATTTTCCCTAACATATAAATTCTCAATTGAAAGCTATAATAAACCGTACTCGGCTAAAAGTACAGGGACATGGTTCAATTGAATCCGACTAAAACACTTAAATTACAGTGAAATCCAATTCCCCCTGTCCATGTACTGACTCTTTATAATAACAATCTACCGATATTTATTCCTACTATTCTTTTTCATTATATTCAGTAATTCCCCTCTAGAGACGAATAAAAAAACTTCTGAAGTACTCTTACATTATCTATACATGCAGGCGTAAGTGTTCTTAGGTGAACAGTACCAGAAACAGGAAATAAAAATTGACAATCCTGAATTATTTATAATCAATCAATAATAAGGTAGTGAAAATCCAAATTTGAAACAAATGTTTTGCAATTGTATTTTTTCAATAAATAGGAAATTTTAGTTAAAAGCACTAAGACCTCATTATTATCTTGGTTAACAATTGAAAAAAAAATCTGCTTAGGTATTAATTTTCTCCCAGATATTTTAGCGTGAGGTTTGACAATGCATCTGGATCTGGCCTGATCGTTATTGGAGAATCTGAATCTCTATAATATCTATTTACTTTAAAAAGCAACCTATCATTATCATTCAATTCTAAAACACCAGACATAAACATTACTACGGTATGATTCCCTGTTGGGAAGCTATTGGCTGCTTCGATATTCAGGTTACCATTGATAGCAGAGGCATCGGTTCCATTCACATAGAGTTTTGCTTCTAGGGCGTCTCTCTTATTGGCATTTACAACTTCAGAAACATTTCTTACATTCACCACGCCATACACATGGTACTTACCTCCCCTTTTGATGACCAACTCTCCATCTGGATTAATTTCATAATTGTCACCATCATTTGTTTTTAGGCCATCAAACTCTATGGTTCTGAGATTGGTTGCAGCGTTTGCCGTCATATCCCCTTCTCTAAAAACATTCTTACAAAAAGCATGGGCAATAGTGAGATCTGCTGTAATCTGTGTAATGGAGATAAAAGGCATCCAAGTAACCCCATCCCACCAATAGAATCCTCTATCATTTGCCATTGATTCATAAAAAACCAACAAGCCCACCTCTTTGGGATCTGTTACATTTAAGTTTGTAACTCTAGGCACGATAATTCCTTCATCAAAATTTGGGTTTGTAGGATCTATGGTTTTAATGTCCATCGTTGTTTTGGGATCTAACTCCTTGATACCAACAGTACCTTGTGCCAGCATTTGCAAGGAAATCAAGAATAAAAATAGGGATAGGTAATTTTTCATGATTTAATCTAAATAAGATACGATTAATGTAAAAGGTGAGTTGACCGTTAAAGTCCCCAATTGTGTTGCCGAAACCCGGCGTGTTCTTAATGATATTTTATCGCCTGCTTGTAGGGTTACACTACTCGATATGGCAAAAGTTACAGAACGGGAATTGTTTAAAACTGCAGGAAAAACGGTATTGGAGACTAAGTTTGCATTTATGGTTCCATTCAGAAACACAGCAGTGGTAATCCCTTCCGCAATATTTTCCCCTGTATTTGGTTTATTTACCCCTCCAGTAAATGAGATGTAATACTCCCCCGTTTGACCTATATTTAAATCACCATTGGCATCTATAAAATAAGAGGCTTTAGGAGACTCTACGACTTCAAAAGGCACCTTAACATAATTGGTGTTTCCAGACACGATATTGGTTTCAAAAGCAGTACCATAAGCCGAGGACTTGTTTAAATCAAGCTCTGTAATTTTTTCGGTAACGATATACTCCCAAGTGGTGTTTGGATTGTCCCAATAATAAAAACCTTCAAAACCACTTCCTGTTGCTTCAGATCGGAACACCAACATGCCATATTGTGCCGCACCAGGGTTAACCAAAGAGAACTGGGTAACAGAGGGAATTAAAATCCCCGCACCAGTTTCTGGATTTACATTATCTAAAGGCTCCACATGAAGTAAAGCTTTCGGTTCTTGGACATTGATACCCGTTACACCCACTTGTGCATAAGAAATACTTGTAAACAACAAAGCCACAAGCGTTAAAAAATGACGGTAAGTTGAAGAAATACGTTTCATAAGTCTATTATCTTAAAAAGGTTAGGGTTAAACCATTTATGCCATAACCAATAAAGGCTTGTGGATCTTCATTACTTCTATTCACATCCACTCGTAACACATCTCCTTGATTCAAATCAACAATAGTACTCATTGCAGCACTAGTCGAACTTGGTGCTTCGTTTGATGTTGATGCGGTTACGCTACCTGTTATTGAAGGCAACTGATTTCCATTTACATATAAAACATAGGTGAAGTTTGCCTGACTTCCAAGTACAGTACTAGTTCTTTTGGCACTTGTTGTAAATGTTACCAGATACTTTCCTGTTTTACCCACAGTTACATTATTTGCTGCAACAGCAAAGCCAGTAGGGTCGTACGCATCAATCCTTGAAAAATTGACTACTCTATTGTTTCCTGTACCTGTATAGCCACTCCCGCTTGCCACATACGTTGCTACATCAATTGTTCTTTCATAGTTATTAATGAGCCATACCCAGGTAGTACCATCCCAGAAGTAAAAGCCTTCTTGATCTGTTGGGTGGTTTAGCAGGTATATTAACTGTCCTTTTTCAATCCCATTGCCGGGATAATCTGCCATTCTAGGAATTAACACCCCATCTGACCCAGAGGGATTGGCTTTGTTTATTGCTTCTACGTGCAAACTTGCATCAGGGCTGCTTGTTACAACTCCTGTTTGCGAATACACTACTAAAGAAAAAAATAATAGTGTTGCGGTCAATCCATTTTTAATAATGTAGTACATTTTTAATCAAAGTTAGACGTTTTTAAATTTTCTGCACCGTCACATTGGTTACATTTCCAGAGCCCGTACCACCTGTTTCGGTTGCTAAAATGGTATAAGTGCCATTAGCAGCCGTTACAAAACGAACTTGATAACCTGCATTTGGAACCACAATCATTGTTGTATAATTCATAAGCTGTCCAACACTTGCACCCGTAGCAACAGCATTATAGCTACTTCCTCTACCCAAATAGGGCGCATCTGGAACAGGCCTCACACCCATAACCATTTGAGTTCCTTGAGCTGTATTTGCAAATGAAGCCTGCATAGTTACTAAATAGTTCCCAGGTTCATTAAAAGTTAATGTACCCGTTCCTGTATTATATGTAAAAATTGGCGAGGTTGCTAAAGGTGCTGCATACAGCAAAGTGAAAGTAGTTCCACCACCACCAACATGATTCTGATTGGCTGCTAAGCGCGCATGAAACAAGGTATAATTCCCTTGATCCAAAGTTTTTAACACCCCATTGGCATCTGCTACTACTTGTCTATCTTGCCCACCAACTCCCACATTTGTGTTTATATCCCTTATTCTTATATTTCCAGTTCCAACATCTAGTCTTTCAGAGGCAGGGTTGGTATTGGCATTTAAGCCAATACCTATGTTTCCTGAGTGATAGACCTGCATGATCTCTCGCGAACTCGCTGAGGCATCATCTGTGACCGCTTGAAAATTCAAGAAAGTATTACCTACATTATTTGTAGTATAATTTAATTTCATCAGTTTTTGACCTACGGTTGCATTTGCCCCTTCAAAATAAAATCCAGGTCCCACTAAACCTCCACTGTTTACATTTGAAGTAATTGCCAAACCATCAACAAAACTAGTATTTATACCTGTCGTGTTACCATTGGCATTGATATGAAATAAACTTTTTGGGTCGTTAGTACCTAAACCTATTCTTCCTGTACCTGAAAAAATTGTATTAAAGCCATCTGTAATAATCTCAGTATTTTTTAACAAAGTGCCTCCTAGCTCAATATTATCACCAGTTTTTGTAAGACCGTTATCTGCCGTTATTGGGTTCTCAACACTTACTTTTATCCAAATTGCTCCGTCAAAATAATAATAACCAGCCTCGACAACATTAATGGTTTGTCCTGCTGGCGTTGTTGCAGCAGTGTTCACATACACCATAGCTCCCGTTTGTTCTGCAGTATAGGTTTTAGCACCAAGTTGATCCCCTGTAATGCGTGGTGGTATGATTCCGTCAAAAATTGTGGCATCTGTAGGTTCGCCAACAACATCTAGTGTAGCCTTGGGCTCAACGGTGTTGATTCCTGAGGTTTGGGCAAGCAGCTCAGCCGTAATCATCAATAGCGATATGAATAGTATGCCTTTTTTCATGATTTTACTTATTTTAAATTTCGACCTTACTCTTGTATGCATTACTTCATTGTCTCCATTTTATCCCTTAAAACTGTGCTGTTGGGAGAAAGATTAACAATTAAGTTTAAATTCTTTGTATATGGCAGAGTCCTTTACCATATCGAAGGTTATTCCTAAACAACTGGTATGTAAAATTTGCCTGTCTAGCTCCCGTAGCACTTCCTGTCCTTTTAACACTTGTTGTGAATGTTACCAAATATCTTCCTGTTTTACCTATAGTTACATTGTTAGCTGCAACAGAAAAACCAGTGGGGTCAAAAGCATCAATTCTAGAAAAATTAACAACCCTACTGTTTCCTGTGCCTGTATAACCACTTCCGCTGGCTATAAAAATAGCTGTATCTATGGTCCTGTCATAATTATTGATGAGCCATACCCAAGTAGTGCCGTCCCAAAAATAAAAACCTTCCTCTACTGTGGGGTGGTCTTTTAAAAATATAAAATGTCCCTTTTCTACCCCATTGCCAGGAAAATCTGCCAATCGCGGGATTAAGACACCGTCTGCTCCAGATGGGTCGGTTTTGCTTGTTGCATCTATATGTAGGCTTGCATCAGGGTCTGTTGTTACAACCCCTGTTTGTGCCCATATTTCGTTGTGAAAACACCCTATCACTACTATAAATACGAATATAACCCTCATTTTAGTTTTATCCATTTGTTTTTGTGTCAAGTATTTTAATTGCTCTTTCTTGTATGTCATTTCCTATTATTTTTATGCATTTCCTATATTACAAAAACACCTTAAATTAAACAAAAGCCTAATCAATCACTACATTTTTGTAATGATCATTTGTTGGGAATAGTTGGCTCCATTGCCTTGAGCCAATACCTTTCTGGGGTTTCCAGTTGTTGGCCAAACCACAACATATCTAAAAGTAATTCTATCATTTGCCTGAAGCTCTAAGATAATGGGGATGGTAGAAGGTACATTCGCATTAATCTGATCTGAATAAAGAATTCTGTCTTGTGTTACCTCAACATTATTTACCAATACCACTAAATTCATAGAAGCTCTGGTAGCTGTGCCAGAATTTGTGCCATCCATTCTTCCTGTTACGGTATAATCAATGCGGTAAAATCCAGCTTGTGGTATTTCTAAATAGTTGGCGTTGTGAATGACCCCGAGGGTATTTATCACACTAGTATTTGTATCATGAATGTTTGCCAGTACTTCAGTTGAACCAATATTATTTTGACTTGCAGTTTGTCTGCGGACAAATGTTGGGGCTGCACCAGGTGTAAAAGTGCCAATTTGCCCAGTGATTTCATTGATGCCCAACGCATTGTACGGAGGTGTTATCAGAGTAGTAGCAACTGTTGGGAACCCTACTGTGCCCATGGCCTCTAGATTAAAATCTGGAGTATCTGTGCCAATGCCTACCCTGTCATTAGTTCCATCTACAGAAAAGGTAGTTCCATCTACATTAAACATGTTTACACCTACGCCCGTTATTGATAAGTTATTGGTTTCCGTAAGCGCTGATATTTCAGTTGGTTTGATTAAATCCCCTCCCAACTCTACTATGTCACCTTCTAAGGTCAATGCATTCTGAGCCTCTAGTCTGTTTCCGTAAGCAATCCAGACTACTCCATCAAAATAATAGTAGCCTGGTGCAGTTACATTGACGGTCTTTGGCGTTGTGGGAGCTGCTGCTGCCGTGACATACACGATTGTTCCGGTATGGATCGCGGTATATAAGACATCTTTGGCTTTGAGTTCATTTCCGGTCAGCCTTGGGGCAATGACACCATCTATTATAGTTGCATCAGTGGGGATACCCACTACATCCAAAGTGGCTTTTGGGTCCACGGTGTTGATTCCTGAGGTTTGGGCAAGCAGCTCAGCCGTAATCATCAATAGCGATATGAATAGTATGCCTTTTTTCATGATTTTAAATCAATTAGATATGAAGAATTCTACAAGAAATACATTAATTAGCTGTGACCTGCTGAATATGCAAAAATGTGTTACAGAATAAACTTCCGATGATTACTATGGTTAGTATGCTCAAGCTAATTCTCATTTTTCAAATATTCTTTTTATTTTTCCAATTATGCAGTAGTTTAGAACTTGATGGTTTGCTTTATCGCGTGTTATTTTCTCTTGACCAGCGACACTACCCACAATAAAACTACGGCTCCTAGCGCTGCTATAACCAATTGACCAATAATTCCACCTATGCTTACGCCAAGCAGCCCTGCGAGCCAGCCTCCCAAGAAGCCACCCAAGATTCCCACTATGATGTTTCCAAGCAGTCCAAAACCGCTTCCTTTAAAGAGCGTGCCTGCCAACCAGCCAGCAACTGCCCCTATTACCAAAAACCAAACAAATTCCATAATTTTAAATATTTAAGGTTAGTACTATTTATTTATCATATTATATACATACTATCTATACAGCAAGTCTTCCAACTTTTTCAATCTTGCTTCAAATTCCTGGATTTTTTTGTCTTTGATCTCTAAGAGTTTTTGTTGCTCAATGATATGCAGGTACAACTCTTCTACTTTTTCCAATAACTGAACTGACAATTCTGTGGTGTTGATCACATAGTCACCTGCAGCATTTTTAGCTAAAGCATCCACCTTGGTAATTCCGGGTAAGTGGCGATTTTCGTTGATGAAATTTTCAATATCACTTAATGATCTGAAACTATAGTTTTTATTCAATTCTGAAATCCCTTCAAAATAATCCTCAAATACATAGTCGGCATAGATGGATGAAGTGGTTAGCATCGCTCCATTGATGGCCAATACTACATTAGGATTTGCAGTACCCAACATATCATCTGTACCTATCCCTACTTTACCCATTTGGTAAATGTCTTGGGTATTTGCCGTTGCCGGATTGCCAATATTGGCCTGGTCAAACCAGGGTTCTGCCACCACACTTGCAGCAGATGCAGAAAGCATATTCCCAAAGACATCTGTATACAGCAAGTTCTCTACAGCAGCTACGAACTGGCTATCATCACGGGTATTGGGGTATTGGACAAAATTGATATTGCCATCCTTGGTAATATACATCTGACTGGCATCAGAAGTCCGGAATTCCAGCTCAGTATCGCCATTTGTACCATCCCCCTTATAGTTGGCCCTGAAACCGGTTTGATGCCATGAACCAAATGCCCCGTTAAAATACGGTGTGAAAGACAAAGCACCGATATTGTCTCCATCAACAAGGTTCCCTGGTGCATCTGTCGTTCCCGCAGCCCTTCTCAAATTTATAGAGGGGGTGTTGTTGGAGACACCACTATAGGTCCTGATCATAATATCATCCTTGTTATCATTGACATTGTTATTTTCAATCAACAAGCCCCTATCCGGTGCCTCGGTACCAATGCCCACATAGCCAAAATGGTAGATGTTTTCGTCATTAAGGGTTGCACCGGTATTCGTAGCAGCGCTAAACCAAGGTTCCAAAGCCGACACATCGGCAAACAAGGCTCCGTCCGTTCCGGCAATAATACCATTATTGGCATCTGTTGAAATCAAGGGCACATTGGCATTGGTGCCTCCTTCATTGGCATAGGTCAGCTCCCCTGCCGCGATCCCTAAAGTAGTTATGGTTTCCAAAATATTGGTAGGTGTACCTCCTGTACCATCATCGTGTGTCGCAATGACATTCCCTGTCGCAATCACTTGCGTTACGGTTGAAGTATTTCCCACATCCCCTACCGCTACGGTTTTTAAAACCCCATTGCCATCGGCTACCACTACATTATCTGTTGCCGAGTTACCAGCATACGGTGCGGTATTGATATCACGGATACGGACACCAAGCGACCCAACATCCAAACGCTCGGTTGGTTTCGCTGCAGCTTCTGTACCTATTATTCCAACACCTATATTACCATTTTTAAGTACAGTCATGGCATTTCTCCTTGTTGCTGCCGTTCCGCCGATTCCTACCTGAAATATAGCATCAGTAGCTACTATTGCAGAAGCATCACCAGTAGTAATTGCATTGGCACGACCTATCACTGCTTCAGACTGGGATGATGCAATAGAGAGGGATCCCGCTGCAAAACTATGCTGGCCACTTGCTGTACTGGTTAGGCCAGTAGCAAATGTATTGATGGCAGAGGTTGTATTCCCGGTTCCCCCAGCAATAAAAGAGTTTGCAGATAATGCTGTTGCCGAAGAATTCTGCCCAAAATTGGTGGTATTATGTCCCAAAGCATCTGATCCAGGGCCAAAAGCAAAGGAAAAATTACCCATAGCTCTGGCATTTTCTCCTCCGGCTACAGCATTTGTACCCGATGCCATATTGTTATTTCCTCCAAGGATTACTGAGTTTATTCCCGCTGCACCAGTATGTGTCCCACCAAAGCTTACCGGACCAAAAACATCCAAAGCCAAAGCCGCAACCCTTACCTGATCCTTTAAGATGGACACACTTCCCATTTGATAAATATTCTGTGTATTTTCAGTGGCTTCATCATTGCTTACTTGATCAAACCAAGGCTCAGTTTTTAAATCCTCAGCAGAGGCTAGCAAAACCCACTTTACCCCATCATTATAATACAAGCCTGGTATTACATCTCCTGCAGTGGCTGTATTATATACTTTCATTCCGGCTACATGAGCTGTCATAGGAGCTGCGTCTGTTGTTGCCGTCAATGCAACGCGCGGCATCAATAAACCCTTATTCGTACTTTCTATTTCAAGAACGGCATCTGGGTTTACAATGGTGGGGTTATCCCCCACCTTTACCTGGGCTGATATCCTAAAGGATAAAAGCGCAAAAAGAAGAAATAAGCCAATTTTTTTCATAAACAAAACCATTTAAACAATTCATTTTTAAAATATTAAAACACAGGATGGGCAATGACGGTAAACCGATCTGAAGAATTTCCAAAAGAAACGTTAAAGTCGGCCAAACCGGCAGCACCTTCATGCAAAACCCCTCCAAACAAACCAATGGTATATGTAGGTATCCCAACCACATCCAGCGTTGCCTTGGGCTCAGTGGTGTTGATGCCTGTAGTTTGGGCAAAAAACTCCTCCGTAACCATCAATAATGCTATGACTATTATGATTTTTGGCATTCTCTTATTTGTTATAAACCTCAATTTTCATTCCTGTAAGCATCACTCCATTACCTCCGTTTTATCCATAAGGCGGGACTATTGGAAGAAAGATCAACAATATGCAAATGATTAGTTTCAATGAATGTTTCATTTGAATATTTAAGTTTAAATTCTTTGTCCATGGCAGAAGCTTCTTACTTTGTCGAAGATTACTCCTATAACTCTTTTATATTTCTCCCAGACTCCATATTGATTGAGTTCTATCTATTTCTCTCTTGAAAAACATTAGTAAAGGCTACCTGCTTTGAAGCAGGTAGCTTTTTTTTAAGGTACTTCAACATATTCCACGATGATGTCGTAAGTTCCTGCCGGGTGCAGGGTTGTCATTGACCCTGCAGTTCCCAGTACCACTTGGTTCAAAATAGCATCATATTCAATAATATTAGTACTGATAGAATTTGTTGCTTGGTTAATAAAACGTACACTTAGAATTTTAGATCCACCGGGCATAATCCCTGCAAGCGGAACGATATTGGTGTTTGTTGCCAAAGTAACAGTGCCTACAACTTCATAAACAGGATCTCCATTAGTCCACGTTTTAAGGGTGTTTTGAGGTGTTGCGCTGTAGGTTTGAGCAACTTTTCTAACAGTTCCATCAGCTTCTACAACCATAATACCATCTACATCGTCGAGTGCTGCATCGGTAAGCTCCACCAAGTCTGACACTATAAGTTCAGTTCCTCCAGTTGCTATTTCCAAAGTATTTCCTGCCTGTGTGATCACTGTAGGTTCAATTAAGTCTCCACCAAGTTTTACATCTCCAGTAGTACCATCAATATTCAATCCGTTTGATGCTGTTGCAGCTAAATCAGCTACATCCAGGGTTTTAAGTACACCAGTGGCATCAGCAACAACCACACGGTCAGTATCGATATCCCCTTCGTAAGCTAGGGTATTGATATCACGGATACGCACCCCTTCCGAACCAATATCCAGCATTTCTGTTGGTTTGGCTGCAGCTTCTGTACCTACAATTCCAATACCTGTAAAGCTGTTATGCAGGATTGTCATTGCGTTTCTTAAATTTACGGATGTTGTACCCACCCCCACTTGAAAAACAGGATCTGTAGCCGCTATTAAAGAACTTGGATCTGAATTACCTGATGTTTGAATTGCATTACGACGACCAATGGCTACCTGATGTCCTGTATTTAAAACAAGCTCCCTACCTATTGCAGCATTTTGTCTACCATTTACCGTATTCAATTGTCCGAAAATATAGTTGTCAACATTACCTGTCGCAGCAGTTACAACGACATTGTCCATTCCTAAAATATACCCTCTTGCAGAGTTAGATACGTTTCGTAAACCCGCAACAAAACTCCAGTTTCCTTCATTTAATGCAGTTCCAATTTGATTCCCATTTCCAAACACAGCAGAGCCTGTTCCCCATAGGGTATTAGCTTGTCCCATTACCATAGAATAGGCTCCTGCGGCTTCGTTATTGGACAAAGTTCCGATTTCGTCTATAGTTCCTTCACCAGCTCCAAATGCAACCGAATTGGCTCCAGAAGCAATGTTCCCAGTTCCAAATGCCGCGGCATTTGCTCCAGAAGCTATATTTCCGTCACCAAAAGCTACTGAGTTAGCTCCAACTGTTCCGGCCTGATTGGTACCACCACGTACAGCACCTTCAACATCCAGACTGACATCCGCTAGGGCTTCGTCTTTCATAATAGCTACAGTACCCATTTGATAAATGTTTTGGGTATTTTCTGTTGCCTTAATTGTTGTTGTTTGCACATTCCAAGGCTCAATAGCTAAACTATCAACAGGTAACGTCCTAAGTACACCTGTAACTTTGTCTACTACAGCAATATCAACAAGATTGGGATCAGTTTCCTCTACCAAACCAGCAACTGCCAATGTATTTGTAGCATCTGTTGTAATTGTAGTAGCTTCCATTAAATCACCACCTAGTTTCACATCAGTTGAAGTTACTGAACCTGTTCCTACGTTCAAACCATTAGAAGCTGTAGCTGCTATACCTATAACAGTGTCTACACCTGCTTCATCTGTATAGGTCAAATCTTTGGTATCGTCATCATAATCTAATACAGTAATAGTTTCTAAAATGTCAACAGTAGTCCCTGTACCGTCATCGTGTGTGGCTATGGTATTACCAGCAGTAACTACTTGTGTTACTTCCGAGGTATTGGCTAACTCAGCGATGTCAATCGTGACTATAGCACCAGCCTCGTTTTGATAACTAATTGTCCCATCTCCATTATCGATAAGCGTAGTTACCGACTCAAAAATATCAAAGCTAGTCCCTGCTTCATTGATATAAAACGCTGTAACTCTTTCAGAAGGTGTTAATGGGGCATTATTACCAATAAGTGTAATAGACTCCTTAATTTCCACTACATTCCCTGCTCCATCATCGTGTGTGGCAATGACATTACCTTCAGTCTCTACTTGTGTTACTACAGAAGTGTTTGCATCAAAGGTTACTACTGTACCGTCTGCCGCGGTATGCGTGAACGTGCCGTTTCCGTTGTCTACCAACTCATCGCTGTGGTCATAAATCTCTTGCTGCACCTGGTACAGCTGCGAACCGTTAATCGCATCAGTGCTATTCTCAGAGATTTCACCAGGTGCCACATTGGTGATGATCGTGTTACCAGCATCAATACCGTCTTGAGTCACGCTCGGGCCGTTGTCTATGGCAATGCCTTCACTGCTGATAAACGTATCACCCAGCGTGATGCTTTCCAGATCCGTCAGGTTCTTGGCCATCACCAGGTTCAGCTGTTGGCTGTCGCTGTCGACGCGCAGGTTAGCCCCTGTAGCATCAGCAGCTCTTGCCAATTCACCAGAGAAAATCATGGTATCACCGAGTCTCTTGGCGATGTTTTCGCCACGATTACCTGCGAAGTAGATTGGACGATCATCGGACATGTTGATGATGACGGTGTCTCCATTTTCATCCGTGTAGGTGAAGGTGCCATTGCCATTGTCCACAATTGTAGTTAGGGTTTCCAGTATTTGCACTTCGTTACCGGTACCGTCGTTGTGTGTGGCAATGACATTCCCGGATGTAGCTACTTGGGTTACTGTTGAGGTGTTTGCATCAAAGGTAACAACCGTGCCGTCTGCCGCAGTATGCGTGAACGTGCCGTTTCCGTTGTCTACCAAAACATCGCTGTTCGTCTCGATCAGGTTGATGATCTCGTTGTAGATCGCACCCTCGTTCTGGATGTTCGTCACAACATCGCCGATTACGTCTATCGTGATTGTGTCGCCATTCGCATTCGTAAGCGTGTAGCTGCCGTCGCCGTTGTCGGCAAGCGTTGTCGTGTTTGCATCAAACGTAACAACCGTGCCGTCTGCCGCGGTATGCGTGAACGTGCCGTTTCCGTTGTCTACCAAAACATCGCTGTTCGTCTCGATCAGGTTGATGATCTCGTTGTAGATGTCGCCCTCGTTCTGGATGTTCGTCACAACATCACCGATTACGTCTATCGTGATTGTGTCGCCATTCGCATTCGTAAGCGTGTAGCTGCCGTCGCCGTTGTCGGCAAGTGTCATCGTGTTTGCATCAAAGGTAACAACCGTGCCGTCTGCCGCGGTATGCGTGAAAGTGCCGTTTCCGTTGTCTACCAAAACATCGCTGTTCGTCTCGATCAGGTTGATGATCTCGTTGTAGATCGCACCCTCGTTCTGGATGTTCGTCACAACATCGCCGATTACGTCTATCGTGATTGTGTCGCCATTCGCATTCGTAAGCGTGTAGCTGCCGTCGCCGTTGTCGGCAAGCGTTGTCGTGTTTGCATCAAACGTAACAACCGTGCCGTCTGCCGCGGTATGCGTGAACGTGCCGTTTCCGTTGTCTACCAAAACATCGCTGTTCGTCTCGATCAGGTTGATGATCTCGTTGTAGATCGCACCCTCGTTCTGGATGTTCGTCACAACATCACCGATTACGTCTATCGTGATTGTGTCGCCATTCGCATTCGTAAGCGTGTAGCTGCCGTCGCCGTTGTCGGCAAG
>NZ_JBHUHR010000049.1:46162-48262 GCF_042682445.1 Belliella marina
GCCGTTTCCGTTGTCTACCAAAACATCGCTGTTCGTCTCGATCAGGTTGATGATCTCGTTGTAGATATCGCCCTCGTTCTGGATGTTCGTCACCACATCACCGATTACGTCTATCGTGATTGTATCGCCATTCGCATTCGTAAGCGTGTAGCTGCCGTCGCCGTTGTCGGCAAGTGTCGTCGTGTTGGCATCAAACGTAACAACTGTGCCGTCTGCCGCGGTATGCGTGAACGTACCATCGCCATTGTCTACCAGGATGTCCGAGTTGGTTTCAATCAGGTTGATGATCTCGTTGTAGATGTCGCCCTCGTTCTGGATGTTCGTTACAACATCGCCTGGTACGTCTACAACGGTTACCGTTCCGTCTTCACTTGTATATGTGTAAGTGCCGTCCCCATTGTCCACCAAAGTCGTTACTGTCTCGTTAAGGCTAACGATGTTTTCAATGTATTCTTCGATTGAGTTGAATGTATCGCCATTGATCGTTACCGGGCCTGAGTTCACGATATCCTCGAACTGGTTCACTACACTTGCTGGTACGTCTACAACGGTTACCGTTCCGTCTTCACTTGTATATGTGTAAGTGCCGTCCCCATTGTCCACCAAGGTCGTTACTGTCTCGTTCAGCGCCACGATATTCTCGATGTACTCTTCGATTGAGGTGAATGTATCTCCGTTGATCGTTACAGGTCCGCTGTTCACAATGTCCTCGAACTGATTTACTACACTTGCTGGTACGTCTACAACCGTTACAGTGCCGTCTTCACTCGTATGTGTGTAAGTGCCGTCTCCATTGTCAACCAAGGTTGTTACTGTCTCGTTGAGTGCCACGATGTTCTCGATGTACTCTTCGATTGAGGTGAATGTATCTCCGTTGATCGTTACAGGTCCGCTGTTTATAATATCCTCAAACTGGTTGACCACCGATGCAGGTACGTCTACAACCGTTACAGTGCCGTCTTCACTCGTATGTGTGTAAGTGCCGTCCCCATTGTCAACCAAGGTCGTTACTGTCTCGTTGAGTGCCACGATGTTTTCAATGTACTCCTCGATTGAATTAAAAGTATCGCCATTGATCGTTACTGGACCACTGTTTACAATGTCTTCAAACTGATTTACTACACTCGCCGGTACGTCTACAACCGTTACCGTGCCGTCTTCACTCGTATGTGTGTAAGTGCCGTCCCCATTGTCAACCAAGGTCGTTACTGTCTCGTTGAGTGCCACGATGTTTTCAATGTACTCCTCGATTGAATTAAAAGTATCGCCATTGATCGTTACTGGACCACTGTTTACAATGTCTTCAAACTGATTTACTACACTCGCCGGTACGTCTACAACCGTTACCGTGCCGTCTTCACTCGTATGTGTGTAAGTCCCGTCTCCATTGTCCACCAAAGTCGTTACTGTCTCGTTAAGGCTAACGATGTTTTCAATGTATTCTTCGATTGAGTTGAATGTATCGCCATTGATCGTTACCGGGCCTGAGTTCACGATATCCTCGAACTGGTTCACTACACTTGCTGGTACGTCTACAACGGTTACCGTTCCGTCTTCACTTGTATATGTGTAAGTGCCGTCCCCATTGTCCACCAAAGTAGTTACTGTCTCGTTCAGTGTCACGATGTTCTCGATGTACTCCTCGATTGAATTAAAAGTATCGCCGTTGATCGTTACAGGTCCGCTGTTCACAATGTCCTCGAACTGGTTCACTACCGATGCAGGTACGTCTACAACCGTTACCGTGCCGTCTTCACTCGTATGTGTGTAAGTCCCGTCCCCATTGTCAACCAAAGTCGTTACTGTCTCGTTCAGTGCCACGATGTTCTCAATGTACTCTTCGATTGAATTAAAAGTATCGCCGTTGATTGTTACAGGTCCGCTGTTTATAATATCCTCAAACTGGTTTACTACACTTGCTGGTACGTCAACAACGGTTACTGTACCGTCTTCACTCGTATGTGTGTAAGTGCCGTCCCCATTGTCAACCAAGGTTGTTACTGTCTCGTTGAGTGCCACGATGTTCTCGATGTACTCCTCGATTGAGGTGAACGTATCGCCGTTGATGGTTACGGGACCGCTGTTTATGATGTCCTCAAA
>NZ_JBHUHR010000049.1:48272-49287 GCF_042682445.1 Belliella marina
TACGTCTACAACCGTTACCGTGCCGTCTTCACTCGTATGTGTGTAAGTGCCGTCCCCATTGTCAACCAAGGTCGTTACTGTCTCGTTGAGTGCCACGATGTTCTCGATGTACTCCTCGATTGAGGTGAACGTATCGCCGTTGATGGTTACGGGACCGCTGTTTATGATGTCCTCAAACTGGTTTACTACACTTGCTGGCACGTCTACAACCGTTACCGTGCCGTCTTCACTCGTATGTGTGTAAGTGCCGTCCCCATTGTCAACCAAAGTCGTTACTGTCTCGTTGATTAAATCCCCTAAATCAATAGCCACCAAGTCCCCGTCTTCATTTGTATAAAAGAACTGGTTGGTTGTAGGATCATAAATTACAAAGTTGTTTGAATTAGCCTCTGAACCAGTCCAAGCTAATCTTCTCCACCTCTCATCAAACCAATAATAATACCCCGGAGTGATCAAATCACTGTCCGTAATATTAAAAACCAGAAGACTCTCTACATTTCCTGATGAAATTGTAGTTCTATCTACAACACTTTCCAGTCGAACCCTTGGGATCAATATACCTCTATCAGAAGATATAATTTCCAACTGGGAGGAAAGTGATGGATCTGCCGTACCAATCCCAACTTGGGCATTGGCACCTACGGCAAAGCCCACAAAAAGAATTAAAAGTAATATTTTTTTCATATTATTAAAATTTAGATAAAACCTTGTATTATTTGCGATAAAATCTGGTCTTTTAACCATAATTCATTTGATTATACTATTCCTTAACTACTTGAATCCAGCCTTTAAACACCTTTTCCTGTCCGTTGGCTTCTGTGACTTTCAGGATATAGAAGTAGGTACCTGCGACAATCCCATCTGCACCCCAGTCATTTTGATAATCATCTGTTTCAAACAAATGATCTCCCAACCTATTGAATATCACAATATTGTTTGACACAAACCGGTTCAATCCCTTGACTTCAAAAGTATCATTATCACCATCTCCATTTGGAGTGATTACATTAGGTAT
>NZ_JBHUHR010000050.1:0-4022 GCF_042682445.1 Belliella marina
ATTTCCAGAAGCTGGAAATGTATTGGCTTGACCATACACATAATTACTTGATAAGAGCATGAGCCATATCATTATAACTGCATAAAATTTCTTCATAATTTTTCCTTTATCAATCTTTTTAATGATTCAAGTTCTGCTTCCATTTTTTCCAATTTCCTCTCTTGACCTATGGTATGCAGCGTCAACTCCTCCACCTTCTCCAAAAGCTTCTGGTTCAGCTCCATCATGTTGACCCCTTCTTCTTCATATACCTTGGCTGGTTTCAAGCCCGGCAGGTGACCGTTTTCCCCTATAAAGGAATCCACGTCTTCCAATGGCATCAATTCGTAATCTTTTTCAAAGACATAATCCGGCCAGTTGGTGGCCTCCAGCTTTACTTCCTTGGCACGGATGGTGCCGTTCACTTCAAGTTTATTGGTCGGGACAGTGGTGCCTATTCCGACATTGCCACTTCCAAATAAGGTCAGAACAGCCTTTTGATCCAGATAAGGTGAATCACCACCACTATGAATCCTAAACTGAAGAAAGTTTGAAGCTGCTGTTCCAGTATGGTTTGAATAAACAGAGTGGTAACGGATATCTGAATCAGACCTACCAAATCTTAACTGTTCTGCTTCTGAACTATGTGTTGGGGCTGATCGCAAATATGTAGTCCCAACCACATCAAATTTTGATATTGGATTTGTAGTACCTATTCCAACATTTCCCGAAGAAGGAAAAGTATTGGCTTGTCCAAATAGAAGAGAAGGCGCTATTGATTGTATTAAAACCAGTATAATGAAAATTTTCCTCATAATTTTTCCTTGATCAATTGCCTAATTTCCTGAATTTCCGATTTAAGGTCATTGATCTCTTTATTTTGTACTCTAATCTTTTTTTCCTGATCAATTGTATATAATGTCAACTCCTCCACCTTCTCCAACAACTTCTGGTTCAGTTCCAGCATATTGACCCCTTCTTCTTCATATACATTGGCAGATTTCAAACCAGGTAGATGGCCATGTTCCCCGATAAAGGAATTCACCGCTTCCAATGGCATCAATTCGTAGTCTTTTTCAAAAACATAATCCGGCCAGTTATGGGCTTCCAGTTTTACCTCCTTGGCTCGGATGGTGCCGTTTACTTCGAGTTTGTTGGTCGGAACAGTGGTGCCGATGCCGACATTGCCATTTGCAAGTATCTTCATACGTACTTGGCCTGCACTAAAAAACTTCATTCCACCATAAGAACTTATCCACAATGTACTGGCTCCGATAAATTGCGGATCATTGGTCCATTGCATACCGTAATGAGGTTGAATTTTATCCAAATAATCAAATGTATCCGTTAGATTCTGTCCAATAAAACGGCTATAGCTAACTTGGATATTTCCCGTCACATGAAGTTTTTGACTGGGGGATGAAGTGCCAATCCCCACGTTCCCTTGGTTATAATATATACTTCCCTGAGTACTCCCTGACCAATTCTGTGCCTGTATTGACACACCGAAAAGCATTAGAGATAGTACTAAATAGAAATGTTTCATTGCTTATTCATTAATGATTTTATATCCTCAATTGCATTTTTTAGCTGATCTATTTGTTCGATTACTTTCTCTTGTTCTTCTACTTTGGAAGTTATTTTTTTTATTGTTTCATTTTGATCAATCATGTGAAGTGTCATTTCTTCTATTTGACGAAGCAGTTGTTGATTCATTTCCAGCATATTCACTCCCTCCTTTTCGTACTCTATTGCAGATTTCAATCCCGGCAAATGGCCATTTTCGGCAATAAAAGAATTCACAGCATCCAATGGCATCAGCTTATAATCTTTTTCAAAAACATAGTCCGGCCAGTTGGTTGCTTCAAGCTTTACTTCCTTGGCTCGGATGGTGCCGTTGACTTCGAGCTTGTTGGTCGGGATGGTGGTGCCGATGCCGACATTGCCAGTATTGGTAATTCTCATTTTTTCTTGAAGATTACCGCCCAAAGTGCTGAAAACAATCTTACCATTTCCTCTGTTTGAACTGATATTAACACCGTTTGCCGTCCCCGACTCACCAGTGGTACCTATTAGCCCCCCAGAATTTCCATCATCTGATTTAACAGAGAATTGTCCATCTACCATTACAGTCCCTTTTACATGCAGCTCGACAGAAGGATTGATTATACCAATTCCAACCCGGCCATTAACCGCTAAGTGTACTCCTACAGGCAATATGGCTGAAGCAGGATGTCCAATTGCTACTCCCCTATATTGAAACTTAGTCCCGACATCGGGTTGCAGGTGGAACGTTGCCAGATAACCGCCATACACCGATGTGGTATTGTGCCTGCTCAATATCCACGCTCTCCTGGCATTTAAGGAGTTTGCCAAACCTATTTCAATAGCATTATTGTTGTTTACATAGGTCTCTACCACATCTCCCCGTGTGGTTTCTGTTGGATAATTCTGTGCTGTCAACCCTCCGGCTGCCATTGTAATAAGGAGAAATACCAATATTGATTTTATCATATCTTTATTTACTCTTGTCAAGAGTCCTTAAATATCAACTACATATTATTTATTCGTTTTTTAAGCTCATCGACCGATTCCAATAACTTCTCCAATTGTTCTGATTGTTGTTTATTGGTTTTCTGTTCCATTTCTATAAATTGCTGCTGCTTGATGGTATAGAGCAACAATTCTTCGACCTTTTCCAACAACTTCTGATTCAGCTCCAGCATATTGACCCCTTCTTCTTCATACTCCTTTGCAGATTTCAATCCAGGCAGGTGGCCATTTTCCCCAATAAAAAATTTAAGCTCATCCAATGGCATCAGTTCATAGCCCTTTTCAAAGACATAGTCCGGCCAGTTGGTGGCTTCCAGTTTTACCTCCTTGGCCCGGATGGTGCCGTTGACTTCGAGTTTGTGGGTGGGGACTGTGGTGCCAATACCGACATTGCCAGTATTGGTAATTCTCATTTTTTCTGAAGTATTGCCTCCTATTGTATTGAAAACAATCTTGCCGCCTCCCCTACTTGAATTAATCCTTACTCCATTGGAAGATTCCGATTCACCTGTAGTTCCTATATATCCAGCAGAATTTCCGTCATCCGATCTAATGTAAAACATACCCTCTGCCATAACAGTACCTTTTACATGGAGTGCCGTAGATGGCTCTGTTATCCCAATTCCTACATTGCCATTTCCCCTTATGATCATTCTATTGATGAAATCGCCACTTGCGTTTTTCCCTGTCTGGAATCTGATATTTCGATTCACCTGACCATTTCCAGTCGGGCTTGCCCTTATGTATAAATCCTTCTGATTGACCCCTGGGTCATCACTTGTCAAAAATACCCCTCCTGAAGTTGAGTGAATCAACAAATGGTTTCTGCCACCATTATCATCTCTTTCAAACAATGTATTTCCTTTCACATGCAGTCTACCATTCGGGCTGGTAGTCCCAATCCCAACATTCCCGGAAGCTGGAAAAGTATTGCTTTGGCCATATAGATAACTGAAAGCGGTAAAACCCAAAATGGAGATTAAGACAAGTGATTTTTTCATAATCTAAGATTAACAGCCTATATGGCTTGGGATTTAATCAAACAATCCTCATGTTGTCCTGTCTTATGACCTTTTGCATAAAAAAAAGAATTCTTTCCTAGCCAGTAAAAATCCCCTATAACAGAAACAGATGAATCAAACTTGGTTGCAATGTTCTCCTACAAACATATTGATTCTTGTTTATATTAAAAATACCTACAAGTAGGTATTTTTTGCTACAAATATTCTTCGTAAATAGCTAGGTTTTTGATCCCTATCATGACTATTTTTCAAATACAAAAAAACGCATTTCACTATAGTTTTTACCAACTATATTTTTACCCAAAAAATGCCCAAAAATTTTATTTCGAAAACAGCCCAAAAAAAGTTGAAGATTTTTTCCCCCATAATTTTTTTGAAGAAAATCCAGGCTATTTTCCTCTGGATATGGCCCAATTACCAGACCATTTCCATTGGCTATCCAACAAAAAACAAACGACAATGTTTTGG
>NZ_JBHUHR010000050.1:4032-33320 GCF_042682445.1 Belliella marina
CGGATAGTCATTTATGCTTGCAAAAACATAGGAGTCTATTGACTTGGTTTTGTTAGCCAGCTTCAGATCGCAGTATAATTTATACAGCTTCACTTTGCCAACCCGTATCTTATGCAAATCTGACTTTTTCAGCAGAACCTGAATATTAGAGGTCGTGCTAGAACTTGCCCCCAAAAAAGAAAGGTTTTGTCTCTGGGTTTTCTTTTCAAATCCAAGATTTCATCACCTATCCCAATTTTTTCATCTATACAAAACTCTGCATTCAGCCTGTTTTTTTTGCTGTCTGGCTCAAAAAGTGGCGAAATTGTGTGGTTTTCACGATCATGGCAGAAAAAAAAACCATGGACTATATCATCAGAATTCCGCTCATCACTTTTGATATTTACGATGAATCAGAAGTCGACAAGCACTTTGGCCAGGTAAGGGATGCCATCAAGGTTTCTTCAAAAGCACTTTATGAAGAAATTGGGGAAACAACCTACAGCCAACTCCCCCACCATCTCAAAAAAAAGGTGTTCAAATACTTGATTAGGGGAAAGTACAGGGCTACCCCCTTTGGGCTGTGGGTAGGCAATGGTTTGGGGAAGTTTGGGGAAATGAATCAATTCTATACCAAGAGGAAGGCGATCGAAAAATCCATCTGTCCTAAAGCCATTGATGTCCCGACCAGTGATATCGACATTCTTGACGAAAACAGCCATTTTATATTGAACAAAGCATTGAAGCCATATTCAAGTTACTATGGCATTGAAGTTTTTTCTCTGGAGGTGGAAAAATGGGCAAGTCTTATCATAGGGGGACATCCAGTTATAGAATTTGTCATAAAACATCTCTCGTCCAACCCTTCCACCAATTACCATGAATTTAAGAATTGGTTTGACGCTATCGAAGAAACAGAGATATTGGAATTATGGAAAAACCTTATCACTTCCCAAATAATTTTGGCAGAACCTAAACCGGAAGCCCCCAACCATACAGATCACAGTGAATTGTTTTTTGACATGTATCTGGAGGATTCCGCTACTTTGGATTCAACAGTAAAGCATCAGTTGGATTGTCTGGGGGACGAAATAGGCAAATTATTCTCCAAATACAACAGTCCCTACATAGAACAATTCAAAAAAATGTTCCAGGAGAATTATGATGATAGATCTGTCCCTTTTCCTGAAATATTTGACCCCTTGCATTCCCTGAGTGAATTTTTGTTGGAGGGAATCATTGATGATCAACAACAAGATCCAAACCACGAGATTCCAGACAGCCTACTCCTTGGGAATGGTATATCGGGTGAGGTCAACCTAAAAGGCAAAATCGATGAAGAGCCTATAGAGAACCTCCATTCGATCACCTATATGTTCAGATTCAACAAAGACCAGGAAGTGGTCTTAGAAAATATCGTCTGCAACAAACCGTTGGTCTACCTTGGAAGGCATGACAAAAGGGGGGATTTCAAGGCATATGCCGAAAATCTGGGCAGTAAATTGTACAGCGGAAACAGGGACTTCGTATCTTTCTGAACCTATGCATTTGGACGAACCCTATCATCAACAATATTTATTCAAGATACAACTTCATCAAGGTTAGCGTTTTTCTTTCAAAAATCAAAAAAGCCCCGTTTAAGAGGCTTTTAAAAACAGGTGAGGCTATAACTCACTAATCATTTACTTTCTAAAATCCGTTTAATAGCTTCATTCATCTGCATCATTGTCTCCATCATTTTCATCATTACTTCTGTTTGGTTTTTGTCAGCATAATTGGCTCTGACATTTCCAACAAACGAAAAAGGAGAATTGGTTAAGTTTTCGATCACATAACCGGGTTGTGTAGTTACAATTTGAAGTGGATCTACATTTAAAAATTCCGCAACTTTCTGTATCAAATCTACAGTGATTTTACTTTCCCCTCTCTCGTATTTTGTGTATGTAGATTCTTTTATCCCAAGAAAATCAGCCACTTCTAAAGCTTTCTTATCCCTTAGTTTTCGGAAGGTGGAAAAATTTCTTCCTATATTTTTATTTTCAAGTATGGTGAAACCTGAATACTCACTCTCTCCCATGATTGCTCTTTTTTTATACTAATTTATAATGTTTTTTAAAATTTAAAAAGTAAGAAAACCTACTTCTTTTATTTTTTCCTGAAAGAATATTAAAAGTAGTCTTAAACTACTTTTAATGAACTCTAAACTACTTGATTAAATCTGTTTTCCAAAAACAAACCTTTAAAATTGTGTATGACATTAGTTAAAGTGCATAGCGATAGAATTGTACCTTCTTATTTATTCAGCAAGTCACTGATGTCATTCAACAATACTTACCGAATTTGTGATTCTTTATTCAAGCTTAGATCAGTTTGGTATTGTAATCCAGTGATCCACTCCGGCCGCTCAGCCTTCGACATCCTCTTTGAGCGCAAGCCAAAGAACCCTATCTAAACCTACTTTACCAATGCGAGACGGGGCATCTACTTAGATACGTTTTTCCAAGGTCGATACGCCATGGATGTACCCGCACCCTTTCCGAAACTAAAGCTACTGCAGGAGCACTGTCGGAAGGAACCATATTCTAATTTCTTAGCTATCAGGAACTTTTCCTCGATCTCACATCATCTGTAAAAACGTAAGTTTTTGCAGCTTGACACACCTATGTCTTTATTCTGCCACTGGCAGATCAGAGCATAGCAGAACGATCCGAAAAGTACAGCCATGGTCATCCAAAAATGACTGAAGGATACCATTGTGTCAAATTTTAAATCAAAAATTTCAGATCTAAGATTTTCAACCACATCCCCCGGCCAGTGTCTTCAATTTCTAACCCTAAAAACAAGTGATGCTAAACTGGTTGGCAGCGGTCCACAATTGCTGCGCACTGCGCTGGGGTTTTATATAAGATGCAAGAGTCAAGACTTAAGACACAAGACTTAAGATACAAGACTGATCACTTGATGATTGACGATTTAACAAACCCTTCTTACCCTCTTCAACCTATAACCTAATCCTCCACGCCTGTACGCCGTGGCGTAGCGGACAAGTTCTTCCAATCTTAAATCACAAGGCCTCCCCGTCCAACTTTCTTTATAAGGTTAAGCGATGAATATAAACCCAGGTAGTACGGGGACACAGAAGGTGACGATGCTACAGGACGGCGGAGTGGGGCTGTGCACAGCCCTGGCCGGCGATGATTTTATACCGTAATGGCCGGTCACCTTTATTATAAGAAATGAGAATAGAAGGTTGAAGCGAAGAGCTAGTGGTGACAAACTATAGGGATTCATAAAAAATAAAAGAATGAAAAAATGAAAAAGATATTTACGATAATCATATCGATAATTGCGGGAAACATGGTTGTTGCCCAGTCGATTCAAGGGTTGGCATTTGAAGATGCCATTTCTGATGGACAAAACAGGGAAAACAGTGCCTTGATATACTTTAAATACACTAAGTATTCAGATCGTGATGCAGACACTTTGAAAGTAGAACTTTGGGATCATTATTTTGGAAAGCTTGCCAAAACACATGGATACACTTTCAAAAATATCCCCCTAAGAAAAGGATCTATGCTTGAAGGGCTCTTTCCAAGTAGTGATCAGGTGATAACTGTCCAGATTGCCGATCTCCATAAACCCAGTTATATCAGTTTGAGCTTGAGTTCCAACAATACGATGGAAAAGTTTCTGATCTTTCCCGGAGACAGCATCAAAATATATTCGCAGCCATTTAGGAACATCTTGACTTTCTCCGGTCCTTCGGCTCCATTATTTGAGTGTCAGCGTGCATTGAGAAACCAAAGGCTTGCCGATGCCTTTTTGCGACCAGCAAAGTATATCCATCCTAACCAAGCAAGCCGAAACACTTTTCTTGATAAAAAAGACAATAGCGCAAAATATGATCAAGCAAAATTAAACTTTGGGGAAGTATTGGATCTTTCTGTTGTTGACAATACATATCTAGAACGCTTAAAGTCAAATACCCAAACCGTTCCAACTGGAGGAGTATACCGCATCTTGGAGTTCTACAGAGATCAAATCAGCCAAGAGGCATTTGATTTGCTCCTGGCTGATGAAATCGGCTTTCTTTACAATAGATTAATCAAGGATTGGTCAAGTGCCTACTCTTTCAAGAAAATTGAGGGCGATACTGAATTTTTACAAAAGCTGAAAGCGTTCTATTATGAAGAAATACATCCATTAAACTTTGGTTTTGATATCGAAACCATAAAGAACTCCACATATTTCAAAGACTTTTTGATTTCTAAATCAAAGGCTGAAAGTAATATTAAAGACCAACCTATCTTCAAAACTCTGGGGCAATACCCTGATGATATTCGCGATTTTCTAATTGGAAAATACCTGTTCAACAATTTTGGACAGCTATCAAATGGGACAGAAATCCTCAATGATGTGCTTACCTATGTAAGAGAGCCCTACATCAGACAGAAACTTGAAGAACTATACTCCAAAAAGGGAAGCGGTCAGGCTGTAAAGGATTTTGAGTTTAAAGACATTGATGGAAACCTTGTCAGACTCAGTGATTTTAAAGGCAAAACAGTACTTTTGGATTTTTGGTTTACGGGCTGCAAAGCCTGCATCAATTTTTATGAAACATATCTTTCACAAGTCGAAAATCACTTTGAGGAAACAGATGGATTTGTTCTGGTTTCCATCAGCACCGACAAGGATCCTTCCAAATGGAAAAACAGTGTAGCCGGTGGACGATACAGTTCTCCCACAGGTGTGAATCTTTACACAAACGGAGAAGGTTTTAACCATTCATTTTTGATTGATTATAACATTACAGGAGCACCCTATCAACTACTGATAGATAAAGATGGCAGGATGATCCAATCGGGAGGGCTACAGGTAAGCCATGAAAAATTGATTCCGCTTTTGGAAGCACAAATAGGAAGTATTAACCAATAAAACACAATATGAAGCGAATTTTACAATTACTGATCCCCATCATTTTGGGGCTTGGCTGTCCTTTGCATGCCCAAACGGAGAGCCATGAAGTCAAAGGGCTTGTGATGTCCCATGAGAAAGAGGTACTGCCCGGTGCAGTGATTACGGTTGACGGTAGAAGCTGGGGGGCTGTATCTGATGAAGTGGGGGAATTTGTCTTAAGACTCCCGTCCGGAACATACCTTCTCAAAGTAAGCTATCTAGGCTTCAAGCAGGAGGAAATCCAAATCTCAGTACCACTGGAGCAAAGCCTAACCATCCAGCTGGAAGCCGATGCCTACGGACTCGATCAGGTAGAGGTGGTCTCCACGGGCTACCAAGAGATCCCCAAGGAGCGTGCCACGGGATCATTTGTACAGGTAGGGGAAGAATTGGTGAATAGGAGGATCAGCACCAATATACTGGACAGGCTTGAGGATATCACACCTGGACTAATCTTCAACAGGGGACCTGGCGAGAGCCTGAGCATCCGGGGAAGGAGTACCCTGTTTGCCAATACCAGCCCATTGATCATTATCGACAATTTCCCCTATGATGGGCCTCTGGAGAATATCAACCCCAATGATGTGGAAAGCATCACGGTGCTGAGGGATGCTGCTGCGGCCTCAATCTGGGGGGCAAGGGCAGGCAATGGTGTGATCGTCATCACCACAAAAAAAGGCCGTAAGGGACAGACTCCCAAGGTTAGTATCAACAGCAATATCACCAGTATCGCAAGGCCGGATCTGTATTACAACCCCGTCATGAGTGCTTCCGAAGTCATTGACATGGAGCTCCTGTTGTTTGATAGAGGTTATTACAACAGTGCCGAAAACAACCTAAACAGCCCAGCCTTATCCCCCGTAGTGGAAACCTTGATAGCCCAACGGGATGGCATTCTCAGCACCAATGAAGCCGACCAGGTCATCAATGGATACAGAAATCATGATTTCAGGGATGACCTAAACCGGTTTTATTACAGAAACGCCATCAACCAACAACACTCTGTGCAGGTAAGGGGTGGTTCAAGCCACCATACCTACAGTTTTGCAGCAGGCTATGATAAAAATCTCAACAACGTGGTCAAAGATGACAATGAACGGTTGACTCTTAACTTCCAAAACGGATGGAGTTTATTGGATGACAAACTAGACGTTTCCTTGGGCTTATACTACGTTCAGGGGATTGCCAACAACAGGACCGAAGTTCCGGATGGATATGCCTATGAAAGGCTTGCAGATGATCTTGGCAATCATCTGCCCTTGAATTTTGGCTACAGTAACAAATACCTGAATAGCATAGCAGAGGATGGGCTTTTGGATTGGCGGTATAGACCCTTGGATGAAATCGGAATACTGGGAAATCAAAACCGTAATAATGATTACAGAATAAATGCCCAAGTCAGCTACAAAATCACGCAAGATCTGAAAGCTGAGGTACTTTATCAATATTGGCAAAATAGCCGTATAGCCGAAACACTTTCCCCTTTGGCAAGCTACTCTACCCGGAATACTATCAACAGATTCACCCAGAGGGAAGCAGATGGCGAGATCAGCAGACCTGTCCCTTTGGGGGATATAATGGGCAGGAGAAACACTTTGGGAGTCAGCCATAGTTTCAGAAGCCAGCTGCGTTACAACAAGGTTTTTGGGGAAGAGCATGTGATTTCTGCCTTGGGGGGATTTGAGGCCAAAGACCTTCAGACGGAACATCATGCCAATACGTATTATGGCTACAGGCCGGAATACGCCAGCAGTGAACCTGTGGGTTTCACCATTCGGTATCCATTGTACCATAGCGGAAGCCTATCGACAATCCCCAATGGGAATAGCCATTCAGGACAAGTAGATAGATTCCTCTCCTATTATGCGAATGCTTCATACACATTTAGAAGGCGATATATACTGACAGCAAGTGCCAGGAAGGACGAGTCCAATCTGTTTGGGGTGAATGCCAACCAGCGTGGTGTTCCTTTGTGGTCAATTGGTGGTGCCTGGGTATTGAGTGACGAGGCTTTTTACAATTCCGGTCTGATTCCCTATCTGAAGCTGAGAAGTACTTTGGGTTATAATGGCAATATTGACAAGACCCTAACGGCATTCACCACTGCAAATTATTTTTCAGGTAGTGCCAATAGCCTGACCAATCTCCCATATGCACGTATCACCACTCCCCCCAATCCAGATCTGAGATGGGAAAAGATACAGATTTGGAACAATGCCATCGACTTTGCCAGCAAGAACGACAGGTTTTCGGGTTCTTTTGAGTTTTACCTGAAGCATGGACAGGACCTGATTGGGGATATGCCCAAGGCATCTTCCACGGGCTTCACACAGTTCAGGGGAAATTTTGCCGAGACATTGACAAAGGGGATTGATTTCCAATTGAACAGCAAAAACACTGTAGGGGAAATCAAATGGAGCACAACCTATTTTCTCAGCTGGGTGGATGAGCAGGTCAAATCCTATAGTCTGGAGAGTTCGACCAGAAACTACATGCAGTACTTTGGGGTATTCCCCATGGAAGGAAAGCCTCTTTATGGGATTTTCACCTATGAATGGGCAGGCCTTGACCCTGACAATGGAGATCCTTTGGGGTATGTGGATGGTGAGCCAAGCAGCAACTATACCGCCATTCTCAACGGTGCCAGCTTAGACGACATCCGCTACCATGGACCGTCCCGACCGAGTGTTTTTGGGGCTATAATGAATACAGTAAGTTACAAGGGATTTTCCCTTTCTGCCAATATCAGCTATAGACTTGGCTACTACTACAAAAGAAGTTCCGTTCTCTACTCCAATGTGCTACAGGGACGAAGAGACCATGCAGATTTCAGGTTGAGATGGCAAGAACCCGGAGATGAATTAATAACAGATGTACCTTCCCTCCCGGCAACAAACAACGCAAACAGACAATTCTTCCACAGTCATTCGAGTATAAGAGTAGAAAAAGGAGACCATGTTAGGTTGCAGGATATAAGGTTAAGCTATTCATTCAAAAAGGAGCGGCAAACATGGCTTCCTTTCCAGCATGCTGAGATCTATGGTTATGCCAATAATCTTGGGGTATTGTGGGCTGCCAATGGCGAGGGGTTGGATCCCGATTTCCGGACAATGCCAGCTCCTCGGAGCTTCGCATTTGGAGTAAGGTTGGAGTTTTAGGGGTGACGAGATATAAAAAGCAAAAACCTTGGAGATTTTTTTAAACTTCAATGGTTGGTGTGAGATATGAAAATTATAAGCAAAAAAATTAAAGACAATGGATATGAAATCAATAGCAATTAAGACCGGGGTATTGGTGGTCTTTTCATTATTGGGAGCCTGTGATGGTTTTCTTGATGAAAGACCCAACAAAAACATAGTGATCCCCAACCAATTAGATGATCTACAAGCCTTGATGGATGCCAGCAATTGGGGCATCCATAATAGTCCTGAAATCAATCTATTGAGTGGTGATGAATTGGTCGCCACTTCAAACGCATACTTAGTATATAGATTAGACGAACAAGAAGCTTACAAGTGGAGCGAGAGTTTCTTTGAGAATCGAAGTAGCGACTGGTCAACACCATATGTACAAGTTTTCTATGCGAATGTGGTCTTAGAAGAAATTACAAAAATAGAAGTTGAATCCAATGAAGAATTGATCAAAAAGCATGAAATAACTGGAAGTTCATTATTTCTACGTGCCAATGCGTTTTACAATCTCCTGAGCCAATTTGCCCCTGCCTATCAGCCGGGGATCAACGATAATGCTTTGGGTATCCCGCTGAGATTGACTGCCAATATCAACTCAACTGCAGATAGGTCGGATCTCAAAACATGCTATAACAAAGTCATCGAAGATCTTCTGCTTGCCTTACCCCTTCTCAGGGACACAAACGCATACAAGAGCAGACCATCCAAAACCGCTGTCCATGCCCTACTGGCAAGGATATATCTGGCAACAGAACAATACGGCAAAGCTTTGGAACATGCAGATAAAGCTTTGGACATGCAAAGTACATTAATGGATTACAATACCATCAATGCTTCCCTCAGGTTTCCCGTCCCCCAGTTCAATGAAGAAGTTGTTTACCACAACCATATGTCTAGTTATATTTTCAATGCATTGACCACCACGGTTGTCAATCCTGAAATATATGAATCCTACGAAGAAAATGACCTGAGAAGAGATGTGTTCTTTTTGATCAATGCTTTTGGGGCTGTATTTAAAGGAACCTATTCGGGGACCAATTCAATATTCTCGGGTTTGGCCACAAATGAACTGTACCTGATCAAGGCCGAATGTGAGGCAAGGGTGGGAAACCCGCAGGTTGGTTTGGATGTACTGAATAATTTGCTGGAAACCAGATGGGCAAATGGGACATATGAAGAAAAGACCGCCCAAGGGGAAGGCATCCTGGACTTGATATTGGAAGAACGTAAAAAAGAGCTGCTATACAGGGGACAACGTTGGTCAGACCTGCGGAGGCTCAATAGGGATCCAAGGTATGCCAAAACCCTTAGGAGAACTGTACAGGGTGAGGAATATGTGTTGGAACCAAACTCAAACCGCTATACACTCCCCATCCCCATGGATGAAATCAACAATAGTGGGATTGCCCAAAACGACAGGAGCTGATGTCGACAAATACCCTTAACGATTTTGAATGTATTCTATTGATCGATGACGACGCCTTATCCAACCAATTGAGTAAAAACCACTTGAGAAATATCGGATATTTGAACGAAATCATTATTTTTGAAAGAAGCCTCGATGGGTTTGACTATGTAAAGGCGAAAACAAAAAAAAACAACCCCATAAAGTGTTCTGTTTTGATCTTTATAGACATCAATATGCCCATCCTTGACGGATGGGGCTTTCTAGAGAGATTTGATTCATTTGAAGAACATGAAAAGGAAATATTCAGGATTATAGTCATGGCCAGCTCCCATGACCCCAAGGATATCAAAAAAGCCTACAAGGATAAAAATGTCTCCGGATATATGGCCAAGCCTTTGTCGGTGCATTTCAAGGGCTGATGAGGTTAGGATGTTTGAAACCATCAAAGAGTAAATGACCGGAGAGTTGTTTATAATCACCAATTACTTTTTAAAAGCCTCTTAAACGGGGCTTTTTTTTTGTTTTTACCTTGAAAAATACCAAGTAGTTGGTATTTTTTGTTACGGGGGGAATTGGTAGGTTTGGAAGATTAATGATGGTAATCTCGATGAATTATAAATCGGGCTTTGCTAGTAATTATAGTCAATATTAAATTCACAATCTAAAATGAAAAAACTGACAATCACTCTTTGTTGTATTTTGCTTTGGACTTTTCAAGGCAATTCACAAAATCTTATTGTTAAGGCTAATTCAACTCTTGAAATATCTGACAATCTAATAATTTTGGACACACTTGAATTAAATGAAAATTCAATCTTAACATTCAAATCTAATGTCCATACCTGTCAAATAATTTGCAATTCATTCATTGCTAAAAAAGGAGTTAAATTAGTCGGTACCGGGAGTAATGGCAATAATGGTGCATCAGGTACGAAAACTGGAGAAGCTGGTAAAACAGGCAAAAATGGAAATGACGGAGTTAATCTGCAAATAAAAACAAATACATTCACTTTTTGTGATTTGATAATTGAATTAAGTGGTGGAAATGGAGGCAATGGAGGTGATGGTGTAAAAGGAAAAAAAGGACGAAATGCTAGTTGCTGTACAAGTAGCGCTGGCAATGGTGGTAATGGTGGTAATGGAGGCAATGGAGGTAACGGTGGAAAAGGAGGGGATATTACTATAATATTCCAGCAATTAAATTCTTTATGTGGGAAGACTTTAACACAGAATAATTTCAATGTTACGGGCGGCAAATTAGGAATGGCAGGTTCTCCTGGTGAGGGTGGGAAAGGAGGTAACAAAGCTAATAAATGTGCCCCAGGATGCAATTTTGATAAAGGGAAAAAGGGAAAGAAAGGTACAAAGGGAATGCAAGGTATTAATGGAGTAGTTGGGACAATTGCAATAAATCCGTAATCGATATAAATGAAAAACACTATCCAACATTTAACCAATCACTAAGCAAAACTTCTATCAAAGTAAAAATCTATCAGGGTCTTCAATAGGAATCGGGATGCTAGTGGCCGCCTTATGCGCCGAGTCATATTAACGAAAATCCGTATGGTGAAGTTTTTGCCAAGTAAAATAGTCGGATGCTTTTTACTTTTTGCTTCCGATTGAATCGGGACAGGCTTTAACACAAAAAAAGTGGTTTTATATGGTAATTATGATTTTTGGTGTTTTTGTAAAGCTCGATTTGGGTTCATTACAATATTGTAGAATTTTAACAATTGAAGCACCTATTATCTTCTTAATTGCCTCTCTATCTTAGTCTCCCAATTCAGAATCAGAGAGCCTAAGATAGGGACAACATCTGATAACCTATTGATTTTAATATATTTATCTATGTCTCTTCTTAGGTCAACGAGAGCCTAAGATGGATTCGGCAAGCGAATGAACAGACAGAATACACAGAGAGTAAACCCGTCTCAAAGATGGATGGAGGTGAAAAGAAATTTCAAACTATTCTCCACTATTGGAGCGTGACAGTCCTACGGTTGGCCATTAAATTTGAGGGGAGATGAATTTGGATATATTATATACTAAACAATCAGTTCCCTTCTCCAGGGGTATCCCTGGAGAAGGGAGGGACAGAGTTTATAGCTAACACTCCCTAATGTTTAGACAACGCACCCGTTTAAAGTCAAATAAATTCTCCAGAGCAAGCATCATAGGTTTTATTATAAACATTAACAAATGAGGCCCACGTTACTTCTAAGTCAGGTAAAGTAATATATCTTTGCTTTTGTTCAAACGTAACGCTTATTGAGATTCTATTGTTAACAGCATTATAACTAGTACTATAATTTAATAGATTATACTCTACGCCCATATCCAAATCGCTTGCCTGATGAAAAACATCTAAAACCCTTATCATCTGATGTCCATTATAATTATACCGTAATTGTACAAAAATTAAGTTATCATCAATAACATCAACCACTCCATTATAACAAGAAGGGTTTTCGTTGCTCTCTCTTCCTACAAACTTTTTAGTACATGGATCATAATGTTCTTGAAAATAAAAGATTTGGGTACTTTGATCATGTCCATCATCTCCGTTATGTACTCCTCTTACGATATGTTCTACAGTAACAAAAATTCTAATTTTACCATCAGGTAAATGTTGTCCACCTTGTTCCAAAATCTTTATTGTGCTTCCGCCATATATATTTTGTAATCGGTTCACTTGAACATTTACAACAATTGCTCCATTTGAGTTTTGATTAAAATTAAAGGAAACTGAAACAAGGTCACCGAGGTTATCAATATTACCACCTCCACTTAAACAACCTCCATAACCAGAATAACCGTTACCACCTCCAGGAATTGGAGCTTCGCAAATAACATCATTCGGGCACCCACTGCTTTGTATTGATAAATATTCTTCTAATTCAGATTTCAGTAAAGGTTGATCAGAGGTAATACATGAGCTGAAAGCAGCAGAAAACACAATGAGAAATAAAATGGATTTTAAATAATTTTTCATATGAATAAATATTAGTTGATAAAATGATAATTTAATGCTTTTCCATCAGTAAATAAAATAATAAAGATCACTAACTTAGTGATTTCTTGTGATATTCGACACTCTACAAACAAGTGGGTAGACTATTAATTATTCAGTAATCAGACTCATATTTTCCTAACATTATCTTCAAATAGAAGAAACAAAGCTGTTAAGAGTTATCCCCCAATCCCTGTTAGGCATAGTCCACTTTTTGGAAGCTTCAATTATTACTATTCCAAGTAATTAGTAAATCTTCAACTTCCAATTGGCATGATCTTTTTCTGCATCATGATTTAGTATTTTTATTAGCAAATAATAAAACTAACTTAATAAATTAATTTAATAAAACCAGTATAAATAGTTATAATTTTAGCATAAACTGCATTGCAAATAGGCATTTCCATTAGATGTTTATAGACATCAATATGCCCGTCCTAGACGGATGGGGCTTTCTAAAGAGATTTGATTCATTTGAAGAACATGAAAAGGAAATATTCAGGATTATAGTCATGGCCAGCTCCCATGACCCCAAAGATATCAAAAAAGCCTACAAGGATAAAAATGTCTCCGGATATATGGCCAAGCCTTTGTCGGTGCATTTTAAGGGCTGATGAGGTTAGGATGTTTGAAATCATCAAAGAGTAAATGACCGGGGAGTTGTTTATAATCACCAATTACTTTTTAAAAGCCTCTTTATAGGGGCTTTTTTTGGTTTTTACTGTGAAAAATACCATGTAGTTGGTATTTTTTGTTAAGATCGGAATGGTTATGTTTGGAGATAATTCGGAAATATCAGCAACACTTATGCGTATGGCATTCCATATGGCATATATAGTGCAACGGGTTGTGTGAAGAGACTCGTTACCATTAATAATAAAAAGAGACTACAACAAACATGTATGAATTGATTGACTTGATTTTGTATGAGAATGAAAATAGTAAACTCGATTTTAAAAAAGAGGAGTATAAAAAAGAGAGATTTGTGTCTTTCCTTAAAGATGTCTTATCAATGGCAAACTCACATATCAAGCAAGATAGATATATCATCATTGGTTTAAAACCAAAATCAACAGAAGATAGGGGGATAACTGGTATTGAGGGAGAATTAACTGATTCATCCACATATCAACAGTTAATATTTGAGAATATTGAACCTGAAATATCAATTGATTATTTTTCTTACATTTTTGAAAATAAACAATTAGGTGTTTTTAAAATTTATAATTGTTCAAACCGACCATACTTAATGAAAAAAGATTATGGAACAGGGAATTACAAATTGTTAAAAGGTGAGGGGTATATTCGAAAAGGAAGTCATCAGACAAGATTAACCAGAGCCGACTATGATAAAATAATTATAGAGAAAACAGACGAAAAATATTTTACAGACGAAATCGATATAAACTTTATTACCGATAAGGGAAAAAATCAAATTGAACTTATCTCATTTGAGGATATTAAAAGACCATCACAAATAAAAAAGGAGAAAATTCAACAAATATTAGATAAAAGAAAAGAAGTAGAGGAACAAAATCAAAGAATGGGATTTCCTAATATTGAACCCATTAATCATTCGATGCATTTATTACACGCTGTAATAACAAATTCGGGAGTTCCATATGAGAATCGGAGTACTGATGAATTGAAAAAGAATCTTGAGAAAATTGAAGAAACATACTTTGAACATGATTTATATGAGGTGTTTGAAAAAAAATCTCATAAATGTAATATTACAATTTTCAATTATGGAAATAAGTATATCGAGAAAGCTTCAGCTATTTTAAAAGTACCCAAGATTGACGGACTAATAGTAGTAAAAGAAATCTATAGAGACCCAACAAATAATATCGGAATAGTAGATGGATTGAATTACCCTGAAATTATTGAAGATGATGATTGTTATATAGTCAAAGATGATATTGGAGACGTTAAACATCAACTCGAACAAGAAGCCTTTAGTATACCAATTAGAATTTTCGCCTCTCAACAAATCTCATTAGATACTTTAGAGTTCAAATTTGAATTATATGCAAAAAATATAAAAACAAATATTAGGAAAAATTTAGAAATAAAAATTACTAATGGTAATCGAGGCAAAGGGGAATCCCACCCCTAAACCTCTCACAGAACTCCCGTAATAAGGATAAACCTCTCGATTGTTCATGGGGGTTATATTTTATGGTATTCACGCCTGCTTTGGCATTTCATACAGCCTGCTCCGCTCATTGCGGAAACTCTTATTTATGCGGTCGGTTATAGTCCGTTATGTTAGACTAATTTGTAGCCCAGTTCCCAGTGACGTTGTTCTTACTTTTTGCCTTGATGCAAAAAGTAACAAAAAGATCAAGACGGAGATATCCTATCAGCGCTCTAGTCCAGCGCTGGCCCGGATCTCCGTCATCCCACCCGCACCAGACGGTTAGAGTTGAAAATAAAAAGTTTTTTCTGTGAAAAATACCCTGTAGTTGGTATTTTTTTTCTTGGATATTTTTTAAACCTTGTCAAAACTAAACAACAGCAAATAAAACTGTGATTTTTGGGACAGTTTATGTCAATGTTTTTAGATATAAGAAATTAACCAGTACATTGTTCTGAATAAACTAAGGGAATATGAGGTTTAGGATAAATTTACAGAAAGATGAAAGGAATAGTTATCTTCCGATCAACTATCAATACGAACTTTCATCAGCAATCTATAAGACCATTGACAGGGCTGACAGTGCCTTTAGCCAGTTTTTGCATGGGCAGGGGTATTTGGCATACAGGAGAATTGAAGATTGTAGATTATACAAGGCAAAACTCCATCAAAAATTAAATTTCTTGGGTTTCTTTTTGATTTACTCTAGCGTCTTAAAGGGTCTAACATGCTCTAAACTTATAGGTTATGTTTTTCCGGTGTCTTTAGCTAAAGGGTTTATGGGGAAATGTATATTCATAAATGGAGAATCATTTCGATGATAACTAAATTATTTTAAGAAAGTATGATATCAACTTTATACAAATTTGCTGAGCTTCTCAAGGACAAACCTGATCTACAAACATACTTCAGTCCTGCCGAAAACCCATTTGAAGGTAGAGAAGATAAAGGAAAAGTTTTGATGGGAATTATTGAAGATAAAAACTTTAAGGGATTTGAACTGGAAGATTTTAGACCAAATTTCATCAATAAATATTTGTATAGAAAACCAGCCGGGGCAAGAGGTACAAATACAGTCCCAACTTTGATTATTAATAGGCAAGACCCTGAAAAAACCTTTGGGAAAGTAAAACAAAGCTTTATCAACCTAAGCTCGCAATTAATAAGCACCAATGAAATAGAAAAGATAGGAAATGATTTATCTAGCATAGAATTTAATAGCGAATTTAGCTATTTAATAACTTTCAAAATTGATGGGGTTTATTTCGGAGAAATAGAAGCTCTTGTCAAGCTATTTAACAATGAAGCTTATATTAAATATTTCAAGAAGAGTTATGGTATCTCTAAAAAGAAGGAACAAATTTGTGCTATTACAGGCAATAAGTCAACGGTGTATGGTTTTGTGGACACTTTAGGATTTACTGTTGATGCAGACGCTTTCCGAAGAAATGGCTTTGACGCCTCGAATTCTTACAAAATGTTTCCAGTTTCGGAATCAGCAATTCCAATTTTGGAAGGTTCAAGAGGGATTCTATTGAATAAACTTTCTGCTAACTTTTTTGGGCAGTATAAATATGCCGTTATTCCACACTTTGTTTTTTTGGAAGATCAGGAGATTGGAAAAATGATTGCAAACACTTTTTTACAAAAAGCAGCATTTAATTCGGATTCCAAAAATTCAGGAACAGAGTCATTTATTAATGATTCCGAAAGTTTACTTAATGAAATAATTAGTGAAAAAATACTGAAAAGATCTGATGTTCTATATGCGATTTTATTTTTTGAGCAACAACAGGCCCAGTTTAAAGTACACCTTGAAATTTCTGATGTGCTTCCCTCAAGGATAGAAAAAGTAATGTATTCCAAACAAAAAGCTGAAAACAGGTATAAATGGCTAACAGCTTATCAAACCAAAGAGGGCAAAATTGTTACGCAAAGAATCACTCTATTTAGACTGAGAGAGTACTTTCAAACAGGGGATAAAAATCTACAACCAGCTTATTTTAAGCTTGTCAGCAGCATTTTTACAGGGCAACCTTTTGACGACTCTAAATTATTATCTCTGATACTAAATACCTGGAAATCATCTTACAAAAAACATTTTCATTCTGAAGAAAATCGCTTTAACACTTCCGTAAAGCATGCATTAGCAAACATATACTTCCTTCATTTATTGGGCTTATTTAAACAACAACAGACCATGCCAGAAATCAGCAAACAACCTGAAAAACAAGATGCCTTTGGCTTTATTGAAGCACACCCTGCTTATTTTTCCAAAGAATATCTTAAAGGATCCTTTTTGTTCGGATGTCTAACTACCAGATTACTTTATAATCAACCGGGTAACGCCTTTATGAAAGAATTAAATGGGCTAAACATTGACAAAGAGTTGGTGACAAAAAAATTCCCAAAACTTATTTCAAAGCTACGCCAGTTTGGCAAAGAGTTTCCAGAATTGGAAGCAGCTTCCCAGAGATACTTTGCTGTCAACGACAAAGCTACCAAAGAAGAAATTTCATTTGCATTTACGATGGGTCTAGTCTTACAAAAAGATTTTGATAAAAATAACAAAGCTATAAACAACTTAAACTCTGATAACGATGAATAATACAGTGAAAAACAGAAGCGAATTGATTTTTCTATATGACTTGAAATACGCTAATCCTAATGGAGATCCAATGGACGCCAATAGACCTCGAATCGATGAAGATTCTAACCATTGCTTAGTTACTGATGTTCGCCTAAAAAGAACAATTCGGGACTACTTTATAAATCATGGTTATGATGGCACCGAAGGGGGTATTGGAGACATTTTTATCAGAGACGAAGATGGGAAACCAGTCACAGGCAAAAAAAGAGGAGATTCCTACAAAGATTCAGATGAATTCAAATCTAAATTTATAGATGTTAGACTTTTTGGGGGTGTTTCTGCGGTTGAAAAGAAAAAGTTTAATTTTACTGGACCTGTCCAATTTGGAATGGGAAGATCTCTACATCCCGTCAAAGAAAATTTCATAAAAGGCACTGGAGCCTTCGCTACAAAAGAAGGTGCTGAACAAAGAACTTTTAGAGAAGAATACAATATTACATATGGTTTGATAGGCTTTCACGGAATAATAAATGAAAATGCTGCAAAGCATACTGATTTACAAGAAAAAGACATAGCTGTTTTATTGGAAGGTATATGGAAAGGAACAAAAGATTTGATTTCTAGATCAAAGAAAGGTCATATGCCTAGACTTTTAATCAAAATTGACTATCAACCTGGATTTTATATTGGAGATTTGTTAGAGTTATTGTCCCTTGACATTAAGGGTGAAAAAGAGGCTAATCAGATTGAAGATGTTTCAGACTTTATTGTAAATACAACTGCCCTCAATTCCATGTTAAATAAACATGCTGATAAAATAATATCTATTTCAATAGAAAAAGATGGAAGACTTGACCTCTCTGAACCAATAATAAACGCCAACCTATTAAACCTCACCTGATATGGCAGATCATGCGATTGTTTTTGATGTATGGGGTAGATACGCCCATTTCAAAAAAATCTATGTAACAACTTCGGCTTTATCCTACGCTATTCCTTTTAAAACTTCAATATATGGTATTGTGGGTTCAATTCTGGGTCTTGAAAATTCAGGCAATATTTATTTAAACCATTTTAAAGAAGGGGTATGTCAAATTGGAATTCAAGTAATCAATCCAATTCGGTTCCAAAGGATTAATATCAACCTATCCCCTACCCCAGGGCCGATAAGGGACAATAGGAAACCTACATTAATGGAGTTTGTAATTGAACCTCATTATAGAATATTTTTCCATCATACAGATGAATTGTTAATGACAAACCTTAAAGGGGCATTGGAAAAAAAGCAGAGTGTCTACACTCCTGTACTTGGACTGGCAAGCTGCCTTGCAAATTTTAGTTATATTGGAGAAGGAAAATTGAAGCATAGAACTGGGGAAGTAATTGTGCATTCAGTGATTCCAAAATCTGACCTAGAATCGTTTGATCAGGATTTTTGGGTCAAAAATTCAATCCACATACAGGAACAGGACATGTACCCTTTGGAAATGAATGTCCAGAGAGAAGTCACAAAAAGAGAAAGTATCCTTTTCGATCTAAATGGTAAACCGACCAAGTTGGTTTCAAAGAATCACTATGAAATAAATTTGAATGGCGGTAATATTGGAATAATGTTGATGTAATGAATCTATCTGAATTGATTTCCCATGATGACAGAACTTTGTCCGAGCATTTAAAGGGACTTAAAGAAGTTGTTGATTTACTTTTGGAAGACAAAATCCAAAACTTGTTCACTAAAAGTGAATTGAAAAACATGCTTTACGGGTTAATCAGTTACCACGATTTAGCAAAAGCTTCCATATTTTTCCAGTTATACTTATCTAAAGCTCTTGTATTGAAAGGAAAGGGACATGTAAATTATTCAATCGATGAATTAGAGTTTTTCCTTAGATCGAATACGACAAAATATAATGAATGGATAAATTCACCTGAATTAAAAGAACATGCTCATTTCGGTGCTTGGGCATTTTTAACAACAATTCCTATTGAAGAGAGATATGGACTGGGTGCAATGTTGTCACTAAAAGTCTTAAAAAGGCATCATGGATACCTGCGGAATTTTGAGTTGGGATGTATGAATCCTGCTAATCACAAAAATCAATTCAAAATCATTGAAGAAAATATTAACTATGGAAAGGTAGAAGCACTAATGAACTCAATAGACCTTCCCTTTAAGATACCACACATTATCGATATACTGGAAGGGTTTAAACTTTTGCAATTCAAAAAACTAGAGAAGTATTTAGAAGAGAACCAAGATCCTTCATTCTACCTTAAGACTTTATTTGTTTATTCCTTATTGTTAAGTGCTGACAAAGGTGATGTGATGTTAAAGAACAAGTCTTTTGAAAGGAATTCGATTAAAAGTCAAGTTATTGATGAATTCAAAAAGTCAACTTTGACTAATACATTTAAAATCAATGAATTAAGAGAAAAAGCATATCAAACAGCTGTTGAAAATACTTTGAAATGTGGAAAACAGAATTTTTTCTCAATTACCCTTCCTACGGGGCTAGGGAAAACTTTCACAGCATTTAAAGCTGCTTTATTCTTGAAAGAGAAATTTGCTCCAAAGGCAAGGATTGTGTACTGCCTGCCATTTACTTCTATTATTGACCAAAATGGATTTCTCTTCAAAGAAATTCTAATCAAATCAGGACTAAACCCTGAGTTAATTGGAATTCACCACCACTTGGCAATACCTGAAAATAAGGATGAAAATGAAATTGATTACCCTGAGTGGGAATATTTCACAGAAGGATGGCAAAAAGAAATTACCGTTTCCACTTTTGTTCAATTTTGGGAAAGCATATTTACCAATCATAATAAGAACCTGAGAAAATTCCACAACCTAGTCAACAGTATTATCATTTTAGATGAGGTTCAAGCAATAAATCCATCATTAATTCCTGCTTTGGAATTTATGATGGAATCAATGGCTTTACATTTTAACACTAAATTTGTTTTAGTTTCTGCCACACAACCCTTAATTCTTCCAGAAAAAACCAAAGAACTTTGTTGGTTTGAAACTGAGGATTATTTTTTCAAAAAATTGAATAGAACCCAAATTGACAAAACTTTATTGTCAAGAGGGCTAATTTCTGAAGAAGAATTGGCAAGCCTAATAATTGAGAAGTTCAGCTTTCAGTCTAAATCAATTCTTGTTATCTGTAACACCATTCGATTCTCTCAAAACCTTTTTCAAATACTTTCAGAGAAACTTGAAATCGATAAATTATTTTACCTTTCAGCATCCATCATTCCTCATTCCAGAGAAAAAGTCCTAAATGATAATATTTCCCCCCTTCTTAAAAAGAAAGAACCATTGATTCTTATTTCCACACAAGTAATCGAAGCAGGAGTTGATGTGGATTTTGATTTGGTATTTAGAGACTTTTCTCCTCTTTCCTCGATCAATCAAGCAGCCGGTAGATGCAATAGAAACTCATCCAAAGTTGTATCCAAAGTGCATATTTTCAGAAGTGGAAAAGAAAAAATTTATGATCCCACTCTTTTATCAGTCACCGAAAGAACTCTTAATAAATACAATGCCATAATCCAAGAAAGTCAATATTTTGAACTTAACACTTCTTATTTTGAAGCAATAAAGGAAAAAGTTCAAGACTATTCATACATCAGTGAAAAGCTTATCAAATCTGTTTTGTCGTTAAAATTCGAAGATGTAGGGACAGATAAGGATTTCAGGCTTATTGTGGAAAAATATAAATCATATAATTTTTTCATCCCTGTCAATGAAAAAGCACTATTACTTTGGGATATTTATCTACAGTTGATGGAAATAGAGGAGCATTTTGAAAGAAAACAAAAATTGAAATTACACTTTCCAAAAATGATGAAATATGTAATTAAAATTCCAGATTACATATATACTCCTTCTGAAGAAAATAAAGTGAAATTCTTGATTTATGACTTAGAGTGGAGTTTGTTCTACGACGAAACCTTCGGGTATAAAAAACCAAAAATTGAAAACCCCATCGAAATATTTTAGTATGCCACAAATCCTAACTACCACTATCCGATTTCCAGAGATCCAGTTACAGACGCGGGATGCACATAAATTGCGAGGATATTTTGGTGAATATTTTAAAGAGCACTCCCCCCTATTACACAATCACTATGAAGATGGCAGTAGCAGATACAAGTACCCACTTGTCCAATACAAAGTCATTGACCAAGTTCCTGTATTGGTGGGATTCCAGGAAGGTGCTGATTTATTGACAAGCCTGTTTTTGAAAATCAAAGAACTCAACATAGAAGGGAAATCTTTTCCAATTTTCAGCAAGAACATTTCCCATGAACAAGTGGAGATAGGTGTGATAGATGATCTTATTGGCTATACCTTTTGCAATCATTGGATGGCTCTTAATAGTGAAAATCACAAAACATATCTCAAATCCAATCCTGAGGAGCAACACCTTATGTTGAACCAAATATTGAGAGGAAACATTTTGAGCTTTTTTAAAGGTGTAAATGTTTGGTTGGATGACAAAATCATGGTCAAGGGAAATTTCCGTCCAAAGACAAGCAAATTCAAAGATCAGAAAATGATAGTCTTTCAAGGAGATTTTGTAAGCAACATCGCATTACCAAACTTTGTAGGTGTAGGTAAGTCTGTAGCTAGGGGGTTTGGTGCAATAAAGAAAACTCACTGACCTAATATATTATGCAAATCTTCATCAACACTTATGGTACTTACTTACACGTAAAGGATGAGATGTTCGAAATCAGGGTAAGGGAATCAAAGCAGGAGAAATTTAAGACAAATCATATCGCTGCACACAAGATCACATCTTTCGTTGTCAGTAAAGGAGCAGCAATCACTACAGATGCCATTGCTTTAGCCTTGAAATACAACATAGACATCGTAGTGGTTGAAAACAATGGGCATCCAATGGGCCGTTTCTGGCACAGCAAACTCGGAAGTACTACCAAAATCAGGAAAAGACAACTTGAAGCAAGTCTAAATTCAGAAGGCTTGGAATGGGTCAAGTCATGGATTTGCCAAAAATTGGAAAACCAATCTGACTACCTCCTTGACCTTAGCAAACACCGGGAAAGGCTAAATGAAGATTTACATACAAAGTCAAGCAAAATACTTGAGTACCGCAGTAGAGTTCAAGAACTGAAAGGAGATCAAGTCCAAAATGTAGCAGATATGATCCGTGCAATGGAAGGGAATGCAGGACGTGTATACTTCGAAGGACTTAGTATATCCATACCAAAAGAATATAAATTTGAAGGAAGGAGTTTCCGTCCAGCCAAAGACCCTTTTAACGCCTTGCTTAACTACGCTTATGGCATTCTTTACAGTAGAGTTGAGAGGGTGTTGATGCTTGCAGGCGTGGATCCTTACCTGGGCTTTCTCCATAGGGATGACTACAATACCAAAAGTCTTGTTTTTGATTTTATAGAACCCTACAGAATCTATGCAGAAAGATGTGTGTTTGGATTATTTTCTACCAAAAAAGTAAATAAAGCCTTTTTTGCAGAATTGCAGAGTGGAATTTCCCTTAACCCTGAGGGGAAACCCGTACTCGTAGAACATTTTGTCAAATACCTTGACCAAGAAAACATCCGCTATGCCGGCAGACACCAAACTAGGGCAAACGCCATGCAGATGGATGCACACAAATTTGCAAACAGTCTAATAGGAAAAGTATGATAGTATGGGTAATGTATGATATAGAAAAGGATAGAGCCCGAACTAGGGCATCTAAAATTTGTCTTCAGGCTGGATTATATAGAGTCCAATACTCTGTTTTCTTGGGGACTATTGACAAAAACCAGTTTGATGCATTGCATCTCCAACTGGAGGAATTGATTGATGAAGAAAAAGACTCCATTTATATTTTTCCAATGTCAAAAGACGAACTGCAGCAGACTGTATTGTTGGGTCGGGCTTTTGACAAGGATTTTGTTACAGATGAAGTACGGTCATTGTTTTTCTAGTATTCAAAATGATTTCACTAACGCCATCTCATATCATCGAATATTTGTTTTGTCCTAGGTTTACCTATTTTGAGTATGTATTGTCCATCCCCCAATTTGAGGAGAAAAATTACAAAGTAATAAAAGGCAGAGACATCCATGATGTGAAATTAGAAAGGAACAAAGACTATCTCAGAAAGAAAATTGGAGTCAAAGAAAAATGGCAGGATCAGTATCTTACAAATGAATCATTAAGGGGAAAAGTAGATGAAGTGTTGTTATTGGAAAATGGAACAATGGCACCATTGGATTACAAATTTGCTGAATATAAAGACAGGATTTTTGAAACATACAAACAGCAGCTTGTCTGTTATGCAATATTGATTGAAGAGAATTTTGGAAAGGTCGTAAACAAAGGTTTTTTGGTTTATGTACGGAGTAAAAATAAGTTGATAGAAATAGATATAAGTTCAGAAGACAAAGAAGAGATAAAACTCTCAATCAAAGCAATACAAGAAATTATGGAAGAAAACCGCTTTCCAAAAGCTACAAAATTTAAAAAACGTTGTGTAAATTGCACATACAGAAACATTTGTATAAAATAGTCCGCACTTGGATTTATTTTCATGCGACAAGAAATTCGATTTTAAACACTGTAAATCAACATGTTACATCAACGGAAAAAGTAATAAAATGAATAAAAATAAGTTCTTTGACATATTGAAAAAAGGAAAATTAGCAAAACAAAAATATACATATCTAATTGATTTTATGTTAGTTGAATCAAAAAACGCCTCAAAATCAAAGTCCACCACAATAAGGATTGAAACTGAAACGGTTAAGGAAGCTTAACCCTTTCAAAATCAACTCAAAATCAAAGTCCACCACAATAAGGATTGAAACCATTTCGTAGTCGAAATAATCGCCTATTGAGTCAGCTCTCAAAATCAAAGTCCACCACAATAAGGATTGAAACCTCGCCTGCTCGATTGATTTGAGGGATGTGAGTATTCTCAAAATCAAAGTCCACCACAATAAGGATTGAAACTCTCCTGTGGACTGTTGTACTGATTAACCATGTTCCACTCAAAATCAAAGTCCACCACAATAAGGATTGAAACTGCCATCTGGAAGAGTCAAGTAGAGCCGACTTTCATCTCAAAATCAAAGTCCACCACAATAAGGATTGAAACCTCCGAAATGTACCAAAATAGATTCTACATATCGTCTCAAAATCAAAGTCCACCACAATAAGGATTGAAACGTTTCATAATAGTAGCCTAACCAAGCGAGGTTCATGCTCAAAATCAAAGTCCACCACAATAAGGATTGAAACTGCAAAAGCAATAGGTAATCTCATAGGATTCTTGGACTCAAAATCAAAGTCCACCACAATAAGGATTGAAACTTGAGGTAGTTGTCCCCGAGCTTCTTCGACATCATCGCTCAAAATCAAAGTCCACCACAATAAGGATTGAAACTTATACGCTGCAAAAGGGATGGCTGAGAATTCCATACTCAAAATCAAAGTCCACCACAATAAGGATTGAAACCCTCCTGACCCTTTCTTTCAGGGTCGGAGTTTTGGTTCTCAAAATCAAAGTCCACCACAATAAGGATTGAAACCTCCGAAGTGTACGAGGATACTTTCTATGTACCTTGCTCAAAATCAAAGTCCACCACAATAAGGATTGAAACGGCATTTTCCTGATTGCTCTGACCCTGTTGAAGATCTCAAAATCAAAGTCCACCACAATAAGGATTGAAACGTGAAACGATTGAGAAAAATTAATCCTCTCAAAATCACTCAAAATCAAAGTCCACCACAATAAGGATTGAAACGCAGCAATGGTGACTAGCACGGCGCTAGGATTGGCACTCAAAATCAAAGTCCACCACAATAAGGATTGAAACTAAAAAGAAGATAAAGACCGCCTTACCTGATGAATCTCAAAATCAAAGTCCACCACAATAAGGATTGAAACTAATACCAATGATGTATCCATGTTCCTCCGCTCTATCTCAAAATCAAAGTCCACCACAATAAGGATTGAAACGCGTAGAAGGGATCGTTTGAGCGTACTCCCATTTTTCTCAAAATCAAAGTCCACCACAATAAGGATTGAAACAGTTTGAGGCGGTTGAGTTTCCTCAACCGCTTCATGACTCAAAATCAAAGTCCACCACAATAAGGATTGAAACTCTTTCATGTGACAATAATAATTATTTTCCTACAGCTCAAAATCAAAGTCCACCACAATAAGGATTGAAACCAACTAGAAATATTGATAGTTCGGGAACGCTTCAAACTCAAAATCAAAGTCCACCACAATAAGGATTGAAACAAAAACATTTGTCTGGAAGACTCATTGGCATGGGGCACTCAAAATCAAAGTCCACCACAATAAGGATTGAAACTCCGAAACGAGCAAAATGGACAGTATGAAAATGTAAACTCAAAATCAAAGTCCACCACAATAAGGATTGAAACTAAAAATTTGGGAAATTATTTCTAATCATTGTCCAGCTCAAAATCAAAGTCCACCACAATAAGGATTGAAACAAAAACCAGTATGGAATGCTTCAATCCACATGCCCAACTCAAAATCAAAGTCCACCACAATAAGGATTGAAACAAAATCGAATTGCTTGACAAGTCTAGTTTTAGGTTTCTCAAAATCAAAGTCCACCACAATAAGGATTGAAACATGACCCTGAAACATGCAAACAACTGGACGGACGAACCTCAAAATCAAAGTCCACCACAATAAGGATTGAAACACTTGACTTAAATCATTTGCAATTAGAAACTTTTTTGCCTCAAAATCAAAGTCCACCACAATAAGGATTGAAACGTTAAATTATTAATTTATTTGAAGGACAATTATGGACCTCAAAATCAAAGTCCACCACAATAAGGATTGAAACAATCATCAGGAAGATCAGAATTTTTGAAAACCACTTCCTCAAAATCAAAGTCCACCACAATAAGGATTGAAACTCCTTTGTTTCGCTCAATTGAATCCAAGCACTTTTTCCTCAAAATCAAAGTCCACCACAATAAGGATTGAAACGTTTTGGTTTTTTTCAACTTGAATTAGATACCCAAAAACCTCAAAATCAAAGTCCACCACAATAAGGATTGAAACTAAGGTATGGATATAAAGCCTCTGATAAATTTAAAACCTCAAAATCAAAGTCCACCACAATAAGGATTGAAACGTGAATATGCCTATAAATTTGAAAAGAAGAAGAGACCCTCAAAATCAAAGTCCACCACAATAAGGATTGAAACGAGTTTACCAATGAACTCAAAAAAAGGAAATTCATGCCTCAAAATCAAAGTCCACCACAATAAGGATTGAAACGCGGTGTCACGTCTATATTGGCTATACTAACATGTCCTCAAAATCAAAGTCCACCACAATAAGGATTGAAACCACAAATATAAATACAGGTTCTTTTTCTATAGCTAACCTCAAAATCAAAGTCCACCACAATAAGGATTGAAACCTTCATTCATGACCTTGATAATCGCTTTTGTTATTTCCTCAAAATCAAAGTCCACCACAATAAGGATTGAAACAGCACAAAACAGACAATTGATTTCGATCCTTTTTTGCCTCAAAATCAAAGTCCACCACAATAAGGATTGAAACATATCAGGTCAATCAAAGCAGGAAAGAAGGATTTGCCTCAAAATCAAAGTCCACCACAATAAGGATTGAAACTCAATTGGTGGCGATCAATATGAATTCACAAGAAAACCTCAAAATCAAAGTCCACCACAATAAGGATTGAAACAACAAACAAAATCATGGCAAAAATACATGGTATTCACCTCAAAATCAAAGTCCACCACAATAAGGATTGAAACCTAAAGCCAAGGTTTGAGATAATTGCTGATTTTCCACCTCAAAATCAAAGTCCACCACAATAAGGATTGAAACGAGGAGGGTGAGCAGGTAGAGTGCCACCAAAGAGCGCCTCAAAATCAAAGTCCACCACAATAAGGATTGAAACACCCAGATTCCGACCGAACATTTCACCCGAAAAAGCCTCAAAATCAAAGTCCACCACAATAAGGATTGAAACTTTAAAGAGATAATGCCATATTTACACTGCTGATCTTCCTCAAAATCAAAGTCCACCACAATAAGGATTGAAACAAATAGAAATTTGCATTCCTATGAATTCATGCTCTACCTCAAAATCAAAGTCCACCACAATAAGGATTGAAACTAAGCCGGGTCGAGGTTCTGGAGTGTAGCGAATAGTCCTCAAAATCAAAGTCCACCACAATAAGGATTGAAACTTGCTTGATCAAAATGGGAGATCATCATCAGGGATCCTCAAAATCAAAGTCCACCACAATAAGGATTGAAACAAGCTTCTGGATCTATTTCTGCCTTTGGGTTTGGTCCTCAAAATCAAAGTCCACCACAATAAGGATTGAAACATAATTGAAAGTGGTCATTTTGCTATAGTTATAGATCCTCAAAATCAAAGTCCACCACAATAAGGATTGAAACTTCCAGGGCAATACTGTGTAAAAGAATCTTGGAGAGCCTCAAAATCAAAGTCCACCACAATAAGGATTGAAACGACAACATGCCGGGTAAAAAAGGTTTGGCAGCAACGCCTCAAAATCAAAGTCCACCACAATAAGGATTGAAACCTGTTAAGCGCAGCAATGGCAATCGCTTTCGTCATTCCTCAAAATCAAAGTCCACCACAATAAGGATTGAAACGTTTTTGTCATGTGGGTTTGATCTAGTCTTTCATGTCCTCAAAATCAAAGTCCACCACAATAAGGATTGAAACTAGTGAAGGCATATTGCGAGATACACAGAGACAAATACCTCAAAATCAAAGTCCACCACAATAAGGATTGAAACAATCATGATAAATCTGTGTTTTTTTTGGTGTAAAACCCTCAAAATCAAAGTCCACCACAATAAGGATTGAAACTACCTTGGAATAAAAGTGTGGTGAAAATATCAGTTCCCTCAAAATCAAAATCCACCACAATAAGGATTGAAACGTATGTTTTCCTCCATTTGATTAGTGCAAATATTATCCTCAAAATCAAAATCCACCACAATATGGATTGAAACCTGTTACGTCGAGAGACGAAAAGACTCGTAAACTGGCCTCAAAATCAAAATCCACCACAATAAGGATTGAAACTTCTAACCTGGCCGCAAGTACGAAAATCGTGAGAACGCCTCAAAATCAAAATCCACCACAATAAGGATTGAAACTGTCACAAATATCATCAAGATTTGTGACAACATTTTCCTCAAAATCCACCACAATAAGGATTGAAACTTTGATCAGATATTGAAAAACAGATTCTTAATCGCACCATACAGGAATTAGGACTGAGCGTTCAGAAAACCTCCAGTGAAGGTTTTTAGCGAAGGGCCAGGGAGAAGGGCTGGAAAGACGACCAATTTAGATGACAACCAACCCAATCACTCCATATGGAAATAAACACTGAACCCTCAGAAAAATGGAGCTGCTACAGAGGAGCTGCTGAAAAAGTCTGAATTGAGTAAGATCCAAGTTGGCGAAGTAAAGCTGTATAAATATACTGTGAACAGAAGCCGAGGAAATAGTCCCGGATGGCAAAGCGTATCGGGATAAAGCTGGCCAACAAAAGCAAGTCAATATATTGCAAGGTTTTTGTGTTCATTCGCTGAGATACCCTGCACATGAGCATTGATTACCCATAAAGAGGCACAATGTTTTTTACAAAAAACATTCTTTGGACGAGATTGTTGTATGCAAAAAGCAATCAGCATCAAAAAAGCAGCTGGAACATTCCAGCTGCCTTTCCCCTATCGTCAAACTATATTTGGGTTATATATTACTGAAATTAGCTATCCCACTTTGCAAATAATCACGGTAGCCTACCACATCATAAATCGCACCTACGGGATCCACCAGCACCTTTTCCCCTTTGGGATCCATCAGCACATAGTAAGGCTGGGAGTTGGAATTGAATTTCTGGGCTTGCACATCGCTCCACTTTTTGCCGATGCTGTTGATCTTCTTGCCGC
>NZ_JBHUHR010000050.1:33330-76995 GCF_042682445.1 Belliella marina
ACTTCCGGCAGGGTGGTTTTGTCATCCACATATAGCTGGATCAACACATACTCATCCCTGATAAGCTTTAGCACCTGCGGATCAGGCCAGATGCTGGCCTCCATCTTCCGGCAGTTGACACAGGCATGGCCCGTAAAGTCTATCAAAACAGGTTTGCCCACCTGCCTGGCATATTCCATCCCCTCCTCATAGTCGAAGAATGGATCCAGGTTCAGCGGGGCATGAAACAGCCCGGCATATTTTCTCTGGGGACCAGATGTCCCCGAATGTGCCTGGCCCGCAGGGATCCCCCCTACCGTCGGTGTATACAGGTCAAAGTCCTGTGTATGCTGGGGTGGCAAAAATGCCGATATGGACTTGAGCGGTGCTCCCCAGAGCCCGGGAACCATATAGATCGTAAATGCGACTACTATGATACCCAGAAATATCCTGGGCGTAGAGACATACTCCACCGGGCTGTCATGTGCAAACCTGATCTTGCCCAACAGGTACATGCCCAACAATCCGAAAATCGAAATCCAAAGTACCAAAAACACCTCCCTATCGAACCAGTCCCAATGGTAGGCCAAGTCCACATTGGAAAGGAACTTCAGCGCTAGCGCCAACTCCAGAAAGCCCAGGACTACCTTCACGCTGTTCAGCCATCCCCCAGACTTGGGAAGGGATTGCAGCCAAGAAGGAAACAGGGCAAACAATGCAAAAGGTGCTGCCAAAGCCACCGAAAATCCCAGCATCCCCACTGCAGGACCGAGGTATTCCCCCATGCTTGCGGCCTGCACCAGCAATGTCCCGATGATGGGACCTGTACAGGAAAATGATACGATCGCCAAGGTTGCCGCCATAAAGAACAGTCCTGCCAAACCGCTTTTATCGGATTTTTGGTCCAGTTTATTGCCCCAGGAATGTGGCAGGGTCAATTCAAAAGCCCCGAAGAAGGATGCCGCAAACACCACCAAAAGCAGGAAAAAGAAGAAATTGAATACCCCGTTGGTCGACAGTGCATTCAGCGCATCCGCTCCGAATACCACCGTGATCGCCAACCCCAAGAGTACATAGATCACCACGATCGATGCCCCATAGATCAGGGCTTTGCCTACAGCGGAGCCCTTGTCATTGCTTTTGGTAAAATAACTTACCGTCAAGGGCAACATCGGAAAGATACAGGGCATCAGCAATGCCGCAAGTCCTCCCAAAAAGCCCGCTATCAGAATGCTCAACAGTGATCTTTTGGATTCCTTTTCGGGGGTAAGCTCACCCAAACCATTTTCTGATGAACTTGTATTGTCGCTGGGAACAGCGTTTTCCCCCAATAGGTCGCTTGGGCTTTTACCGGTATACCCTATTTCAAAACTAAATGGAACTTCACTGGGTGGCAGACAATTTTCATCATTGCAGACCATAAACGCTACACTCCCCTTGACAACCACCTCATTGGATTCCAACTTGATTTCCTGTTCGAAAAGGGCTTCTCCATCGAAATAGGAAATCTCCATATCAAACATTTCCTCATATTTCTCAAACGACTTGGACTGCTCCACCACCGCACCTACCAACTGGAATTTCCCATTTTCTTCAAAATGAAATGTAGTAGGCACTGGGCCACCCGCTTCTATATCTTGGCCATAGATATGCCAACCCTGCTCTATTTTGGCCTTGAAGGCCAAAACTACAGTGCCTTGCTGTGGGTTTTCTTCTTTGAGATAAAACTCCCATTTTACAGGATTGTGCATCTGGGCCATTGCCCCGGCGCTATACAAAATCCAACAGAGCATCACCATTAAAGTCTTGCTTATATTCATCTTTTCCATTTTTGCTTTTCTATTAAATATGTAAAAACCATAGGCAATACCCCTAAAGTATCAACAAAAAAACTTCAATAATCACCAAGTAAATTTATGAAAGTCCGATTTGAAAACCGTCTGATTCTGTGATCCGTCCCAAACTTTTGAAGCCTTCAAATTTCAAATCAGTACTGATATATTCCTCTCGGGCTGGTTCCACCTTCATCAGATCCGTACTCAGATACTTTTTGTTGCAATCAGGGAAAATAGTCACGACGGTTGCATCCTCTCCCAACTGCTCCAGCAGGCGCAATGCCCCTATAAAATTGGCTCCTGAGGAAATCCCTACAGCAAGCCCCAATTCGGAAGCCAGCTTTTGGGCTACTATGATGGCATCCCCGTCATGGGCTTTGACCACAGGATCCATCTGGTCCAATTTGACGATGTTTGGAATAAACTCATCCGAAATCCCCTGGATCCTATGGCTTCCCACCTTGTATCCTGTAGACAAAGTAGGTGATTCAAATGGCTCAAGCGGATGGATCTTTACCTTGGGGTTCACTGATTTGAGTTTTCTGCCTACCCCCATCACCGTCCCTCCTGTACCTACCCCTGCTACAAATGCATCCGCCTCCAGTCCAACCTTCTCCAGTTGGACAATAATCTCCGCTCCGGTAGTCACCTCATGGGCCTCTATGTTGAATTGGTTTTCAAATTGCCTGGGCAAGAATATTCCCGGCCTGGAATTCAAATCCGCCTCTGCCATGGCGATGCTTCCCAAAAAACCACCTTCCTCTTTGGTGACTAGACGGATCTTGGCACCAAGGCTTTTGATGATATCAACCCGCTCCTTGCTCAGCCAGTTGGGCATGATGATCTCCACATGGTGTCCCAAGGTTCGTCCGATGGCCGAAAAAGCAATCCCCGTATTTCCAGACGTAGCCTCCACAATCGTATCCTCCGGCCTGATCAGGCAATTGTTGTAGGATTGGTGCAAGGTATAGAGCGCCATCCTATCCTTGATACTTCCGGTAAGGTTGAACTGCTCACATTTCACATAGATTTTCCGCTTCCTTCCCTTATAATCGAAATTGATTTCCAGCATGGGGGTGTTGCCCACAAGCTGCCACAGGTAGGAGAATTTTTCTTTCAGGCCTGTAGTCAGGCAAGCATTTCTCAATAATGGTTCTGCAATCATGGCAATAGGGTTTTATGCCACCTGATTTTTCGCAGGTGGCAATGTTGGTTTTTATAAAGTTTATGGATAGCTACATTTCCGATAGAAGGCTAAAACCTTCAGGGAAATCATTTTTAACAAGTTCAAAGCGAGAAAACCTCGGGGACTGTCCACTTTAGTCACCTTGGTATGTGTCCCTACAGACCAAGGTGACTAAAGTGCATCCGAGCCTTAGTGTTCCTTTGTGAAAAACTTGGTGATCTTTGTGGTTATAATTTTTACCAACAAGATCACAAAGTAAAAACACTAAAGTCTTCGCCTTAAGGCAGAGGATTTTCACCCAGAGTGAGGCATTAAATTTACCCCCCTGAAGATTTTTTGGCTGAAAGCGATTTCCTTGCACTTTCCGCTCATCCGGTTTTCGGTTTATCAAACCAGAAAATCAGGATCCCAGCAATTCTTCGAGTTTTTCCTCCAATGCTTCTCCACGAAGGTTTTTGGCAATGATTTTACCATCCGGACCAAGCAGGAAGCTAGTGGGGACCACCTTGATCCCAAAGGATGCTACAGCACCACTGTTCCAACCTTTGAGGTCGGACAGGTTTGTCCATTCCAACCCATCTTTTTTGATGGCTGCCAGCCAGGGATCTTTCTTTTCGTCCAATGACACACCGATGATATCAAAACCCTTTGCATTGTACTTTTTATAGGCAGCCACAAGGTTTGGGTTTTCTTTTCTGCATGGACCACACCAGCTGGCCCAAAAGTCTACCAAGACATACTTGCCTTTATAGTCCTCAAATGAAACCATATTGCCTTCTGTATCCTCCATGGAAAATTCAGGGGTTACCCCAATGGCAGATTTCACTGCCAAAGCTTGGCTTTCCGTAATCAACAGCCCAAACTCTGAGGCCTTGGCCTTGGAATCCAACAGCTCGAAGAGTTCCCCCTCTTTTTCGATATTGGCATACTGGCTATACCTGTCATAAATCACATAGGCACTCACTGGAGAATGAGGGTATTTGCTAATAAATGATTTTACCTCATTCTCTACTACTTCATTAAGTCCTTGAAGTGCATCTTGTGCATTTTTCAAGTCCTCCTCGTTATTTTCCTTATTGGCTTTGTCTATCTTCTGATAATACTCTCCTGCCTTTTTTGTGATTTCCCCCCATTGGACTCCCCATTCATTCATCTGATCTTGCGATTCCCCTCCACTTGCTTCTACACCATCTTCACCAACCATGATGGCTATGGGTTCACTGTCTATGGCCAATGCTTTGTACTGGTTGATTTTTGGTATTCGAAGCATATACATCCCCGGAACGATCCCTTCATGTTCAAAATGAAATTTCCCAGATTCCACCCAAGCAGAATCCATGGTTTCAAACTCTTTCCCCATCTTGACTAGATACACTTTCAGGGAATCCTCAGAGGACAGTACCTCACCGCCGATACTTAAGGTTTTATGTTCTGATTCTCCATCCTTCTTGGAATCACAGGAGTTCATCCATAAGATGCCTGCTACAATCAGTAAATAGCCCACTAAAGGGTTTGATAATTTCTTACTCATAGTTTTATTTTTCAGTATATTTTATTCCCAAATTGTCTGTAAAAAGACCTGCCAGGTTTAAATCTTTTAATGGTCTTCCTTGTCAAATAAGATACCTGTTCGTTCTTATATTTTATCAATAAAAACCTGGCAGGTCCTATCTAAACGACATTGTATCATAATTGTAAAACCAATTACTGCCCATATCCTGGGTTTTGTTCCAAATTTGGGTTGGCAAGAAGCTGTGCTTGTGGGATTGGCCACAACTCACTATTGCTATCCCATGAAATTTCTTTGTATGCCTCCAATACCTGGGCTATTCTGCCGGTTCTTTTCAGGTCAAACCATCTATGGCCTTGCTCCGAGAACAATTCCAACCTTCTTTCTCTTGCGATCAATCCAAGCAAGGCTTCCTGTCCAGAAACATTGGCTATTTCGGCAACACCAGCCCTTTTCCTCACCATATTCAAATCTTCCAATGAACCAGAAAAATCATTCAACATCGCCCTTGCCTCAGCCCTGATCAAATACTGTTCAGCAAGTCTGAGCATAACAAGGTGCTCCTGAGTCCCGGTAGGCGTATTCACAGCCACTTTATACTTGTATGGATAGATATATTCCTCTCCCAAGTATTCAAACGACCCCAACCAAGATGCCCTGGCATCATCTTCCCCAAACATGACCGCCAAGTCCTGGTTGACATAGAACAGCGGCAAGTTATTGGGAACAAACCTCGAAGTCTCAATAGAATTTGAGGTCGGTGTAGCCGAATTCTGGAGCTGCCAGATAGCTTCTTCGCTACCCACGAGGAAGACATCCTCAGCATCTGGCAAACTGTAATCTCCACCGATTACTTGTGTTGCTTTGTCATTGGCTGCCTGCCATTCGCCCCTATACAGGTAAACCCTGGCCAGCAGTGCTGATACCGCATGGCGATTGGCTCTGATCTTACCAGTACCAAAGTATTCAACACCCAAAAGCTCCTCTGCCTCCAAAAGATCCGCAATAATTTGTCCATACACATCATCGACTGAAGCTCTTGGGAGACTCCCTGTCGTCTGATAATCAGTGGACAAAACCAATGGAACAGCTCCCCACAAGTTCACCATATAATAATAATGCAAGCCCCGAAGAAAGAGTGCTTCGCCCAGCATCCGATCCCGTTGGGCAGCTCCAAAGTTGGAATTGCCCCTCAAGCCTTGGACACAGGCATTTGTCAGATAAACAATCCTATAACCAGAATTCCAAACACTCAGAATGTTATTGTCAGAAACTATCAGTCTGTTGTTTTTAAAATTATCGAATTCCGTCCCAAAGAAATCCAGTTCATCAGCTGAAATCCCCAGCACCGGTGAAAGAAAAGCGCCGTTGATCAGGTTAGCTGTGAAGGTACTGCTGTACATGCTGATATAAATCCCCCTGATTGCTGCATCGGCGGTATTGGCTGATTGGAACACATTTTCATCTACCACACTCGTCTTCGGCGGATCCAATTCCAAAAAACCCTCACAAGATGCCAATGTTAGCACAAGGCAGGCAGCTAAAGCCACTTTTATATATATTTTTTTTGTTTGACTATTTTTCATGATGATTGGTATTTAGAATGACAACTGAACCCCTGTAGTAATGACCCTCATAGGAGGTAATATAAGACTGCCTACTTCAGGATCCAATCCATAATAATTGGTGAAGGTCAGGAGGTTTTGCCCCTGTACATACCATCTCAAATTCTGCAGCTTCAACCTTGACAACATCGCTTGGTTGAATGAGTAACCGATGGAAAGATTCTTCAACCTTAAGAAAGAGGCATCCGATATCATGGCATCTGAGGCGGTATAATTGTAGAATGTCAGTCGGGCAACCGTTGAATTTTGGGTGCTCAATTTCGGGAAATAGGTCTCATCTCCTGGAGACTGCCATCTGTCGAGTACAGCTAGACCTTGGTTGGAAAGTGCTCCAGGCATAGAATACATGGGGATTTGGCTCCTCTCTTGTTTGGTAAACTGAAAGAAGATATTGATATCCCAGTTTTTGAAATTGATGGCATTGTTGATGCCTCCGAAGAAATCTGGATACCCACTGGCAATAGCCGGCCTTGTAGCAAAATTACCGACAAACTGCCCTTCCGGACTCACGTAATCCGATTGGGCCAATCCTGTTTCGGGATTTACCCCATTGTATTTGTATCCCCTAATCGAAGTGACTGGTTGCCCTAAGAGGTATGTTCCACTGTAAGATGAATTTTCCAAATCCGGAAATTCCAACAACTCATTGTATGGGAGTGTCAAATTCAAAGAAGTTGTCCAGCGAAGAGATGCTGTTTGTACATTGGTACTGCTCAGGCCAAATTCAAATCCACTATTCAATACCTTGGCAGGCAGGTTGGCAGTTACATTGGTAAAACCTGTCTGGGAAGCTAGGGAAAAACCGACCAACTGATTGTCAGAAATATTTCTGTAATAACTCATGTCAAACATCAGCTTGTCATTAAAGAAACCTAGCTCCAAAGCAATTTCACCTTTTTTCACCCTTTCCCACTGAAATGAGGCATTGCCGATATTTGATGGAGAGATCCCATTCTGCCCACCATAGGAAAGCCTGGTTATACTTGACCATCGAGCCATATATTGATAGGTGCCGATACCAGTATCACTTCCCGTTGTCCCAAAACTCCCCCTCAACTTACCAAAGCTGAGCGGTCCTGAATTGGACATAAACCCTTCTTCCGAAAAAATCCAAGCTCCACCTATCGCCCCAAAATTACCGAAGCGGTTGTTCGGACCAAACTTAGAACTGCCATCCCTCCGGAAAGTACCATTGATGATGTATCGTCCTTTGAAATTGTAATTGATCCTTCCAAATGCCGAGCTGTATCTGTACTCGCTGTAATCATCACTCCAAAAAGTCCTAGTAGCTGCTGCCGAAAGGTTTTCCAACAATTCCTCACTGAAGTAATCCGTCCCGCTGATATAACTTCCATCATTCACATTTTGCTGGAAAGTACTTCCCAACAAGAGCTGCATCTGGCCCTGACCGATTGCTTTCGAGTAAGAAACCTGGGGTTCTACTATGTAGCTTTCAAATGTGCTGTTTCCAAACTCTGCACTCCCACGCTGGTTTGTCAAATTTGGGTTTCTTGCAGAAAGTGGATTGATGGATACTTGATCCATATTCATATGGTTGTATCCAATACTTGATTTCAAAATCAAACTTGGCAACAATTCGTAACTGATTACGGCATTCCCCATCAGGTTTCTGGTGGTATTGGTCATCCTCCTGTTGAATACAGCAAGTGGATTGGTTACCCCGGCAGTCCAATTGAGCGACCCATCTTCATTGTAGGGATTATAATTTGGAGGCAAGAAAATATTGGTAGTCATATCGGAAGGCACTTGGGTATTGACCAAGTAATTGTAAGCCCCCGTTGCATTGATGTTGAACTTTTCGTTGATGGAAGTATGGTTGATTCCCATTCTTGCACTTCCCCTTTTCATCCCAAAGTCTCCAGGATATACTGTCCCTTCATTTCTATACCCCCCATTGATCGAAAACTGGGTTTGGGAATTTCCCCCGGAAAGTGTGCCCTGTACATCTGTAATATTTGCAGTACCTCCGATCAAGAGGTCTTGCCAATTTGTATGGTGGTTTTGATCCCATACGAGTAAATCCGGTGCATTGGCAATCGTAGGTTCTATGCCATCATTGGCAAAAGCCTCCCGGCGCATCTCCAGGTACTGGGAAGTGTTGAGCATATCAAACCTTCTAGTCACCTCTCCAGCTCCTTGGTATACGTTGGCTTCAAATGTGGTTTTGCCCACTTTCCCCCTTTTGGTAGTGATCAGAACCACACCATTGGCACCACGGGAGCCGTAGATGGCAGTGGCATCTGCATCCTTCAAAATTTCAATACTCAAAATATCAGCTGGGTTGATACTGTTCAGCGGACTTTCTGATCCTGCCGCAGGAGGCAATGCTCCAAAAACCCCAAACTGGTTCAGTGTACTAGGAGAGAATGGCACGCCATCCACCACATACAAAGGCACACTTCCTGACAAGAGGGAATTCTGTCCCCTGATGACAATATCAAAATTGCCTCCCCCAAAACCACTTCTTGGAGTCACCTGCACACCTGCTACCCTCCCTTGCAATGCTTCCAATGGGTTGGAGACAGGTTGTCTCCCAATTTCCTCTGCGGTGATTTTACCTACCGATCCAGTCAATTCCTTTTTGGTACTTTGACCATAACCAATGACGATCACTTGGTCAAGCTGGCTCTCAGACGGCACCAGCTTGATGTCAAAACTTGTCTGGTTTCCTATTTTGGTCTCATAGGATTTGTAGCCAATAAAAGAGGCTATCAATTGTACATCCCTTTTGGGTACGATCAAAGAAAAGTGTCCATTGACATCTGTAGCAACTCCCTTTCCAGTCTCCTTGACCACTACGGTGGCACCTGGAAGGCTCTCTCCATTTTCGTCGCTCACCCTTCCGGAAATGTAATACTCATCTTCCTTCAATGCTGCTCGAGGCTCATTCGAATTGAATTGATTGAGATTATCATCCTTTCCCCTTCTTTTTGGGGAAGCAAGGTTTTTTTCATTCTTGCGGACGATGGTGTAATGGTTTTTTTCTACATAAAGAAATACCAAGTCCAAAGGATAGAGCACCTGCTTCAACACTTCCTCTACATCTTTGCCTTCAAAATCCGGTAGGCTGACCTGTTTCCCTTGGATCAGCTCGTTTTCATAGACAAACCTCGTCCCATAATTATTCCCTATTTCCTTCAGTGCAGCTTCGAGCGGCACCGTCTTCACTTGCCCTATCGCTCCGTTGGATACGGTACATAGGCATAGCAACAAAAGCCAAATTGTGTAAATTTTCCTCATAGTGTATTAGTTAGTGGTGATTAATTTTTATCTGATTATAATTTGGTTTCCTCGCACTGCAACCTCTTTTTCAAGAATGCTCGAAAGAATAAACCTTATATCCGTAGTATCTGTAAGGGGAAATTCTCCATCCACCTTCCTTTCAAGAATAGTTTTGTCCAGCACAAGGAAATCAATCCCATAGAAATCCTCCAATTGGGAAATCAGCTCTCTCACAGGTGTATTTTCTAGTTTGATCAGCCTTTCCCTCCAAGCCAAATTCCGCTGCAATTCTGTTTTTCCTTTTTCGAATACAGCTGTCTCTTTGTTGAAATAAACTGTTTCCCCTGGCTTGAGGATGAAATTCATTCCAGACTCTCTTCCCCCTGCTTGTGATACTGCCACCGAGCCTTCTTTCAAACTCACTTCGGCGATTGATTTCCTTTCCTTTACATTGAAAGAGGTACCGAGTACTTCTACATCGATCGATGGCATGTGTGTGACAAACCTGTCTGCGCTTTTTGTCTCAGCTATCCCATCATGAAAATGAACAACATCCAAGAAAGCCTCTCCTTCTACCCAAACCTCCCTCACCCTCCTTGGATTCCATTTTTTATAATAGGAAACCACTGTATTCGCATTCATCATAATCGAGGATGAATCAGGCAAATAGATGGTCTTCAACTCCCCATAGCCAGTCCTTATCTCCACTTTAGTGTATTGCTCCGCAATGTTTCGGGCCAAGAATAGACATACCATGCCTATCACCAATCCCGCTGCAACACGCATCCAACGATTTACTTGGTCTTTCCTTCGGGCAATTTTCTGGTCCTCTGTCCAAGTCGTATATCTTATATTTTCCCAGATTTTGCTTTTAGCACGATTATCAGCCTCAATCCTCCTAAATGAATTGGCTCCCAAAACCATTCTTTTTGCACGCTCCATTTCAGGCAAATTAGTTGGATCTCCCTGAAACCATAAATCCCAAATCTCCCCTTCTTTCCCACTTGGATCGATTACCCACGCGACGAATGTCGGATCATCAATAAAATCCTGAAAAGTATATGTATTAAAGTCTTTGCTCACGTGAACTGGGTGTTTTGGTTATTTTCATCTATAGGACAATCAATCTTTCAAAATTACCCCATGAAAACTTATGTTATTCTAAAATCTAAAAAATATAAGACTAATTTTATCTGGTTATATAAAATATTATTATGAAAATTTATATTTAATCAAAATTACATGCAATATAAATTTTCAATTCAGTATATTATACTGAAATATTGGATAAATTTATTTTTAAAAATATTTTAAATGTATATCCGCTTTCTTACCAGTAGCCATTTAAAATAATGTATCCATATTGTTTCCAGGGCAAGTTGACTGTCAACCGTCGACACTCGTGCGCCGTGGCGTAGTTGACAATTATCCGCATGATTACATATGCATAATTTAAACTACTGGTGCCATTGCGGATAATCATATTACATTTTATATAAATCCAATGATCCAATAACTAACCTACACAATACATTTTTACGGTTTTGTATTTTTTAAAAATAGCTCTTTAAGTTACTGAAAAAAGAGACTTTTGCAAATCAAATACGCTTCCAGTTTTCGAGTATTGCAATCAATATTGGAACGGAAACACCCATCAGGTTTTTCAGCGTAGACAAGGCTCTGGCAGATAGCTTATAAGAGGCTTTGACAGTGATCCCCATAATATTGGCAATCTCTTCCTGTCCCAATCCCTGAAAAAATTTCAAATACAATATTTCTTTTTGTCTTCCCGTCAATTTGTTGAACCCTTCCAACAGCAGCGCTACTTGCTCATCATGAATGTTGTCCCTGAAAAATTCACTGTCCACAGTATAATCGACCTTAAAATCAAACTCAATTTCCCCAAAAGAAACATAAGGGAGTTTCTTTTCCTTTTTTAATTCATTGAAAATCGAATTTCTGAGTGACACCAAAAGATAGGATTTGACTGATCCGGACATAACAATTTCATGTCGTTTTGCCCATAGCCGTATAAAAAGTTCCTGTATGGTGTCTTCAACGAGCTCCTTTTTATGACAAATCCTATAACCATACTCGTATAGTATCTGAAAATTTTCGTCATACAGGGTCGATAAAGCCAATTTGTTGTCCTTTTTGATTTCTTCCCACAAAGTCTTTGCTTTTTCTTCCTGACCTGACATAAAACTTAATTGTATATATGCTGCACTTGGCGGTTTAAATATTGGGTATAAATCTATAATATCAAAAAAAAAATTACCGATTCCAGTACATTTTCGCACGCTTAGGTGAAAATCTAAGATTATCCGATATTATGCCATCACCATTTTAGTTTTGGCTTGCTTATTCTTTTTACTTGCCATTTCTTTGCAAAGTTCAAATCTAAAAAATCAAGTATCCAATTTACCATCATTCAAAAAACTATGGAAACTGAAAACAATTGCCATAACTGTGACATACCCATGACGGGAAATTTCTGTAGTAATTGTGGACAGAAACAATACCAAAGAATTGATGGACAATACATCTGGACAGAAATACAAGAAACTATCCTCCATACAAACAAGGGCTTTTTGTATTCAATATTTGAAATCATCAAAAACCCCGGAAAAACTGCCAGGGAATTTTTGGATGGCAAAAGAGTCAAGCATTACAAACCTCTCATGTTGGCATTTGTCCTGAGTGGTATTAATGCTTTTATTTCACTCAGAATCCTTGGATTGATGGATAAGTTAAGGGTGTATTATAGCGCTACACCTAATATGAACTCGGAGTTCATGAACGACTACCTCTCGTTCTTTTCGAGTTACAATTCGCTTATAATGCTATTGCTCCTTCCCATTTTTGCCGTTTTCACAAAAATCGCATTCAAAAAATGGGGGCAAAATTATTATGAGCATATAGTCATGAATTCTTATATCCTTTCATATTTCACAATATTCAGCATCATTGTTGTCTTCCCAATAATTTTTATATATAAAATAGATCCCGAAAATATAGTGCTGGTTTCCAGCCTACAAATGTTGATTATGCCTTTTATACTAATTTGGTTCTATAAAGGATTTTACCCAAACAGACCATTCAGGAATATCATTTGGAAAGTATGCATTTCTATGATTCTGATACTTTTGGGATATATCGCCATAATTATCGTTGGAATAATAATTGGTTTCGTTATCGCTTATGCACAAGGCCCGGAGGCAATGGAATATTTTAAACCCCAATAAATGACACATTTTAAAGCAGTTATATTTGATATGGATGGAGTTATAATCAACTCCGAAATGTTTTGGAAACAGGCAGAGTATGAAGTATTCACTTCATTGGGTGTCAATGTGACAGCAGTAGAATCAGCCTTGACAAAATCGATGACTACATCCGAAGTCACAAATTTTTGGTATCACATATCCCCATGGGAGGGGAAAGATCATAAGGATGTAGAACAGATGGTCATCTCAAGGGTCATCGAGTTGATTGAAACAGAGGATTGCCAGATTGAAGGTGTTAAGGATTTTATAGAATTGCTCAAAGAGAAGCATTATAAAATCGGATTGGCTACAAATTCACCACAGAGAATCATCCCCACAGTATTGAAAAAACTGGGGATTGAAGGTTTGTTTGATGCGGTACTTTCTGCGGAATTCGAAATAAAAGGAAAACCAGATCCCACAATCTATTTCAATGCAGCTAAAAAATTGAATACAGATCCGGCAGATTGTATTGTGATCGAAGACTCCCATTCAGGGATGTTGGCCGCAAAAAATGCAGGAATGACGGTAATTGCCTTTACCAATGAAAACCCGGAAGCGGAATTTGACATTGCGGACTTTAAAATCAACAGTTTTTGCCTAGGACAGACTGAAATCAAAAGAATGGGACTGCTACAAAATTAGAAGGTTATTTCAATGTTAATCCCAGATCAAATAATCATGACTTCGCATTCCTCCAAATAAATTCAGTGCTATTAATGCCTAAATTTGAGGGATTCCAAAGTCAAAATGAAAACGACACCCCTATTTATCCATCAAATTCAACAGGGCAACCCAAGGGCATTTGAGGAGCTTTTTGATACCTACTGGGAAGACTTGGTGAATTATGGCTACAAGCTTTTGGAAGACCGCCAAGCATCAGAGGATATCGTGCAGGAGCTTTTCTTGGAGATCTGGGATAAACACGAGAACTTTCACATCACAAATAGCCTAGATGTGTTTTTGTTTTCCTGTATCAAGAAGAAAATCCTCAGAATATTCAGGGATCAGGGGATCAGAAAAAAACACATCGAAAGCCTGTACCGCCTCACCAGCAAATCTGAGAGCCCGATCAAGGAACTCTTGCATGACGAACTGATGGGATCCATCATCAAGACCTTAGGCCATCTTCCAAACAAGGAAAAGGAAGTATACATCCTCCATGAAATCCAAGGGTATTCAGTAAAGGAAATCTCCAATATTTTTACCGTTTCGGAACAGACAGTCCGGAATCAAATCGCCTCTGCAAGCAAGAAAATAGGCTCTGCTGTTATCAAACTGTTAATTCCCTGAGAACAAATCTTCCCCAATGCTAAACAATTGTTAATTCGTTTTTTTGCATAGTTATTTTTCAAGCCAAGTGGTACTTCCCTACAAAAGCGAAACCCTTGGAAACTCCAAAACTAAAAAAGATCATCTCCCAATACCTGGATGGTAAGACTTCAGCTGAAGACAGTAAGCTTATAGAGAAATGGCTGGACAACTTGGCTGGAGACAACCCTGCAATACACCCAAACCTAGACCTCGCCAAGATAAAGGCAAGGCAAAAATTCCTGAACCAAATTGAACAAGATTCAATTTCACGGACCGAAAAGAAAAAGAACAATTGGGCATGGAAAATCGCTGCCGGATTGATCCCTTTTCTGATGCTTTCTATGGCTTGGCTATATTTCAACCAAGAGGAATCTTGGATCGAAACCTCCACCACTTTTGGTGAATTCAAGGAATTCTATTTGCCGGACAGCAGCAGAATCCTCCTCAAACCCAATTCAACTATCAAATACCTCTCATCATTTGACAAAAACAGATTGGTGGAACTTGAAGGAAATGCATTTTTTGATGTCAGGAAAAATCCTAAATCACCCTTTTTGGTCCATTCGGGAGCTTTGGAAATCAAAGTCTTGGGAACATCATTTGACATCCTGTCATTTCATGATTCTGATGAATCGAAAGTGACTGTAGCTACCGGACTCGTAGCTGTGTCGGAAGGCAAGAGGCAATTGGCATTGTTGCGGACCTCAGATCAGCTCACTTATAACCGCCAAACGCAATCATTCATTACCGCTACCTCCTCATCATTCGAGGATTTGCAATACAAACAATTGGTCTTCGAAGATGCCAGTCCCAAACAAATAGCCGAAATCCTATCAAACTACTACCCAATAGAAATAAAATGCGATTTGGACAAAAACATAAAAATTTCCGCAACCCTAAACAGCAAACTTGCCTATGAAGCTATCATCACCGCACTGAATGAGCTATTGAAAAACCACCAATCAACTATCGTAAAAACAGGAGAAAACAGCTACCGAATCCAATAACCCTATACCCGTTGGCCCGGGTATAGGGAAAGAAATCTTTGGATAGACAAGCTATTCCCAATCATCTTATTACACACTATATAAACGCTAAACTAATGAAAAATTTCATAAAGAGGAAAAACGTCATGCGATCCTCTTTGATCATCCGAATCACGTGCATATTCCTATGTTGCCAGTCAATCCAACTATTTGGACAGGGTGCTCCATTGGAAATCGCACAAAACACCAACAAAGAAGTTCCCCTGATTGAACTGTTGAAATCTATTCAGCGAAAAAACAACCTGAACATAATTTATGATGCCAATTTATTGAGGGGAAAAATGGCATCATCTACCCAGCTGGATGGTGAAGATTCCGAAGAAGTCATCAAAAACCTCCTCATGCAGCATGATTTGGTGTTGGAAAAAAAGAATGACATCTACTTGATCAAACCTGCAAAAGCAGCATCAAAAACTGTCGCTCCCATCACCAAAGCCATCAAAAACATCAGTGGAAAAGTACAGGATGCATTGACTGGGGAACCATTGTTTGGAGTGAATATCTTGGTCAAAAACAAAGACCGTGGACAAGTCTCTGACCTTGATGGAAACTTCAACTTCACCGACCTTTCCGATACTGATATACTGGTATTTTCCATGCTAGGATATGACAGGTTGGAAGTGGAAGTTGGTACCAGAAATAATTGGACAATCGCCCTCCAGCCCAAAGACAATGTACTAAGCGAAGCTGTTGTCATTGGCTATGGTGAGGTAAGTAGGGAAAAGCTAACCAGCTCGATCAGCAGTGTTTCCCCAAAGGAATTCAACAGAGGGGTATTGGGAAATCCAGATCAGCTGTTGCAGGGCAAAGTACCGGGATTGGTTATCTCCAGAGATGGCAATCCCAATTCAAATGCCTCCGTCGTATTGAGGGGAGCTTCCACCTTGAGGGAAGGTGCGGCACAGCAGCCGTTTTATGTGATCGATGGAGTACCTGGCGCATCTATCAACCTTGTCGCTCCTGACAATATCATTTCGATCGAGGTCTTGAAAGATGCCTCCGCCACCGCTATCTATGGTAGCAGGGCAGCAAATGGGGTCATCATCGTCACCACCAAACGTGCCCAACCCAATTATGGATTTTCATACAATGCCTATGCAGGAATCGAAAATGCCTCAAACAAGCTTCAAATGATGACCGGAGACCAACTGAGGGCTTATTTGAAAAAAAACGGACAACAACTTTTCCCGAATGACAACAACTATACACTCAACAACGGCGATACTTCCTTTGTCAACACCAATTGGCAGGACGTGGTCATGCGCCAAGGCCTAAGCCAAAACCATACCTTGAGCTATGGTGGCGGAACAGACAGGGCATCTTTCAATGCCAGTCTGAATTACTTCGAAAATGAAGGGATTATTTTGGGTACCGCTAGGGAGAGGGTCATCGCCCAATTCTCCTTGGAACAAAAAGGGATCAATGACCGCTTGAAATTGAACTTCCAAGTAACCAATTCCCTTGAAAAACAAGACCTTGTCAATGATCAGCTTTATAGACAGATGATTTCTTACCTCCCTACGGTGACGATCAGAAACGAAGACGGAACATTCAAGGAAAATACGATTGACCATACTTCCAACTATTTCAACCCACTGGCTATCATCAAACAAAACCAGGAAGAAAAGCAGATCAATACCTTGATGGGGTATTTGGGTGCAAGGTTCGACATCAGCAAAAAACTGAACATCAACCTTACCGGATCTTACCAATTGGAGAAGTTCGAAGGGAAACTGTACCAAAACAGTGAATCTATCCTTCCCATAGGCTATCTACAAACTTCCTATACTGGTGAACAGGTAGGTGGATTGGCAAGAAGATACAGTGCCCAAAACAATAGAAAGGTCTTGGAATCATTCTTTGACTACACCCCTATCAGCAACATGGCGCATGAATTGAAAATATTGGGTGGATATTCATGGCAAAATGATGAAAACAACGATGGATTCCAAGCTACCAACAATGGCTTTGTCTCCAATGTAACTGGAGCTGACAACCTAGCTTTGGGAACAAATACCCTGAGAGTTGACTTCGGTAACTTCAGCCAATTGCCATTGAGGATTATCTCATTTTACTCCCGGGTTAATTATTCTTATTTGGATAAATACATGTTTCAGGTATCTATCAGAAGAGATGGTTCATCTGCTTTCAGTCCCGATAACCGTTGGGGAAATTTCCCCGCAGCATCTGTAGGCTGGTTGCTACATGAGGAAGAATTCTTCAAGAACCAATCTTTTGTCCAGAGCCTGAAATTGAGGGCAGGATATGGTGTTACGGGAAATTCACTGGGTTTTGATCCATTGTTGTCGGTTTTCAGATATGGAAGTACAGGCACATATTACAACAATGGAAACTATGAGCAAGCATTGGGCTCTGTAGCCAATATCAATACAGACTTGAAGTGGGAAAAAACCTCCATGTTGAACATAGGTGCAGAATTCGGGATATTGAACAACAAAATCACGGGTAGCTTGGATGTCTATGAAAAATACACTTCAGATTTGATCTTCTACTACCCGGTATCCACTACCCTATTTGTCCACTCTACCATGACTGCAAATGTTGGGGCAATATCCAACAAAGGAATTGAGTTCGCCCTTCAGACAACAGCTGTTGAAAGCGGGAAATTTTCTTGGAATATCAATGCCAATATTGCCCACAACAAGAACAAAGTCGAAAAGCTTTCGAATTTTGAATACCAGCTTGATTCCATAGCTACCGCTCCAGGATCTGGTGCAGGTGTAAGTGGGGTATTCACACAGATCATCAAAGAAGGCTACCCAATAGGGCAATATAACCTTTTTGAATTTGCCGGAAGAAATGAAAATGGGGTATCTACCTATTATACGGCTGATGGAGGCACTACTGCTGCGCCAAGGTCACCGGCAGACGCAAGGCTCATGGGAAATGCCCAGCCAAAATTCACTTACGGAATCGGCAATACATTCACTTATGGCAATTGGTCACTCAACGTTTTCCTAAGGGGGGTCTATGGCAACCAAATCCTGAATTCTACCAGGGCTGTCCTTAGCTCTACCAGCCAGGCATACCTACGAAATATTCCTGTTTCAGCAGAGAATGAACCAATGTCTGATGTCAACAACAATTTCTATTCGGATAGATACCTAGAATCCGGTTCTTTCTTAAGAATGGACAATGCCACCCTCGCCTATAACTTCCCAATCAAAGGAACCCAGGTAAAAAACCTGAATGTCTACCTGACTGGGACAAACCTTTTTGTATTGACCAAATACTCGGGGATCGATCCAGAGGTCAATTTGGGCGGACTTACTCCGGGATTTGACAACAATAATTTCTATCCAAGAACTCGAGGGTTTCTTTTGGGACTAACACTTGACTTCTAAAATCTGAAAATCATGAAAAAATCAATCAACTTACTATTCATACTTCCAATGCTTCTGTTGGCTTTCAGCTGTACTGATCTTGATGTACCCATTGCCTCAAGCTATACTTCAGATGTATTTCCAAGAACAGAATCAGAGTTTGCTGCCGTCACCGGTCCAGTTTATGTCCATTTACGAAGCAATGTAGCACTTGAGCATTTCTATATGCAAGAACTTACCACTGACGAGGCGGTACTTACAGCACGTGGTGCCGATTACTATGATGGTGGCAGGTATCTTCAACTAAACCTACATACATGGGATGAAACACACCCATTTTTGGGAGGGATTTGGTGGTGGAGCTATAGAGGGATTAGCCTTTGTGGAGAAATTCTGGAAGCATTGTCCAATGCACCTGAAAGTGCATTCAAAGAAAAAACAATCGCAGAGATCAAAGCCATGAGAGCGCTTTTCTACTTCTATGCAATGGATAATTTTGGGAACGTTCCCATCGCACCTCCCTATGGAATGGTAGAACTTCCAAGCCAAAGCCCAAGAGCTGAAGTTTTCAACTACATCGAAAATGAAATCAAGGAAGCCATCCCACACCTTACCAAGGACAACACGATGAGCAATTATGGGAAACCCACCTATTGGATGGCGCAAGCGCTTTTGGCAAAGCTGTATATCAACGCTGAAGTATATACAGGGTCAGCGAGATACACAGAAGCAATCGCAGCCTGCAACGAAATACTCAATTCACAATCAAATGGAGCGCCTGTAGGTTTTGCATTGGAAGAAAATTTCATGAAGATCTTCGATGTGGACAACGGACCGCATATCAGGGAAATCATCTTTGCAGTACCTTTTGACCAGAATTTTGGTGCCAACGGCATGAGATTGGGCAGATTTCCGCTGCACCCACTTTTGAGGGTAAACTATGGGCTTCCTACCACGATCAGTGTGGGAAATTGCCTGAGTACTTGGGCTGATTTCTATTACCTATACGATGAAGAATCCGACACCAGACAGGACACTTGGTTGGCAGGACTTCAATACTACCTGGATGGGAGTCCAGTCATGGATGGCACCTACCATGTCGACCTGGACCCGGAGATCGCATTTGTCAACATAGAGACCTTCGATAGAGGCAGAAGCCCACAGCAGATTGCCCAAGGTGCCAGAAATGTAAAATATACTCCAGATGGCACTTGGACTTCAAGCAGGGATTCAAGAAATGATTTCGTCCTCTTCAGATATGCAGATTTCGTTTTGATAAAAGCTGAAGCAATCCTCAGTGGCGGATCTGATCCACTGGGGGAAAGCGCCTTGGATTTGGTCAACCAAGTTCGGACGATCAGAAAAACAGAACCATACAATACTGTAAACATCGAATCCCTATTCGAAGAACGTAGCCGGGAAATGGCCCATGAAACATGGAGAAGAAATGACCTCATCAGATTCGGAAAATGGGAATCTCCTTGGGGAAGGGATGCCGCCACGGGCCTTCCGGTCAAAACCAACAATGAAGTATACAGAAGGGTGTTCCCAATTCCGCAGAATGAATTGGCTTCCAATCCAAAATTAGTCCAAAACGATGGGTATTGATATTAAAACATTGAAAACCAACTTGCTTGGGCTATTGATATCGGTCTTATTATTTGCATTGTGCTTGCCACTCCAAGCGCAGGAAATCAGGACTGATTCGAAAACTGTGAAATTTCTCGCCATTGGAGATTGGGGGAGAAATGGAGACGATCACCAGCTCACTGTAGCGGATCAACTTCTGCATCAAATCAAAAAGCACAAACCTGCATTTTTGATATCCACAGGAGACAATTTCTATCCAAACGGGGTACGGAGTATCCATGATCCACTTTGGAAACATACTTTGGAGGATGTGTACAAGAACTACCACTTTCAGTTGGATTGGTATTCCATCTTGGGCAACCATGACTATTTGGGAGATCCGGATGCACAGGTAGCCTACTCATCCATTTCGCGAAGATGGAATATGCCTGCCAGGTATTATTCCAAAAAAGTACCTATCAGGGATTCCAAGGAGTATGCATTGCTCTTGTTCATTGACACCAACAGCTTTATCCCGGAGTTTTATTCCAACCCTATCTACGGCCCGAATGTTGCTAAAACAGATTCATTGGCGCAGAAAAAATGGATGAAACAGGAGGTGGAATCCGCAGGGGATTCTGCCAGATGGGTCATTGTCATCGGCCATCATCCGATGTACAGTGGCGGAAGGGTGAAAAATTATGATACCTTGGCTATCAGGAGATCACTCAAAGAGTACTTAAAGGAAATGGACGTGGATCTATACCTGAGTGGACATGACCATAGTCTCCAATACCTTATTGAAGATGGAATCCACCAAGTCATATCGGGTTCCGGCTCGGAGGTCACCCCCAGTGAAAAGCTCCCCTACACCCAGTTCTCAGCTTCCCAAGCGGGATTTATGCTGTTTTCAATAGCGCAAAACCAACTGAAGTTTGATGCAATCAATGAAAATGGTGTGACCATCTATTCAGGTTCAATCGAAAAATAAGTTTGCGGCAGATTAAAAGTACAGGCCAATCACCCATGAAAAATGAGTTTGATTGGCCTGTTTCTTTTGAATATAAAAAATAAACACATATCAATTAGGGGAAACAACAGCGGCTTGAAGTTCAGCTTTGATCCGGCTATAATCCAATTTTTCCTGATCTGTCAACTTGTAATTCCAAGTATGGAGTATGTCGAGCAAAAAGTAGTACTCCAATTTCTTGTCTTCAGAAGTATTTGCAGCAATGTCTTTCAGCATGATCATAAAATACTCATCCAAAGATTCCAACCTGCCTAAATTCATCCCGATATACCTTTTGGCCTTTTCAAACTGCCCAAGTTTGAAGTAAGCTTTACTCAGGGTATTTGACCATATTTTGACAAGGTCTTTACCCGAATACAATTTTGGGTAGGTATAAAGCAGCTTGTTATACTCTTGAATGACTTGCTCATTTTGCTCCATCATAAAAATGGCAAAGGTGTAAATAGCATCATAATGGTCTTCAAAGTCCATGGGGAATGCAGTTTTTAGCTTGTGATAGATCCTGATACAATCATCAAATGAGGATTCAAGATAGGCCTTATGCATTGACACCCTATAGTATGACTTCAAAGCCACATCTCCATCGGCAGCCAATTCAAAGCTTTTAGAGGCTTTGATATTATTTTCCAGCGAGGAGTATACCATACCATTATGATAGTGCTTAAAGGCATCCTTTGGGTCTTCAATCAGTGATTTTTCACTTACGGGCTCCATTTCCACACCAGACTCTTTTCCAAAATCATGCGCAAACAATACTTCCAAATAACTCAAATAAGGCCGTTGCAAGGGTTCCTTTTTGTGAAGGGAAATCAATAGTTTGGAAGCATTGGTAGCCTCCTTGTTATGATAGTAAATTTCGGCGAGCATTAAGGAGAATTTTATATGATTCTCCGATCCATCCTCGAAATATGCTATCATTGCCTGAAGAATCCTGATGGCATCATCGAAAGATTTTTTGTCCAAATAAATCAAAAGCAGGGAATGTAATGCCTGCAAGCGATCTACTCTAGTGGTAAATTGTCCGATACAGCTATTCAAAGGCACTATTGCCTTTTCTTTTTCCCCAAGCTCTTCATATGCCAAACCTAAGATGTAGTTACCTTGGGCACTGGGCTGACTGGATCTTTTGAGGCTTTCCATCACATCAACGGTTTTTTGGAATTCTCCCATTCTGAAAAAATGCAATGCCTTCATCTCATCTATTTGGAGAGGACTTCCACTATTCAGTTTGCTTTGTGCGAAGCTGTCAAAAATCTTTTCATGGTTTTGTGACTCACTTTGGATTTCGGCTTTCAGCAACCAGAGCCTAGGTTCATTCGGGAAAGTTTTCAGCATGTCATCAATGATGGCATCAGCCTCCCCTATGCTTTTTGTATTTATCAATACGGTCGCCATCAATATCCCCGCATTCAAAACAAAAGTCTGCTTCGCTATAGCTTCATGATCCAAAGGCATAACCTTATCCAATGTCTTTACATTGTTTTGTCCAAATTCCCAAGCAAATAAACCAAGTAAATCCAAAGCTTTTTTGGGATTCCCTGTCTGTAAATATATCTTGGAAAGGATCAATGCACTTTCTTGCTTGATTGATTTTTGCTTCTCCAGAACTCCCCATATTTTCATGGCTTGATCCATCCTGTTTTGCTGCAGATTACAGATCGCCCAAAGGTCCGATACTTCATTGTCTGACAACCAAGCATGGCTTTCCATCTCTGTGATCAATTTGGATATCTTATCAGGTTGGTAAGTCTGCTTGTACAAGGGGAGCAATTCAAAAAACACCGATTTACTTTCATCCTCCAAGAACAAATTCTCTAGCTCCTGAATGCGGATATACCAACATTTTTGCAATTTTAAGATTGTAGTAGTATCATCAGGAATACAAAGCAGTGCTTTTTGGAAACAACTTATGGCATTGGCATAATCTAGGCTTTGCACATAATAATCCCCAAGGCATTTAGTCAATCCAACATGATCAGGGGCGTATTGCAAACCCTGATCAATCAGCTCAAGGGATATTTCACAAGCTTCGTTTATCAAAAAAAGGAAATCATCACCCTCTAAGGCATCATGTGTCAATAATCTATTGATCTGAATCCTGGAGCTATCCAAAAGTTCTTGGCCTTTGCATTGCTTTCCGATCCATTTCAGCCAGGCACGGGACAAAAGAACCTCTTGGCTTGCATCCTGTTCCTGCACATGGTTTTCTGCATCTTCCAAAGCATGCCTCATAGCTCCATAATCTGATTTTTCGAAAGCTTTATAAGCCAAGGCGATATAGTTGTTGAACATGGTTTTGCTATTAATTTTCAAAATTTAAATGGATGCACTATTCCTTCCTGTTGCATCATTCTGTGCCAAGCAGCATAAAGGTTGTTGGAGGGCAATATTTCCATTGAATCCAGCTGCATGGTAGGGGTAGTGTAATGGTTGCCCAAGATGACATTGTCATTGTATTCCTGCCAATTCGAAAACAGGGAAGCGGCAATGGGAAGAATGTGCAGTACTCTCCTGGTCAGCTCCTTGTCTGAAATCAACCCACAGGTAAAAGAGAGTCTGCTGAGCAAAATGTACAAACTGATGTCATACCCCCTGATGCCAACCTTTCTCAGCTTCACCCTATTGATCCATACGATCTGTGCACTTTTGCTGGAAAATGAGTCCCGAGTAGCTTCGATATAAGTCATAAAATCCGCTTCGGAAAAAGTATCATAAACACGAAGTTGATCCATGAACTTATTGTTTGGACCATTGTCATTCAATATTTCTATCAATACTTTTCTGGCACTTTGTTCATGAAAGATCCCCTTGCTGTTCAGAAACCGCATCAAATGGTTGAAAACCGCCCGATCAGGATTTTCAAACCCCGACAATGAAAGGTCACTTTGACCACCGAGTGCGTTGAGCATCAATGCTGAAAGGCTTAACCCTTGATACAATTTCTTTTCTAGCGTTTCTTGATTCATATGATTATAATTGTTTTTCAATGGTCATAACTTTTCCCGTGACGAAGGATACGGGATAGCCTGTCCCGAACCTGTCTGCTTCGGGAAGGCAGGTTCGCTTTCATGTGTTGGAAGTCTGGTTTTGGCGAAGCTGTTCGACTATTCCCTTGAGCAATTCAGAATGTGCTGGGGAGTAATTTCCTGCTTCCAACATTGCCTGGATTGCCATTTCGTATTGGAATGAAAAGATTGAACCTTGTAGGTATTGCTGGAAGATGATCGCCCCCAATTGACTATAAGTCGAAAATGGACCATCAGGAGCACATACAGGATCCAAAAGCATTTCATAAATTTTCTGATACAGCTTCAACCCCAATGCCATGTCTTTGCCGATAAACTCCATAATTTCGGCCTGCTTCATTATCAGCACGGAAAGGAAAATAGGGTTATTGGATTTGTCTTTTTTATAATATGGCAAGTGGTCGATCAGGGAATTCAATTTTTCTGAAGTTGCGCTAAAGGTTGCCATAAAAGAACTTATTTGCTCTACGCCAAAGTGCATTTCTTCAACTTCTTCACCCGCATAATCAGGGGTATGTCCAGAGTCCCATACATTTGCTGAGGTCTCTACTACCTCCTCTTCTTCCAAATCATCAGGTTGTCCTGAATTTTCGATCCAATCATTGACTTTTATGCGAACCGACCCACTGAAAACCCCATCTTCCTTGGCTGTATTCAATAGATCAACTAGGTATTCACTTGCGCTATCCTGTGGTAAACAGTCCAGCAAATCTAGCAGGTGCAAATCAAGCTTCTTTTGGATTTTGCCATTCAGAATGCTGTTGTCTTTGAAAAGCACTGAAGGAAGTGACATGAGCCTGACAACCTTTTCAACAAACACTATAGTATGTTGTTGGTTGAGGGATATGGCATCCAAGAGTAGGGATTTTCTTTCCTCCAGCATCTCAAACACCCAATACAAAGCCTTTTTGTTTTCCAAAATGGCTGTTTCCACATAATGATAATAGGTAATGCAAGCATTCTCGGGTTCGTCTTCCAAGTATTGGGTCATTGCATTCTTGGAACTATCATACAACAATTCCTGTACACTGTAGTGGATATCCTGAAATTCCAGCAAGGCATTCAACAGGCTGTTTTTATCCTTGATGTATCCTCCAATAGAGACCAGTACCTTCAGTACATAGCTGGCCCAGTTATCCAATGTCTGGGGCTTGTTGTCAGTATGCCTTACCATATAGATCAACACATTCACAAACAGCTCCAATTCTTTTGCTTCCAGCTTCTCCTTTTTGTGATGCCCATGTAGGTAATCACACAAGGCATGGATCAAAAACCTGTTGGCCTTTATTTCAAGACCATATCTGAAATTCACTATTGCATAGGAAATGGTATTTTCAAATCCCTGCATGACTTCTTCAATGATGTAGTGTCCACTCAACTGGAAAAGCTTCCCATCTTTCAGTACTTTCGGGAATTCCTTACCACCATGGCTAGCAACCAATGCCGCAAACCTTTCGTTGAGAAAATCCTGTATTTCCTTATTATGAGAAGTAGGCGCACCGTTTTTGATCCAAAACCCGATCATACATACTGGAATCCTCTTGGTCTCACTGAAATTGAAAAATTGCTTGGCATACTTTTCAAAATTTGGACTATAAAGGTTTTTGCCATTCTCTGCACTGAGCCAATCATGAAACCTGATGAGACATTTTTCAGGCTGCTCATATTCATATACTCCTGGACGCAGTGAGTACAGGCCAACTTCCCCCATCCCCCATTCTATATGGCCCAAAGCTTCGATCAAGGGAAAATTCCCAGCACTATCTTGGATACCCATGATAACTGGACTATTGGAAAAGAAGGCTTCCCGCTGATACGCAATCATTTCGATAGCCCAATCCAAGTTCTTTGAGAACTGGTCAGCCAGCAACTTAGGATTGCTATTTACCCAATTCACCAGCAAATCAACCGGCCCTGACCCCATCTGGCTTATGGCACAAGAATACTCCTGGTAAGTATCGATGAATTTTCTCCAACTATTGTCAAAGAAATCTTCAATCAAGCCATCTCCAAGGGCAAAACTTTTAGGTTTTCCAGAATCTTCGAGGTAGTAAAACGAATTTGTAGCAAAAAAACCTTTTGCAACGGCGGTGTATGCAAACCATTCGGACATAGTGGCATTGCTGTTGTCAAAAGTCTTCCCAAACCAATATTTCGCCGCAGTGTATGACAATATATTTTCTGCTTTAAAAAGGATTTTGAAGAAATCGATTACCTTATTGCGGTTTTCTCCGTCCTTGGATACAATCTGGTAGATATGAATATCCAAAAACCCAAAAAGCCTGTTGATGGTATGTGGGTGTGGATAGTGTCCTGAATCAATTATTTCCCCCAAAGATGTCATCCTGTCAAACCCTGCAACATAGTCTGAGTAACAGGAAACATCATCAAAAACGATGGCATATAGCTTGGAGTAATTCAGATCCTTCTGTGGTGGATAGGACAAAATGATTCCAGAAAGTTCATTCCTGCCTATTTTTTCCCCATAACCCAAAAGGGTATCCAATTGCTCCTGCGTAAAAGATCCATACTGAAGAACAAACAAAACCAACCGAATATACAACGGGATATCATTTTCATCAAGAGATGTATCATTGGAAAACTTCCCATAATCCAACAAGCGCTGGACATACAAAGCTGACAAAACTTTATAATCCGACTCGTAATTCGCATCAAATGGCTTCTTGCTTTCCATTTGTGCAAACTCCATCTCTTTTTGAGTCTCCCATTCACGGATTTTTTCTTTTGAGACACCGGTAAGGACAGATTTAGAAAATTTATTGTTCCATTTCTTGATCAGTTGGCTTTTGTCAAATTCCCATACCTGCAGGTCATAGTTATGTTCTGAAACATCTATTTTCTGCTTCTTCTCGATTACCTTGAGCTGAAAATCATTTAATACTGCATCATTTGCTACAGTTTCCAATTCCGGTCTATGTCTATCCAGCAACCACTCAAAAGCATAGCCACCACAATCAGAATCAATTTTGGCAATTTTAGAAACCTTGTCTAGGTCGTTATACAGCAATGCTACTGAAAGTTGCAATGCTACATCAGGATGATCTGAAGCCTCTTTTGCTAGATACTCATACCTTTCAAATTCAGGCCAATCTGTATTTCTGGTATTGATCAATAAATTTGTAAGTGCTACTGCCGCATAAGGTTGCAAATAGGAGGTTTCCATTGCCTGCACCAACAAGGGAACCAACATCTCCAGAATGGTTTTTCCTGGCTCTAAGAAATGGTTGTCCGGATCCAAAAAAAGATCCCATCTGAAATTATGGAAAAAACAATTTGGATGCGACAGCACCAATGCGAATTCTTGGGGATGGCATGATTTGTTCCAAATGGAATATTCTATGATTATTCCGACAAAAAACTGTGAACTATAATAGTTTCCATAAGGTGGCATCCTTCTCAAATCGGCAACCAAAGAAAGTTCTGCACCCGACCTGGATGGATGGTCTGCCGTGATCATTAGCTTGTCAGGAGATTTATCCAAGTATTTGCCTTCATACTCATGGAACTTATCGATCTGATCCTGGCTAAACGGGATTTTCTCAAGCAACTCCTCTTCTACCCTGCGGTACTTAGCCCTACCTTTTATCAATAAAAGATCTTCAAGATGCTCTAGTTCTTGAACAGTTTTTTCAATAAGTGCATAATGCTGATTGTACTGTTGCTGGTACTGGTTTAATTTGGTTTCATCCAGTGCCCTGAGTTTTGCGGGTAGCTCAAACTGATCTACTCCCAGACTTTTTAGAATTCTTGCCGGCCCAAAAAACCTATCTTCATGGACTTCGCTACCACAGTGTTTACAAAACTTTGCATGGGGAGTCAACTGTACGCACCAAGTACAGCGGACTTCTTTTCTCACCACACCTCCACATGAAATACAGGCATCACCTGCCTGCCAATCATGTGGTTGCTTGCATTGACACTGATCGCAATAAATCGCTGATGCCATTTTATCTTGATTTCCTTATTTTAGCCCACATATTCTCTTTTTCCTGAGGTGTGAGTGATTTGATCATGTTGACAATACTATTTTTGGATTCCCCTTCCCTCTTCAGCAACAAAGCAATCTCATAATCTGAGGAGGTTACAAATTCAGATCCACATGAGCGACAGAATTTTCCCGGCCCAGTAGACAGGCACCAATGACAGTTGAGTACCGGTTCAGCTTGGTTGCCACAAGAAAGACACAAGTCCCCGGTCTTATAGTCTTTGGGCTGGCGTGTACCACAATGCACACACTTCACCACATCCGAACCTTCCACGATGATAGGGGTAGTTGCTTCCTGCTGGGTAGGTATGGCTTGCGTACCTGATTGTATTGTCAGGGATCTGCCCATTGCCCACTCCATCACTTTTTGACTGACTTCTATATCCAAAGAAAGAATCTCGCTCAAAGTGCCTGCATCACTGACAATCTCAAAATCTTCTTTGCCATAAATACCGACATTTTCCAAAGTCTCCAATTGTTCTTCACTCAAACCTTTCGCTTTGAGAATATTGGCTACCAGTTTATTGATTTTTTTCTCTTCCATGGTCTTCTATGTATTTGGTTGGTACAAAACTACCTACAGTATATTGTTAACTTTTAACCGATGGCCGTGAATTGTAGATATACCGGAATTCCGTGAGTAAACAGCATTTGATCACTTCACCGGGATTTTTCCAAATAAAAAAGAAAAGCCAGATACATCCCCAAAACAGCCGCAGGAAGCAAGACTGCCAGGTATCCGAAAGAAGAAAAGTTTTGCCTGAAAAACAGATATGTTAAAATGGCAGCAACCACACCGGATACAGGAATAGAATAAATCCCGGAGTTGGTGATCTGCCCATGCCACCTTTTCATTGGAGTTTTACCAGCACTGGCTATAAACACATACATCAACCATGCATATGTCGCAATCAATATCGAGACTACCATGCCGAGAATTGTATATCCGTAAGTCATCTGATTTATATGTTTTTATAGGATTATACGCAATGAAGCCAGTAGACAAATAACGCCTGGAGTTAAACGGAAGAACTACGCCATGACACGTAAGAGTCGACGATTATCCTCAACATTATGCCTTTGTTATTTATTTTCTGGCAAATTAGCGGATACCTATATTTTTTAATTTATCTGCTCGATTTCGCAACAGAATGCCAAATCTAATCAAGGCATAATTTGCATACATACCCGCTGACCATGAATTCAGGATATACCGGAATCCAGTGAACTTATAGCATTATTTGCTTAGCATCTTTGTGGAGTAGATTATAGAAATATAAAAGATGAAATAGAGCCTGCCTGCTGGCCAAGGCAGACCTGCTCAATACAGGCTATATGACAACAAAAAAAACATGACCATATGAAATACAGCGACTTGTTAAACTTACCTATTCTATCTCTTGACATGGTTTTCAAAAAACTGATGGAAAGTATCACCGAAAGTCAAGAATTGCCATCCATTACCATTTACAACCATGCCGGGAATAGTTTCTCAGGCCATTTGGTAAAGTATAATCCAAATGAAGGGTTGCTCATACTTGCTGAAATTGTAGATGCAGAAGTGAGCTTACAATATATCAGCACTGCCGGAATCCAAAACCTAAACATCCACCAATCTTCCAAATACCTTTGGGCACTCTCTGATGGAAACTTGGCTTTCTTTCTGGAAAACAACCAGGCGCCGAGCAACCTTGAATTGAAGGCCTTGGTACAGGAAAAGGTCAGCCTTTTATCCCAAGAAGCCAAAACACCACTACAAATCACCCTAGAGCAAAGTCCAGAGCACACTGCATTGGAAAGATTTCAACTCAAAGCAATCTTAGAACTCATGGCTGACACCATAGTGGAAATTTGTAAAGACCCATTGGGGATGGAGGCACTTTCGGAGGGTGTAGACACCATCCAAATTGGCATAGCCAAAGAATCGGAAAACATAGTGTTGGAAGGGAGAAAGCTGTCAATTTATATACCTTTCAAAAATCCCAACAAACCAGACACCATCCAAAATAAATTACAAACTAAAATCGAATCCTTATTATGAAAACTATTAAAATGATTGCCTGTCTTATCTTTGCATTGGCGGCACAGTCTGCTTGGGCACAGCAAGAAATCAACATGAAAATCATGCTTCGCCTACAGGACGAAAAAGGCAACAACAAACTGGAGTATGAACTCAACCATTTCAACTATTACTTCACAACCGCAACAGCTACTTCTGACAGCATCAAATCCGAAAAAGAAGTGATCATTTCTGCGAGTCTTTTCAGCTTGGCTGACGGCAAATTCCTTGCATGGGTAGCACAAGATCCTGATATTCTCAATGGAGAAATTACCGTGACGGATTTGGAAAAAAGAAATGTCGTGAAAACGTTGGCTTTCAAAAAGGCACAAATCCAAAACATAGATGAAAGCTATATGAAAGGGGTTAACTATCGCAACAGCACAAACTTTGTGTTTAAGGTGAAAGAGCTGACTATCGACAAGCAAGTATTGATTGAATAGCCCAAAAAACTGAAGCAAAAAGGGGCAGTACCATAAGTAGACGCCACTTTTTTTCAATTAAACAATATTCTGTGAATCTATACTTCCGGGAAAAACGAGAAAGGTGAAAGAAGCAACTTCTTTCACCTTTTCCATCGTTCTTTTTCCTTACCCGGAATGCTTCATAAAACAATATTGGGCAAGAAAATACCGAAATTGATTTTTGAGACAAGCTCTTTTCCCTTACAAAGTGTTTTCTAAATATTTTCTGATATCATCATCGGTATAAAATCCGCTATAATGACCACCATAGCTGGCTTTGATCTTGAAAACACCATCTTCAAGCTTTAGGCTTTTTTGCGTATCGGCTCCTTCTTCTGGAATATTGTCTACCGAGATGGAATTGATACTCTCCTGAACAGCTTCTTTGCCAAAAGTGTCAGAACAAAGTCCCTTAAATGCATCCACAGTTCTCTGTAGGCAAACACTTGGGATAAATTTGATTGCATTGAGATTGAATGAATCCCAATTGATTTCAATAGGCAATTCTTTGCCTACGATCTCATTAAGTTCTTTTTGATACGCACCAAGATATTCATCCTTGATGGTTTGAGCAGCTTTTTTTTCCTGAAGTCCCATAAATTATTTATTAAGATTATGGAAACAAATTTATTGGAAACTAAAATCTGCCAGCTAACCGAGTCCCGTGAATTCTAAATCTCATGGTATTCCGTGACCTTACCTGCTTGGCTTGGGGATTTGGCTTTATATTTTCTCAATCAAAATAGCCATTTTCTATGGCAAACTTAACTGCTCCAATGGTTGTCTTAGAACCTGTTTTCAGCAAGATGTTTTTTCTATGTGTTTCCACTGTATTGACCGAGATAAAAAGTTTCTCCCCAACCTCATTGGAAGTCAATTCATCTGCCAGCAGTTTTAGTATTTCCTTTTCCCTTTTGGATAATTTGATTTCCTGGTTGGATTTGTTGTTGAAAACCCCCTCCATGTATTTTGCTTTCACTGCAGGTGAATAATACTGCTGCCCCAACAATACTTCAGCAATTCCCGATTTCAGTTCTTCTTTATCTGCAAATTTCAGGAGATACCCATCTGCTTGTTTTCTGATAGCCTTATTGATCGTCCTGATATCATCCAACATACTGAGCAAAAAGAACTTCACCCGCGGATATTTCTCCTTTACTGTAGACAGCAATTCCAACCCATTCATTTTCGGCATATTGATATCGCTGATCACCAAATCAATATCGTCAAAATGAGCCAAAAGACGCATGACTTGCAATCCATCGGTGGCCACGTGGATGGTTTTGATCTGGGGGATTTCAGTGAGGATGTTATGCAGTCCGTCGAGAAACATGACATGGTCATCCGCAATTATTATATTATAAGACTCTTTCATTTTTCTTTTGGAAATCTATCTGTTAACTGGGAGATCTATATTTATTGAGGTTCCATTTCCTGGTGAACTGTCTATCTCAACCTTACCTTTCAGCATTTCTACCCTTTCCCTAATATTTCTCATGCCGATGCCTTTTTGCCCAACTTTCGGAATCATCCCCACCCCATTGTCACTGACAAAGATATTTAGGTAGGCTTCATGCAAATTTAGCTGAAGTTCTATCATTGAAGCTTGTGCATGCTTGATGCTGTTGTTGAATAATTCCTGCACAATCCTGTATACTTCTGCAAGCAGCTCATCAGGAAGCTTGTCTATTTCATGTTTTGGGTAAAAAATCTTATCCACTTCTATCGACAGATTTTCGGTTAACCCATCTACAAAATCAGACAAATACAGGCAGAAGTCTGTCTGGGTAAATGCAGGTGGGTGTAATTGATGCGAAATCGATCGCACAGCCTTACAGGCATCTTGAAGCCCCAACAATATCCTTTGGGTCCGGGTATCTTCCGGAGCTCCATCAAGATGATGCTCCAAAGCCATTTTGATCCCGGCCAAATCACTCCCGATACCATCATGAATCTCACGTGCGATCCTTTTTCTTTCTTCTTGCTGCCCTTCCTGGTAGCGTTCTATGGCTTTCAATCTAAAATCCTTGATAATTTCAGATGTTTTCCTTCTCGTATTCTCCTCTTGTTGCTCTGCCAACCTTTGCTGGGCAACAATCTTCTGTCGGTAAAAATACCTTAGAACCAAAAGCCCGATGACGATCAACATCAAAACAGCAATCATGAAATTACGGATAACCCTTTGCCTTTTCAATGAGAGGGCTGACTTCTGAATTTCAGCTTCCTGAAGTGACTTTTCCTGCTCAAGCAACAATATTTTATTCTCTTTCAATTGGTCCTCGTATTGAAGTTGGATTTCTGCCAAGTGCTTTTCTTTTTCCAATGAGTTATAGGCTTCCCTACTGTCAACACTTTGGCTATAGTAATCCAAGGCTGCTTCATAATTTCCCATCTTCAAATATTGGTTCGAAATATTTTGGAGAAGGTCAGCTTTAAAATAAAGATCGTCATTGGCTTTGGCAAGAGCTTGTTGAAAGTAACCCAAGGCAATTTCATTTCTTCCCATAGCCTTGGCACAAAGTCCCAAATCGTTGAGTACAATGGCAAGGTCTGCAGTGTAATTTAGGGTGATGAGTTTTCCCCTTGTCTCTAGCAACAAATTGAATGCATCATTGTGCCTTCCTTCTTCTACCAGCATCTGCCCCAAGTTCATTTCGATATGGGCTTGTTTTGTTAAGTTTTCAGTTTTTGAATAATACTCTAAAGCCTCTTGATAGAAGCCTCTGGCTTTTTCAAACTCTCCTTGTTCTTTGAGAATATTGGCAAAATTGAACCTGGTCGATATTATGCCTGCATAATCATCCAACCTATGGTAGATTTGGACAGCAAGATCCAGGTTATTGGCTGCTTCCATGTATTTTTTTTGCTGGAAATAGACCAAAGCAATATTCTGGAAAGCATTAGCCTCTTGTCTCTCCTCTTTGAGTTCCTGAGCCCATTTCAGACTTTCCTGTAGGTAGTGCATGGAATTGCTTAGATCGCCTTTATACTTGTATGCCAAGCCCATCAAGCTGAAGGCCACCGCCTTTCCATTTTGGACATTGGAGCTATCCAACAGCTGGATTGCAGCTTTCAATCTGATTACAGTGGAATCATATTTTCCCTGTTTAAAATACAGGTTTCCCATTGCATAGTATGCCTTTGCCGTGAATACAGGCAAATTGTATTCTTGGCTTAATTCCAACATTTTTCTGGCATGAAACCATGCTTTTTCAGGATCTGTGGCAGCATATTGGGCATATTTTGCCAAATGATTATTCAATTCTTCTTCTGGTGTATGTGCCAACACAGCGTAGGCCGAAATCAATACGAAAAAGTAACTAAGGATGAGTGTCTTCAATGTTTAAGCTTGCAATGTGGGTGAAAGTAAGGTCAAATCAACAGATAATTTCGGCAAGAAAATAAAAATAGATGGATTATTTATGAAATTTTTACGTTTTATCACATTTAAATGATCTCCTCAGTCCCGTCATTAGAATAGATAGTCATAGGTAAATTGCACCATATCAACAGGAACTTTCGATGTTTCCTATAAGTTGGTTTATTGAGTCAAAATGATTTTAAAGACATCAATTCTGCTATTTCAAGATTGAAAATGCTTGGTGTATAACCTATATATAATTGTCATATGAAAGAAGAAGCTTATTTGGTAACAGGAGCAACAGGAACCATAGGAACGCAAGTAGTCCATGCACTACTTCGCTTGGGAAAACGAGTGCGAATCCTCACAAGAAATGCTACTGAACACAGCAAAAATATTGAGGTTTTTGAGGGGGATTTGAACAAACCCCACACTTTGAAAGAAGCTCTCGTTGGTATAACGGGAATCCATCTGATTTCATTTGGTGATGAAAATTACAATCCCCTTTCCAGTGGAAAACAAATAATAGAAATGGTTGAAAACGCAGGTGTGAAGCGTGTAACAGTTCTGTGGAATGGCGAGGGGAACGAAAGCTCAATTGAACAGGAAGTAAAGAAAAGCAATCTAGAATGGACAATACTGCAGCCACAAGAGTATATGGCAAATGCTTTGGGTTGGGCTGAATCTATTAAAGAATCCAGTGAGGTCAAAGAGCCATTTGGAGATAGGCCTACTGCTGTCGTGAATGAAACTGATATTGGAGAGGTCGTGTGTAAAATCCTTACAACTGGAGGTCATTCAAAGCAAATCTACACATTGACCGGCCCTGATACGCTTACGCCCAAAAAGCAGGTACAGGAAATTGCAGTTGCTTTGAATAAAGAAGTAAAATTTATTGAACTGGACGAGCATCAAACAAAGAAACGTTGGAAAGATTGGGGGCTTCCCAAAGAAACCATGGAATATCTTTATGAATGGTATGGCAACACTCCTTCAGTGGGTTATACAGTAACTAATACAGTGGAGCAAATCCTAGGGACTCCTCCAAGAACATTCAAAGAATGGACCATTGAGAACCTTCATCACTTTCACACCAAATAAACCGTTATTCCACTTTGGAACAGCTTTTGCAATTTTCAATGCACCACCACTATTGAAAAACACATGTTTCATCAATCAAAGACATCATGAAAAAGCCAATTATCATTACCCTTATAAATGTGATTTTGATATGGGGTTGTTCTCCGACTACACAAATCACGGCAAGCTGGAGGTCAGATGAAGCCCATTCAGAATACAAGAGTCTGTTTGTCGCCGCCCTCACGGAGAATTTACAGATCAGGCAAAATATTGAAAATGAATTTGCATCTAGGCTTCAAAACAGGAATATTGTGACAACCAGAAGTATAGAAGCGCTCTCTCCTGATTTTTTTGATTCCAACGAACCCAGTAAAGACCAAATTCTTGAAGCCATACAGGCATACAACTCAGAAGCAATCCTGACCATTACATTGATAGATATCGAGGAAGAAGAAAGGTTTGTTCAAGGAGGTCCCATGGGACCTGGGTTTGCACCTATAGGCAGATTTGGATATTATGGTAACTTTGGCGGCTATTTCAACCATTGGTATGGAGCAGGTTGGAATCAGGGCTACTACAAGACCGACAAAAAGTACTTTATGGAAACTAATCTCTATGATGCTGAAACCCTAAAATTACTTTGGTCTGCCCAGTCAAAGACTCTCAATCCAAATGACATTGAAGCTTTTGCAAAAGAATATGTTGATGTTCTCAAACTAGAATTGAGAAAAGAAGGGTTTGTACAATAAAATACAGCATTTGTCGGAATGGCCAATACCAAAAGCAAATCGCCAAATGTAATTTGAAAAAGCAATTCAGTATAAAGAAAGGTGAAAGGGGCAAACTTTCACCTTTCTCTTTTGCCCTATTTCTTGAAAGTGTAGGGTCACAGATTCTTTTTTCAAAAAAAGGGTTGCAGGTTTGGGGAGGTCGCTATTTCCCCCCAAATCAAACCATCCCAATTACTCCAACCAAGCAGGTTTTGTGGTGACAATATTCGCTTCGAGTTGATTGAGCAAGTTGTAGATACCGAAATATGTCCGATTGATATATAGCCCATGTCTAGACCCTCGTGCCTGTCTTGACTTTCGGAACATCTTATCATTGGAAATCCTATCTCCCAGTTGGAATATCTGTTCGAAATAGTTGTTGTTGGCAAAATCAAATGTGTCCACATGGAAAGGTTTACCGAGTAGGGAAATCATTTCTTTGAACATGCCTTTAAAGTATACCTTTTCTTCCTCGGTATCCTTATCACTTATGAATTCCAACCCATAGAAAATCTCGTTGAGTTCATCTTCATTGATCAGGAGTTCCCTTTTGATCAGAGAAAAGTAGCCTTTGTAAAAATCTTCTGGAATGACTTTGACACACCCAAAATCTATAATGCCTAATTTTCCGTCATTTTGGATAATAAAATTCCCAGGATGGGGATCTGCATGCACTTGCATCAAGTTATGCACTTGATGGTGATAGAAATCCCACAAAGCCTGTCCAATCCTATTTTTATCTTCCTGAGTGGGATTGGTTTCGAGCCATTCTTTGATATGCTTCCCATCGATCCAGTCCATGGTAATCACCCTGTCAGCACTTAGTTCCTCGTAGTATTTTGGAAAATTGAGGTTTTCAATATGGGAACATGCCTCTGAAATCTCCTTTGAGCGTTGCACTTCCAAGGTATAATCCGTCTCTTCCAACAACTTCTCCTCTACCTCTTCCATATAGTGATCGAGTTCTTTTTCATTCATATTGAGCAATCTCAATGCAAATGGGCGCACCAGCTTCAGATCCGAGCTTACCGAATCTGCCACTCCGGGATATTGGATCTTTACGGCGAGCTTTTTATCACCCTGTGTTGCCTGGTGCACTTGGCCTATCGAAGCTGCATTTACGGCAGATTTTGTAAAAGTATCAAAAATAGCTTCTGGGGTTTTGCCAAAGTATTTTTGAAAGGTCTTCACTACCAATGGATAGGATAATGGCGGTGCACTGTATTGAGCCATGGTGAACTTATCTTGATAAGCCCTAGGCAAAATATTCTTGTCCATAGACATCATCTGCGCCACTTTCAATGCCGATCCCTTGAGTTCACTCAAAGAGTTATAAATATCATTTGCATTGTTATTGTGGAGCTCATCTTTAGTCATGGATGGGTTCACCACCTTTTTGGCATAATGCTTCACATAATTGCCTCCTACTTTGGCACCCGTACTGATGAACTTGGCAGCCCTCTGTACTTTTGATGTAGGAATACTCTGCTGCTCTTTTAACTTGCTATCCATGCTTTTAAAATTGATTATGTATAAGCTGTTTCAAAACTTGCCAAAACCTAGAGGCTAAGCATTTCGAAACCAACATTTTCATCTGTGTTCAATTGACGATTCCCAGCAAATCTATAGGCTATGCTTAAACCTCATTTTAGAATTGCTGATAATCATACTATTTGTTTTGGTACATGAATTTTGCAAAATCTATAAAGGTATCCAAGGCGCTTTTTCCCATCAGATCGAAAGCCAAGTTCACGGACTTTTCTATAGCAGCATCCGTCTTCTCAAATGATGGTGATGTGTCATTCAGCCAAAACTGAAAAACAAACCACACCTGAAACCACAAAGCTTCGTCATACTTGTCACTGAGAATTGGCCTGCTGGCTATTTCCTCGGTCTCTTTTCCTTCCAGAATAATCCCATTGGCAAAATCTTTGAACTTTGATTTGAAAGCTTTCACCTCAGTCGGAAGTAGGCTTTTTACATCCTTTTTATTCCCATACAATGCCAATAGATAGGATCTATTTTTCTTCAATTCCTCAATCCAAGTAAACAGAAAGGCCAATAACTTTTCTCTTGAAGAATATTCCCTGTATACTTCCTGCCCCTCAACACCTTCCACAGTATCGTCAAACAGCTTTATCCAAACCGCTGTTTTGATGACTTCAAAAGATGTGAAGTAATTATAAAAATCTTCTTCTTTCATCTTGAGATCCTTTGCAAATTTGAAAACAGATACCGGTTCTTGCCCATGTTCCAAAACATGATGAACATAGCCCGATACGATTTTACTTTTGATATCTATTTTTGTGGTTTTCTTGGCAGTTGCTTTTTCCATGATGCTTTTTGTTTGCTAACATGTTAACCTATAAAAGCGATACGAAGTTTTGAAAAGGCTGAAAAATTAAATGGATAACCAAAAGATTTTTAAAACTGATTTCAGCCTACCTTCTGGAATTTACCAAATAGACGTTAATTCTAAAAATAAGACGAAAGAGTTTATTTTCAATTCTCTTCAAGAGCAATTGATAGGTTTTAAACAAAACCAAAAAGGAATTCAAATTATCAACTACTTGAAAATGAAACAAATCATTTTATTAACTTTTTAGGATGCATCTTGGTAGGAAAAAAGTCAGTTATGTAAACTGTATTTTCTGTTTCATCAATGAAATAAACAATTTTTAGCTCAAAATCTCTATTTTCTTTAAATAGGATAAATCTAAACCCTTGTTTAAATGCGGCTAAATATTTTTCAAGACTACCTCTACTAGGATGATTTTTTAATGTACTTGCTTTTTCAATAATTTTTCCATCAATCTCTAGAGCACGATCAAAAATAAAGTTGTCAAAAATATAAGGTAAAACTCGATTTTGATATTGCTGCATTGCAACTTTCGTAATCACTACTTTGTACGGTTTTCCTTCACCCATTTATGATTCTCTTTTTTGAACTCCTCTATCGAAATTATTTCTTTATTAGAAATGGAATTTAAAGATTCCTCCGCCCTATCTTCCATCTCAGCTCTAGTAATCAATTCTTCCATACGTACGAGAGTTGATGTTTTTTGCACCTTCATTAATCTTTCAATAAGTCCAAGCTTGAGTGAATCTACTTTCATGATTTTTCTTGATTTGATATTAAATATAGTGATTTAATACAATACCTCATTAATATGAACAAGTCCTTTTGGGAAAAACCTAAGCTGTTTTTCCCAAAGGGACTTTCAATTGTTAGCCATTGACTTTCTCGACCACCAAGTTATGGTTCGTATAGATGCAGACATCTGCAGCGATCCCCAAACTTTCCCTGACCATTTCCTCTGCAGTCAATTGTGGAGCAAACTTCTTCAAGGCCCTGGCAGCAGACTGTGCATACATGCTTCCGGATCCTATCGTGGCGATTTCCATATCAGGCTCAATCACATCGCCTGTTCCCGAGATGATCAATATATCCTGAGAATCTGCTACGATCATCATGGCTTCCAATTTGGAAAGCATTCTGTCTGTTCTCCATTCTTTGGCGAGTTCCACTGCTGCCCTTTTCATATTGTTTCCAAAAGCCCCCAGCTTCTCCTCAAATTTTTCCAAAAGTGTAAATGCATCCGCAGTAGAACCAGCAAATCCAGTTACAATTTTCCCTCCCTGGAGTTTTCTGATTTTGTTTACTGTACTTTTGGCTACAGTATTTCCAAGTGTAGCCTGACCATCGGCACCGATCACAACTTCTCCATTATGCTTGATTGCCACTACGGTGGTTGATTTTAATTTTTCCATTTTTTTTAGACGTAAGACACAGGAAGTAAGATTTAAGATTAGAAAATCAAGAAACATGATTTCTAATATAAAAATGAAAACCATTCCTTCATGGTGGTTTATCAGTTTTGCAGCAATCTTATTTCGATTTTATTTCAATTGTATTTCTTTCAATAACCATACAAAAACCAAAAAGTCCTGCGAAACAGGACTTTTTGACATATATTGATTATCTATTTTATTAGATCAATATTCTTACTGGATCTTCCAAGAGGCCTTTGAAAGTCTGGAGGAATGCTGAACCAACAGCTCCATCTACTACCCTATGGTCGCAGGACAGGGTTACTTTCATCAGATTTCCAACTACCATTTGACCGTTTTTGACTATCACGGTTTCTTTGATCCCTCCTACTGCCATGATACAGGCATCTGGTGGATTGATGATTGCGGTAAACTCGTCGATGCCAAACATACCCAAATTGGAAATGGTGAAAGTATTGCCTTCCCAATCTTTCGGTTGCAATTCTTTGTTTTTCGCTTTTCCACCAAGAGACTTGGCTTCATTGGATATCTGGGAAAGTGATTTACTATCAGCAAACCTGATCACTGGCACCAAAAGACCTTCTTCTACAGCCACAGCCATACCGATATGGATATGGTCATTGTATCTGATCTTGTCTCCCAACCATGAAGAATTCACTTTCGGATGCTGACGCAAAGCTGCAGCAGCTGCTTTGATCACCATATCATTGAAGGATATTTTCACTGGAGCAATCTCGTTCATGCTTTTTCTGGCTTCGATCGCCTTGTCCATGTTGATTTCCATGGTAAGGTAGAAATGCGGCGCATTGAACTTACTTTCAGCCAATCTTTTTGCAATCACTTTACGCATTTGTGAAACCTTCTCTTCTTTGAAAGATTCCTGACCAAGTGCAGGAGCCGAAGAGGCTGTAGCTTGTGTAGCAGCTGGGGCTTTTACTGAAGCTGGATCGAAGTTTTCCACGTCTCTCTTCACGATCCTCCCTCCTTCACCAGAGCCTTTTACCAAAGAGATATCCACCCCTTTGTCCGAAGCCAATTTCTTTGCAAGTGGAGAAGCTTTCAACCTGCCTTCTTCCGTACTGGTATTACTTGAGGCACTGGACTTTGCAGGCTCTTCAGATTTCTTTTCCTCAACTTTTTCAGGTGATTTCTCTTCTTTCTTTTCTTCCTTAGGTGCTTCTTTGGAAGCGCCACCTTCAGATTTGTGTGCTTTGATCAAAGTCTCATAATCAGCTCCTTTTTCTCCAATCACTGCGATCACACCATCGATGGCAACCGCCTCACCAGCTTCTACACCAATATGAAGAAGAATACCGTCATCGTAAGACTCAAGCTCCATTGTAGCCTTGTCAGTCTCTACTTCTGCAATGATATCTCCAGCTTTGATTTCATCACCCACTTTTTTCAACCAAGTAGCGATCACACCTTCTGTCATCGTGTCAGACATTTTTGGCATGGTGATCAGTTGGGCATTGATGTTTGAGGTATCGATAGCTTCTTCCTTTGGAGTGCTTTTTGATTCCGTATCCTCTTTCTCCGCTACTTCTTCTTTTTTCTCTTCTTTCTTTTCCTCTTTTGGAGCGGAAGATGATCCTCCTTCTCCATTTGCTTCCTTCAAGAGGTCATCGATATTTTCCCCTTTTTCACCTATGATTGCAATCACACCATTTACAGGTACTGCGTCTTTTTCCTCTACTCCGATGTGAAGCAAAACCCCTTCTTCATAAGATTCTAGTTCCATTGTAGCTTTGTCAGTCTCCACTTCAGCTAAAATATCACCTGGTTTCACTTCATCTCCTACTTTCTTCAACCACGCTGCGATCACCCCTTCTTCCATGGTGTCACTCATCTTGGGCATTCTTATTATTTCGGCCATAAGCTTTTTAGTATCCTAGTCAATTTTTAAGCAGGTCAAAAATAGTTCTTAAATTGTCTTTATTCAAATTTAATAATAGTATTTTCATGATTAGAAAAATCAAATTACCGAGAAAGTATAAAAATGCCCTTAATTAAAAAGATAGATTACAGCAATCCAAAATGGTTATTCAATGGTCATTTACAAACAATCGTACCTGGGCTATTTAGAAGTGTCGTTTCATTACCATTTGAAAGAGAAAGGATTAGGACGGAAGATGGGGATTTTTTGGACTTGGACTGGCTGAAAAATGGGAACGACAAACTACTCATCATCAGCCATGGCCTGGAAGGAAATAGCAAGAGGCCCTACATGCTGGGAATGGCCAATCAATTTTTCGGAAAAGGTTTTGATGTAGTCAACTGGAATTTCAGGGGATGCAGCGAAGAAATGAACCAAAAACCGATCTTTTACCACTCTGGAGCTACCTATGACCTTGATACTGTGATCAATCATGCCAATAGAGCATACAAAGAAGTCTATTTGATAGGGTTTAGTCTTGGTGGGAACCTCACCCTCAAATATCTTGGGGAGAATCATACAAGCAAGACCAAAATAAAGAAAGCTGTTGCCATTTCTGTTCCCCTACATCTAGAAAGTTCATGTACGAAGATATCTTCCAGGGAAAATATGGTTTATTCCAAAAGGTTTCTGATAACCCTAAAAGAAAAGATTGCCAAAAAATCCCTTTTATTCCCAAATGAAATCCAAGCCAATCTTCTTAGAAAAATAAAAACACTGAAAGATTTTGATGATCATTTCACAGGACCAATCCATGGATTCAAAGATGCACACGATTATTACGAACAAAATTCATCGCTGCACTTCCTTGACAAAATCAATATCCCTACATTAATCTTAAATGCACAAAACGATCCGTTTTTAAGCAAAGAATGCTTTCCTGCCAGTCTTGGGAATTCATTGCCAAACATATGGATGGAATTCCCCAAACATGGTGGCCATGTCGGTTTTAGCCCAAGAAAACTCAAGGAAATCTATTGGTCCGAAAAAAGGGCATTTGAATTTATAACATCAGATCTTTAAATTTATCAAAACATCAAATTCATGTGCGAAAGATACTCACTCAATAAAAGTAAAACTGAACTTGAAGAAAGGTTCCAGGCAGAAATGCTCGGTGACTTCAAACCAAGGTATAATATAGCTCCCACCCAACTCTTGCCCGTTTTGACTTCAGAAAGCCCCAAAGGCTTTTCTTTTTTCTATTGGGGGATCACACCAGACTTTGCAAAAAACAAACCTGTTTCCCAGAAATTGATCAATGCCCGGGTTGAAACCATCAACCAGAAAATTTCCTTTAAGTCTTCCTTTGAAAAAAGAAGATGTCTGATTCCTGCTGATGGCTTTTTTGAGTGGAAAAGAATTGGGAAAAAGACCAAAACACCCTACAGATTTACCTTGCTGGATGAAGGTCTCTTTTCCTTTGCTGGGATATGGGAAGAGTTTGAAAATGAAAAAGGGGAATTAAACCATACTTTCCTCATATTGACAACTGAACCAAATGGCTTGGTAAAAGATGTCTATGAAAGGATGCCTGTCATCTTAACAAAAGAAAACGAGAAAAAATGGCTAGACCCCTATACCTCCGAAGAGGATTTGCTCAAAATGCTCAAACCATACCAAGCTGCTGAAATGCTCAGTTACTCTGTTTCCCCTTTGGTCAATCAAGTGCTGAATGATACGCCTTCAGTATTGAAAAAGACTTCACCGACAGATCAGTTTGGAAATTACACCTTATTTGGATAATGATTAAATGAGAACATTTATGCTTCTCAAGCAGAATATCTTTCAAACAACAGATTTACCAATTATCTCAATTACGCATTACAGTTCGTATTTTATGAATTAATCGGAAAGCTGTATCATGGTTTTTCAATCCAAGTAGGCGCTATAGCTCCATACAGGATAGGACCTGTTTTGTTGAATACATTACAGAAAAGGTACACACCAGGTAAGAAGTGACAAATTACTATTCTCCATTACTTTATTGGACATCATGGATGTCCTCAAATGTAAATGCTACATTTGAAAAACTTTTTATTAACCTGAGTTCGATTGTTATCACAAAGTCAAAATCAATAAAAATATCCAGTTACAAGGCAAATTTTTGAGGGATAGCCTAAGCTATCCCTCAAAAATTTAACGCAGTAAATGGGTGTTTTTATTGACTGAGCCGACTATTCGGTTTTAAACGGCAACCTACTTCACTTTTTCAATCCGCAATATC
>NZ_JBHUHR010000050.1:77176-81498 GCF_042682445.1 Belliella marina
ATGCAGATAATCATTTACTTTTATTGAGTTTAGTACTACTGTTGTCCGAAAACCGAATTGGGTTAATAAAATAAATCATAGAATAGTACAAAAATCAAAAGTGGGAAGCCCTTTTGGAGCTTTCCCACCTTTTTCATATTGTTGCTTCGACGAAGAATTAACAATATGGCGCAATTTAAGAATAATTTTTTATCAGGGCATCCTCTTATCGCTCAGCTTTTGTCCCTGATACCAAGTGAAGTTTTTAACCAGTGTGTGGAGCAGGAAAATTCCGATAGATATTATAAGAAACTTAAAACCAAGGACCATTTCATCTGCATGTTCTATGCTGTTTTGACCAAAAACGGTAGTCTTAGGGAGGTCTGTAAAAATACTGGACTGATCATTCTTACACTGATTCCATTCGGAATGAAGCAGTTACCTGCCAAAAGCACACTTTCAGATGCCAATCGGAATCGGGACCACAAGGTTTTTGCATTGCTTTATTCAAGGCTTTTCAGACATTATAAGAGGGTTCTTCAAGGCAATTGGTTGGAAATCGGCGGGGAGGTTGACCCCATCCTGGTTGAGGTTTTTGATTCCACCACCGTTACATTATTCAAAAACATACTCAAGGGAGCGGGGCGCAATCCGTTGGAAGGAAACAAAAAAGGAGGGGCAAAAGTATTTGCCCAATTGAACCTGGTAGAAGGAGTCCCGAATTTTATCTGTATCCGTTCGGCAGCTACCAATGAAAACATGTTTTTAAAAGTGATGGAACTTCCCGAACGGGGGATAGCGGTTCTTGACAAAGGGTACAACCGATACTCGTGCTTTGAAAGGTGGGATAGTTCCAACAGATATTTTGTAACCCGGAAAAAAGACAATGCCCGATATGAAGTAACTAAGGATGGCGCTGATCCTTAACCTCTTGTTTACAGTCCTATTTACAGTCCTACACAAGTGAATAAAAGAAGCGGAGGATTTTTCCACCATGGTCATGGTGGCAGCAAAAAATTTATGTTCCTATGTCAGTCTGGAAAAATTTCTACTCCATACCGAAGCTTACTTTAAAAGTATATTTCAAAAAGACCTTCAAAACGTATAACCCCAATTATTCCTCACAGGATAGGGGTACTATTTGAACTCCAACAAAAAAGTCCTCTAAAACGATATTGGAGGACTTTATTTTGATTTTCGTATTTTTGTCGGACGACAGTAATAAAATATTAATTAAATGTCCATTTTGTGTTTTTACACAGTCTCAGTCGACAGTCGACAGCAGCTGCATTCAAAGTTTGTACCTAATTAAATATGGGTACTGGTGTGAAAGCGAATATTCATACCATATTAAAATGGTGAACCCTGTTTCCCTGGCCAATGTATCCAGTCTTTCCTGGTCAACAAGCTTGTTGTAGTTATACTGAATATTGTTTAGTTCCCGATAAACATCAGGCTGGATTTTCATGTTGTTTTTCCCTTAAAAAAATGTGCTTTTGAAAAAAAAGGCGGATTACGCTGAAGAAAGTTCGCCGCTTTTTATATAAACAAAATTTATTCAAAGATAGGAAAAAACTACAAACTCCCAATAGGGAAGAACACCTTTACCATTCTGAAAAACAGGTATTTACAAATAAATCACTCCTTAAGTTAAGGACTATGGAATGTTTTCTGGACCAGATACATTATCGAAGTCGGTTTCTTAGCCACTCGTCGAGTGATTTTAGTTTAGGGGAAATGCTGGCAAGGCGGTAATTGTTCACCCATCCCATCCATACCTCTTTAAAATTGGGAAGTCGCTTTTTCTAAACCTTCTGCCAATCCTTTTTTGTAAACATTCCAAACATAACATACCCTCTCTTATCCCATACTTTGACCAAATATGTTTGGTTACCATATATGTAGCTGTACCACAGACTGGTAGTACAGATTCCACAATCGAAACAGTTATGATTTACTTTGCCTTTATTTTTATCTTTCACAAAAAAAATTCATTGACTACATTTGTAAATATTGAAATATTTTTTTAGTATTATAACTAATAAAAATAACAAATCCTATTAAAGGGTTTGTTGCGAGTGAATTGGGAACGTCCTCAATTGTTATACCTATCGAATGATATTGAAATGATGTAGTTGTGATGGTTTTGGAGAAACCATTAGAAGTCATTACAGATACCTTAAAAGTTGACTTCAAATGCTACCAGATTGGCAGAAGTAAAAGAGGAAATTGAGAAACCAAAAATTCTGTAATCAACTTATTTTCAAACACATAAAAATGTTATTCAAAATTACGAACGGAATTTTTAACCTAAAAAATCAAAAAATGAGAAAAATCAAACATTCAAAATCGCTAATTATTCTAATTTATTTATCACTATTTGTGTTTTCCTGCTCCATGGAAAATGAATTTGAGTACACAAATACATTAGATCAAGAAAATTTTATAGAACTTTCATTTGTTAAGGAAATTGCAAATGACATTCCTTTTACTTCAAAAAATGAGCATTTAAAAAAAAGAACGTCTGAAGTTACATTTGAGACTAGAACTATGGAATCCATTCATGAATCCAAAAACGAAAATGGAAAAACTTCCTTTTATATTATAAATTATGTAGAAGGAGGCTTTGTTATTCTATCGGCAGATAAAAGGACGGAACCCATTTTAGGGTTTTCGGAGGATAACAAATTTGTTGTTGATGAAAATTCGTACCCTCTTGGATTAAAGTTTTGGATTAATGATACTAAAAAGCAAATAACTCAAATTCAAAATTCAAATATTGTGCAATCAGAAAGAGAGAAAGTTGCATGGGATAAAGTTTTATCCACAGGCACAATAAGAACTCCCAATGCTACTATCGACCCCCCTAAGTGTGAACACACGGAAGTACTAACAAGTGGACCTTTACTAAGTTCCACTTGGCATCAATTGGGAGGGTTCAATGATGCATTACCTTTTATTACATGTAGCGGTACAAATTTTCAAGTGTTAGCAGGATGTGTACCCATTGCCATGGCACAGGTAATGAGACACTATCAACATCCTAATAATTATGATTGGGCTTCAATGCCTTTGACTTCTTTGGGGGCGACCACTACAACGGCAAATTTTATTGCTGACATTCATGATGCCATTGGAAATATGTATAGCGGACAACCTATGTATGATTGTAATGGAACAGGGGTGTCTACTTCTGCAAATATGGGTAATGTCTTAAAAAACCAATTTAATTATTCCTCTGCTAGTTGGGCTGACTACAACAGTAATGTTGTTCGAAGCAACATTGCAAACTACAGCAGACCTGTTATTTTAGCTGGTGATAATGGAACAACGGGACATATGTGGGTTTGCGACGGGTATCGCAGTATCACAATCTACTTAGATGATTGCACTGGGGTTTCATTTCTTAGCTTTCATATGAATTGGGGTTGGTTGAATGGTAACAATAATGGATGGTATTCAATTGACAATTTCAACCCTGGAAACACCCATTTTAACAACAACAAAAAAATGATTTATAACATAATACCTTAAGCGGTATGAAAAATTTATTAATTGTTATTACAATTTCTACGCTTTTTTCATGTAGTAATACTGATGAAATGGACGAACAATATTTCAACTTATATGCCGGTTTAGAATTTTCCATTTTTAATGACCAAAATGAAGATTTATTAAACCCTGGTAACCCAAATCATTTAAATACTGATGACATTAGATTGTTTTATGTTATCAACGGGGAAAGTCAAGAATTTTATAAAGGAAGTTTAGACAATCCAAGAGGCTATTCAATTGACGAGAATGAAGGAATCTACAGAATTGGGATTTTTCTTAATTATTCTGAAACAGAAGACAAGCCGATAACATATATCCAATGGAACAACAATATAGAAACGGATACTATTGAAGTTTCATATCGAAGAAGCCAACATTCTATTATTCAGGAAACTATTTGGTTAAATGGAGAACAAATTTGGGAAATAGGTGATAATACTACTGATCCATATTTTATGCTGGAGAAATAACTACAGGCAACAATTAGCCCAAAGAGAAAAGCCCTTGATACTGATCCCTATCGGTAAGCCCTGATTGATGTAAAAATCTATCAGGACCCCGAAATTCTTCGGAATAGTGGCTGCTGTGGTCGTGGCGTACATCGGTAGGGTGAAGTGTTTGCTAGGTGAAATAGTAGGCTGATTGGTGGATTTTAGGAAGTGCTTGTTTTAGTTTTTGGTTGGATTTAGGGCTTCTTGCTCAACACTTAAACGACTGAATATCAACTATATACCTAACAAAAACATAACATAAAAACCCCGAATTTGGCAGTATTCAGCTTTTTTCGG
>NZ_JBHUHR010000051.1:0-152762 GCF_042682445.1 Belliella marina
CCCTCCCTGTGCTTGTGTGTCAACTTTTCCCCCGTTTGGGATTGCAAAGGTGCAACTTATTCCCAACTTTACAACCACCATTGCCAAAGTATTTTTTGAATCCCACCAAAATACCTGAATACCAAGGAGAAAAAATTTTAAAATAAAAATCGTTCAAGCTATCACAAGCTTGAACGACTCTTAAACAATGTGAGAATATAATTTTAGAGTGGTTTTAACTCTATATTTCTCCAATAAACTTTTATGCCTCCACCATCATGGATTTGGAGCAATATCCCCCCCTCTCCTTGTGCAATCTTATCATCATCAAAATCAACCATCTCTTCTCCGTTCAGATAGGTGGTGATATTACCCTCGTTGACGATAATCTTCATTTGATTCCAATCTCCATATTTCAGCACCTTCTCTTTTTCAGCATCAGGCTTGATCAACCAACCTCTTCCATAGGATTCATAGATACCTCCCGTATGCAAGTCCGGAGGGGCTACTTCCACCTGCCAACCTGAAACGGTAGTCCCATCGACAGTAGACCGAATAAAAACGCCTGAATTTCCATCCGCTTCCTGTTTGAATTCAAGGTTCAATTCAAAGTTTTTGTAATGTTCTTCGGTACCTAGATATCCGTAGGCTTTGTCAGGTCCACTCTCAGAAACCAACAATCCATCTTCTACATACCACTTCTCGGTGCCATAAACAATCCATCCGCTCAAATCCTTTCCATTAAACAATGAAATCTGTCCTTCAGACTTGCAACCAAAGAAAGTCAACAATAGAATAGACAACAAACTGCATTTAACTATATAATTCATAAATTTTTGATTTTAATGTTTTTGAACCAAACTGAACTTCCGTGGTCCTGAAGACCAATCAAACCAGTTTTGGATATGGCATAATCTGGATAATCATCCCATTTGCCACTATTTTTCCTTTTATTCCAATCCTCTGAATAAGGGATAAACTCAACCGTCTTTTTACCATTCAACCAATAGCTTGCACCTTTTTCAGAAAAAATGATCTTTGAAGAATTCCATTCACCAGCAGGTTTTACAGCTCCTTCGAAATCCGGATCATACATTGCGTAATCCGCACCGATCGATTGCCATAATTCCAATTTCTGAGGGAAACCCAATTGATCTATGACCTGGTATTCCGGTGCTGTATAATAAGGTGCTTTGTATTGTTCGCCTTCAACGACATGATAAAACACTCCACTATTGCCTCCTTCACCTATTTTCCAATCAAACTCCAATTCAAATTCAGAAAACTCCATTGCACCAAAAACGATATCTCCACCGATATCTCCACCAAGTCCAAGCCCTTTCAGTGACTCTTCTTCAATCGTCCATCCATCTGGGAATGTATCTCCATTATACGCTCTCCAGCCATCTACATTCTCCCCATCAAACAACAGCATCCATCCAGCTGCCTTTTCCTCCTCAGTCAAAGTGTTGTCCTGCTTTACTTCAAGAGGTTCATTTTCAATAGCCTCGGAAGATTCCGCCTTTTTTTCAGTATTACATGCCATAAAAAGCATGGAAGCTCCCAAATAAAATAATTGCTTTTTCATATTTATACTATTTTCATGTTTATAGGATCCCATTTGATAAATTTGTCTTGAAAATAACTGTCATTACATAATAATGCCGGAGCAGCAGCCCTCAATCCAAAAACAGGATCCTCCGCAACTGTCCCCCCTGTCCTGATTGCATGGAAAAAGTTGCCAAAATGATCATAATGTGCACCTTTATACTTTTTCTCTGCTGCATAGACAGTTTCCCTTGGTGGCAGAATCTTCGCCCTAGTATCACTCTCCCCTCTTAATTTAGCTTGTTCTTTCAAAAATGGGTCTTCATCCATTCCTGCATTCCCATTCATCTTGACTACCACCTCTTCCCATTTCACATCCATGGAACCTTTAGTCCCGACAATCTTCAAATAAGTAGTACCGCTCGTTCCGTCCACAAAATTACACCTTAACGAAAGGTTGAAACCTGGATGCTTTTCCGACTCTGGATAATTGAAAGTCCCCAAAAGTATATCTGGCACCTCTCTACCATCTTTCCAATACCTCAATCCACCCATAGCGGATACTTTGTCCGGTCCGTAGGAATCTGTGATAAAATGCAAGCTCGAAAACAAATGCACAAACAAATCACCAGACATCCCTGTACCATAATCCAAATAGTTTCTCCATCTAAAAAACCTCAATGGATCCCAAGGTTTCTTTTCTGTATTTGATATAAACTTATCCCAATCTACAGTTTGTTGGTTTCCGTCATTGGGAATATTATACTGCCAAGCACCTTCGGGCGAATGTCTTGCCCAAAAACCCTCAGCGTAGACAATGTCTCCAATGGCACCAGAAGCCAACAGCTCCTTGGCTTTTTCATTTCCCAATGAAGAAACCCCTTGGCTACCAATCAGCATTACTTTGCCCGATTTTTTCCATGCTGCAACTACATCGGCCCCTTCTTTCACTGAATGCACCATCGGTTTTTCGCAGTAAACATGCTTTCCTGCGGCAAGGGCATCAATACTTATTTGCTTGTGCCAATGATCCGGAGTGGCTATCAAGACTGCATCAATGTCATTTCTTTTAAGAATTTCCTTGTAATCCTTGGTAAGAAACAGCTCATTGCCCCATTTCTTTTTTGCATCCTCCAATCTTCCTTGATACAGGTCGCATACCGCATTGATTTTAACATTCGGATGCATCAATGCCGTCTGCATGTCTTGAACCCCCATGATCCCAGCACCTATCAAAGCCAGGCGAATCTCCTTATCACCATCGAGTTGGTTAATTCTTGACATGAATTCTTTCGATGGACTTTCTTCCGCCAAAGCCATGGGAGTAATTGCAGCTGCTACTCCTGTCATTCCTATTTTCTTGAGAAAATGCCTGCGATTGTTTTTCATTTATTTAATTGTTTCAGGTTTGTTATTATATCAGGATCAAAAGTTAATTAATATTTTTAATAAAGTTTATTCAATTCAATAAAAATATTACAAACGGAGTGATTAATTTGTCATTCCCATTTCCTTTTACGCAGAGATTCGAAAATACATTCCTAAAAATAAAGCCTACATTTGTATTAAATTAAAAAGAAACATGAAATTTTCAGACCTAGGTTTATCTCCAAAACTTGTGGAAGCCATCGATAAGGCAAATTATGAAAACCCTTACCCTATCCAAATAGAGGCAATCCCTGCCATTCTCCAAAAGAGGGATGTATTGGGGATAGCGCAAACAGGTTCTGGGAAGACGGCTTCCTATATCCTGCCAATTTTGGAATCCATCCAGCAAAAGGATATCAATAAAAGCAGAAGTATTCCTGTCTTGATCATTGTACCTACGAGGGAATTGGCTGCACAAGTAGAAGAAGTAATCCGGATATTCAGTGAGTATTTGCCTAGAAAAGTAAAAAGCATGGCTGTTTTTGGTGGTGTATCCATCAATCCCCAAATGATGAAGTTAAATGGTACCGACATTTTAGTTGCCACTCCGGGAAGATTACTGGACTTACTTTCCAAAAATGCCATTTCACTAGCTGACCTTAGCACACTTGTCCTTGATGAGGCAGACAAAGTATTGAATTTGGGATTCAAGGAAGAAATTGACGAGATCTTATCCCGTCTGCCAAAAGATAGACAAAACATACTCTTCTCGGCGACAATGGAAGATTCTGTGGCATTGCTGATTGATAAGTTATTAAAAAACCCACTCAAAATAGACATAAAATCCGAAGAAGTCACCCCAGATCTGATTTCCCAATCAGCCTACTTGGTGTCGCAGGAAAGAAAAGGACCTCTTCTGAGACATTTGATTCAGGAAGGGGATTGGAACCAGGTTTTGGTTTTCACATCTTCAATCAGGGCAGCCGACAACTTGACGGCCAAACTGAACAAAAATGGAATTCAGGCAATGGCTTTTCATGGTGATAAAAGTCAGGGAGGCAGAACTGAAGCATTGAAGCAATTCAAGGGCGGGACACTTCGCGTACTTGTGGCTACAGATTTGGCAGCTAGGGGAATTGACATCAAGTTCTTGCCATATGTGGTAAACTTCGAATTGCCAAGATCTCCAAAAGATTACATCCATAGAATAGGCAGGACTGGAAGGGCAGGCTCCGAAGGGGAAGCCATTTCACTTATCACAGAGGAAGATCGACATCATTTCAAAGTGATCCAGAAAAAAATGAAAAGATGGGTAGAACTGATAGATTCAGGCAATATTGATTTTTGATTATCCGCAATTATACCAGTAAGGTAATTTATAAATATTAATAGGCGGATAAACGTTATTTACGCCAAGGCGCACAAGAGTTATTGGTCGATCAGTTACTATAATATACTTATGGTATTGGAAACTAGCATTTGTTTGGCTATCGAAATGAAAGCGGATAATCCTATAAAAAAGTCCCCTCCGAATTTAAATTTGGAGGGACTTTTTTTGATTTTTAAGGATTCAATTTAGACAAAATATCTTTGGCTTCGTGCCATTTCAACCTCGGACCAAATTGGCTGACGATCTTTGAACTTGCCATGGATGCCAGTTTACCACTTGACGCATAAGAATGCCCGTTGGTGATTCCATACATAAATGCCCCTGCAAACATATCTCCAGCCCCATTACTATCAATAGCAGTCGTAGCATAAGGCTCTATATCTATAAATGTATCTCCATCATAGATCATAGCCCCATTTTTACCTTGGGTTATGACAAAGTGCTTGGCCACTTTTTTGAGCTCTTCCCTTGCTTCTTTCAGATTATCCTTTCCAGTATAGAGCATCGCCTCTTCTTCATTGGCAAACAGCATGTCGACACTATGGCCAATCACATCATCGAATGCTCCTTTGAAGTATTTGACCATTGCTGGGTCAGAAAATGTAATGGCTACCTTCACCCCATTCTCCTCAGCAATTTTTTTGGCATGACGCATGGCTGACTTTCCGTTTTCCGATGTCACCAAGTATCCTTCTATGTACAAATACTTGGAATCTTTGATTGCAGATTCATTGACATCTGAAGTGGAATAGGTCTGGGTTATCCCCAAAAATGTATTCATTGTACGCTCGGCATCTTCAGTGACCATTACGAGACATTTCCCCGTAATCCCCTCTTCCAGTTTGTCAGGATTCAAATTGTTATCCACTCCCGCTTCCTTCATGTCTGCCACGAAGAATTTTCCCAATTCATCATTTGCTACCTTACATGAATAGTATGATTTGCCTCCAAATTGGCTGACAGCTATCACGGTATTGGCAGCCGAGCCTCCACATTGTTTTTTCGTCTCCACTGTATTGATCACTTGCATGAGTTCGTTCTGACGCTCTTCATCTACCAAAGTCATCAAGCCCTTTTCTACCTGGTGATCTGCAAAAAACTGATCCTTCACTTTAAATTCAATATCTACCAAGGCATTTCCTATGCCCGTCACATCATATTTTTTCATTCTTCTTTAATTTTACCGATTTATGTATCTACTTCTCTGTTCAGTTTCACAGAGCTTTATTGAATTTTCACTTATCCTGCACAATCTTAAACCCTACTCAAAAATGGGATGCCTTTCAAATGGCTTATCTCTATCAAATAAATATCTGTAGGTATGGTGTGTCTTATAGATCTCTGCATTGAGCTGCTCACATACCCGCATCATCTTGGGATTGAAATCGCCAATCCAGTTCATCTCTATAGTCTTATATGGAAATGAATCATGTCTTGCAAACTTCTCATTGTAAGCCATAATCATGGCACTTTCCACGCCTTTTCCCTGATACTCTGGGACTACGCCAAATACCAATCCAAGCATTTTGTTCGGTGGATTGAAAATTTTGTTCCAAACGAACTTCAGCTTGCCCATCAGGTCCATTTTTCCATCCACATATTTAAAAAGCTGGTTGATTTCCGGAATATTGATAAAAAAGGAAATCGGCTCTCCATTTTTGAAACCGAAATAAATCAATCTACCGTCTATAATCGGCTTCATCTTCCCAAACATCAATTGTGTTTCCCTCAGCGTAAGGCTTTTCCCCATGTGCCTGGCCCATGCCTTATTATAGACAGTCATAAAATATTCAGGGACTTTTTCGGAAAGCTCTTTTCCCTTCATATGCCTGAATTCAAAATCTGAATCCCCAAGGATTTTGTTTGCCCTATCTATCATTTTGGGATCAAACCCAACCCCCTGCACAGGACGCATATAGGTGAACTGTTTGAAGTAAATCTGGAAACCATATGCTTCAAAAAAATCTTTATAGTAAGCAAAATTCCATGGCATATTATAGTTAGGCGGCGAAAAACCTTGCACCAACAATCCCCACCACTTGTCCCTCTCTCCAAAATTGATGGGACCATCCATGGCTTCCATCCCGTGTTCATACAGCCAATTTTTGGCTGTGTCCATCAATAAAAATGCAGCTTTTCGATCATTTACACACTCGAAAAAGCCCATCCCTCCGGTTGGTTGCTTCTCTTTGGACTTTGGGTTTACAAAAGCCGCTACCCTACCGATCGTCTCGCCACTTGCATTATGAAGCAGCCATCTACAAGCTTTCGCTCCTGATTTGAACAATTTGTTGGTTTCGGGATGAAACAACCCTTCAATATCCTTATCCAATGGCCTAATCCAATTAGGTTCGTTTTTATACAACCTGACGGCCATTTCCAAAAACTCTTTTTGATCTGATGGACTGTTTACTTCAATAATCTTCATGCTTAGCTTTTGATTAAGAAGCCAAAAATAAGGATATAATCTTAAAGTCCGAACCTTCTACAAAAGTGAAAAGCCACAGAATCAAATAAATTGATTCTGTGGCAAAAAAAACATAATAGAATTATTGCTTTGGGGCCAAATTGGGGAAATCGGTGATGATGCCATCTACCCCCATATCAAGAAGATCTTGCATTTGCTCGGTGGTATTGACTGTCCAAGGGACTATTTTCATCCCTTTTTGGTGCAATTCCCCGACGGCCTCTTTGGTAAGGGCCACAAAATAGGGAGAGTATATCTTGGGCTGAAACCCAAGTTCATCCAACTGGGACTGGAATTTGGTAGGATCCGTAACAAGCATCGCCAAGGTTACATTCGGATATTTTTGATGGATGTATTTCAAAACCCGAAAATCAAATGATTGGATATTTACCCTATCCCAAGTCATATTTGAATCTATCAATTCATAAACCATATCAGAAAATTCTTCCGGAACAGGATGGTAAGTACCATCACCATTTGGACTGCTTTTGATCTCAATATTATAATTTGGCAATGGCAAATCATGATCAGTCACATATTTCTCCACTACTTCAAAAAGATCCTTCAACTTGGGTTTGGTTACGTGGAATTTCACTTGCAGGGGGAAGCCTGAATGGAATTTGGAACCTGCATCATATTGTTTCATTTCCACAAAAGTCATCTGATAAATATTATGGCTCTTATCCCCTTCCGAAATCTCTTCCCCTTCAGGTGTCAGGCAAATCAGGGGATTCATATAGGGTTCGTGGGACACGATGATCTCACCATCTTTTGTCACCGCCAAATCCAACTCAAGTGTCGTCACACCCAAATCCAATGCTTTGATCATAGCAGGGATGGTGTTTTCGGGCATCAAACCTCTAGCTCCTCGGTGACCTTGGAGATCATAGGAAAATTGGGCTTTTCCAATCATGGGCATTACAACTAAAGCAAGAAGGAAAATCTTTTTCATCTTTTTTTCTTTGCAAATTACACTTTCTACAAAAACAAAAAACCATCACAATATGATTAAATTGTGATGGTTTCTTAAACTTAACATTTACGAATCCTTAACATCTCCGTACAAATCAAACTCTGTAGCGTCTGTGATTTTGACATCAACAAAATCCCCTACCCTACAATAATGCTTAGAAGCATCTATCAGGACTTCATTGTCAACTTCCACTGAATCGTATTCAGTTCTTCCGACAAAATGCCCCGCTTCTTTTTTATCAATCAATACTTTAAATGTCTTGCCAATTTTCTCTTGGTTGAGATCATAGGAAATCTGTTCCTGAATCCCCATCAAGTGATTGGCTCTGGCTTGCTTTTCCTCTTGCGGGATGATATCCTCCATAGACCCAGCGTGTGTATTCTCTTCATGAGAATAAGTAAACACTCCCAAGCGCTCAAATTTCATCCTTTCTACGAAGTCAACCATCTCTTGGTATTCCGCTTCTCCTTCACCTGGATGCCCAGCTATCAGAGTAGTCCTGATGGCTATATCCGGCATCACATCCCTGATGGAATGGATCAGCTCCTCCTGCTTTTCCCGAGTAGTCCCGCGGCGCATCGTTTTCAATACCGAAGTAGATCCGTGCTGCAATGGAATATCCAAATAGTTACAGATGTTTGGCCTTTCCTTCATCACATCGATGACGTCCATCGGGAATCCTGTCGGATAAGCATAATGTAGTCTAATCCAATCTATGCCGTTTACATCTGAAAGCGCGCGCATCAAATCTGCCAACCTTCTTTTTTTATATAGATCCAAGCCGTAATATGTCGAATCCTGTGCTATCAAAAGCAACTCTTTTGTTCCATTGGCTGCTTTATGCTCCGCTTCTTTGACCAAATCCTCTATAGATCTGGAAATATGGCCTCCTCGCATCAATGGAATCGCACAAAAAGAACAAGGTCTATCACAACCTTCCGAGATTTTCATATAAGCATAATGCGAAGAATGAGTCAACAAACGCTCCCCAACAAGTTCATGCTTATAATCCGCCTTGAATTTTTTCAAAATAGCCGGCAAATCCCTCGTTCCAAAAAATGCATCGACTTGAGGGATTTCTTTTTCCAAATCATCTTTGTAGCGCTGAGACAAGCAACCTGTCACATAAACCTTATCTACCAAACCTTGTTCCTTGGCGTCTACATATTGCAAAATCGTATCTATGGATTCCTGTTTTGCATTGTCTATAAATCCACAGGTATTGATGATGATGATATTATTATCGTCTTTATCGGATTCATGGCTGGCATTGATGCCATTCCCTTTGAGTTGTGTCAAGAGCACTTCAGAGTCTACCAGATTCTTGGAACAACCCATTGTGATGATATTGACTTTATCTTTTTTTAATGTTCTCGCTTTCACAGATTTCTTACTTTGGGGCAAAGGTAAGGAAATTTTACGCAGATGTCTGCTTTGGGAGATCAAGGGATTGAAAATCTGCATTTCTTTCTACCCAAGACATTATTCAAACAAAATATCCACAATATTTTAAGTGGCTGCCGGTATGAAAGCGAATACACATGTAAATATTATCTGAATATTAACAATCTTAGATTTAATGTGCTTTTAATTAAAGTATACTTAATGATTTATTTGCTTTTGGCGGATAGATTCTTTCTACATTTGAACTCGTACAGCAAACGAACATTTTTTCAACTCCTTGCATTACTTTTTAGCGTCGATGCGAATCGACGCTTTTGCTTTTTTTCTTAATGTACAAAGTATAAAGAATCTGAATCAAACATTCACCCCAATAGTCTCTAAGTGTCCAAACATCTTTCAACACCGAAATCGTCAGGACAAGCCCATTCATGCTTATAACAATTCTCAAATCCTTAAAACTTTGTGACTCTGTAGATCCCTTCTAATTTTTCATCCTTAGTAATTCCCAATCCCTCTACTTCCAACCTTCGGGGCTTTTTTTGATCAATTTTTTGTAATCCGAAGGGGTCATTCCTGTCACTTTCTTGAATTGGGATGAAAGGTGCTGAACAGAGCTGTAGTCTAGTTTGTAAGAAATCTCACTCAGGGTCATCTCCTCATAAAACAGCAATTCTTTAACCTTATCAATTTTTTGGGAAATAAAAAACTTCTCAATGGTCACCCCTTCCATGCTGCTAAAAAGATGGCTGAGCATGCTGTAATCTTCATTGATTTTTGACCTGATGAATTCAGATAAATTCATCCCACTTGGAATTTCTTCCTTTTGAAGCAATTGACGGAGGCTGGTTTTTATTTTTTCTATTTTTTTGACATCCTTATCTTTGAGGATTTCAAAACCCATCTTATCCAAACCTTCTTCCAAAGATATCCAATCACTTTTACTGGGCTTTTCCAACAAAAAGACTTTGCCCAATACCACCTTATCAAATGCAATATGCTTATCGTAAAGCAGATTTTCTACCGCCATGATACAGCGGGGACAGACCATATTTTTTATTTGGAGTTCTTCCACATGTCTAATTTACATAAAGATTTCAATTCCGTGGATATCAAACCACAAATCCTCAAAATAACTTTTTGCTATATGGTGGATTGAAAAGAAAATTATATTTTGGTAGTCTCAAAAGAACTCAAGATGACCAGAGAAATTTTAAGCACTACCCCCGTGATTTTTAAGAAAGGAAAACATAGCGATGCCACTTTGCTCCAACTGTACAGGTCATTGCTTGTCCCAAGGAAAATAGAAGAAAAAATGCTGGTACTTCTAAGGCAGGGGAAGATCACCAAATGGTTTAGCGGTTGGGGTCAGGAAGCCATCTCAATAGGGGTAGTAGAAGCTTTGGCAAATGACGAATTCATTCTCCCCATGCATAGAAACCTTGGAATCTTTACTGGAAGAAAAATCCCACTTGAGCGACTTTTCGCACAGTTCCAAGGTAAGAAATCAGGTTTTACGAAAGGTAGAGATCGTTCTTTCCACTTTGGGAGCAGAGAACACCACATTGTCGGAATGATTTCACACTTGGGGCCTCAATTGGCCATCGCTGATGGAATCGCATTGGCGCATAGGCTATCCAATGAGCGCAAAGTCACACTTGTCTTCACAGGGGACGGAGCGAGTTCTGAGGGAGATTTTCATGAAGGCTTGAATGTGGCTGCAGTTTGGAAACTCCCTGTGATTTTCGTGGTAGAGCACAATGGTTATGGATTGAGCACACCGAGTGAAGAGCAGTTTGCTTTCAAATATTTTACGGAAAAAGGGCCAGGCTATGGAATGGAAACTATCAGGGTAGATGGCAACAATGTGCTAGAAATGTATGACTGCATCAAGAAACTCTCAAAAGACATCAGAAAAAATCCGAGACCTGTTTTGGTAGAAGCCATCACTTTCAGAATGCGGGGACATGAGGAGGCTTCGGGCACCAAATATGTACCAAAAGAGTTGATGGAGACTTGGTCACTCAAAGATCCCGTTGAAAATTATGAGAGGTTTTTGCTGGAATCCGGGATTTTGAATGAAGTGGAAAAGGTGAAAATGATTGCTGAAATCAAATCAGAAATCAATCAAGCCTTGGATATCGCTTTCGCAGAAGAAGCTGTACAGCCAAATAGCGATGAGGAATTGAGAGATCTGTTTTACCCATTTGAACAGATCATTACCAATCCATTAAGTGATAAGAAAACAGAAAAAAGATTTATTGACGCCATTTCGGATGGTTTGAGTCAATCTATGGACAAATATCCCAATCTTATCCTGATGGGGCAAGACATTGGGGAATATGGCGGGGCATTCAAAATCACCGATGGCTTCAAAGCCAAGTTTGGTTCTGACAGAGTTAGAAACACCCCACTTTGCGAAAGTGCCATTATCGGTGCAGGTTTGGGACTTTCGATCCAAGGTTACAAAGCCATGGTGGAAATGCAGTTCGGGGATTTTGTCTCTGTAGGATTCAACCAAATCGTAAACAACCTCGCCAAGATCCATTATCGTTGGGGGCAAAATGCAGATGTGGTCATCCGCATGCCAACTGGAGCAGGTGTCGCTGCTGGCCCATTCCATTCACAATCCAATGAAGCTTGGTTTTTCCACACACCAGGCTTGAAGATTGTCTACCCTTCCAGTCCTTATGATGCCAAAGGGCTGCTCAATGCTGCCTTGGAAGACCCGAATCCTTACCTATACTTTGAGCACAAAGCACTGTATCGATCGCTGTCAGAAGAAATTCCTGATGATTACTATACTCTAGAAATTGGAAAAGCCAAATTGGTAGCAGAAGGTCAAGAGCTTTCCATCATCACTTATGGCATGGGGGTACATTGGGCGAAAGCGGCAGTAGAAGAAATGGGGATTGATGCTGATATCCTTGATTTGAGAACATTACTTCCTTGGGATGTAGAAGCTGTCAAAGCAACTGTTCAAAAAACGGGAAGAGTGATCTTCCTACAAGAGGATTGTTTGACTGGAGGAATAGGTGGGGAAATTTGCGCTTGGATTTCTGAACATTGTTTTGAAATGCTGGATGCGCCTGTAATGCGGGAAGGAAGTTTGGACACTCCGGTTCCTTTTGCGCCAAGTTTGGAGAAAAACTTTCTTCCTGTAGATAGGTTCAAGGAAAAATTATTGAAGCTTAGGAGCTATTGATGGAGAGAAGCGAGAAGCTAGACAGACTTTGCGAACTTTGCTCCTTTGCTGTGCTTTGCGAGAGACCGAGAGAGTAACAAACGCCTGAAAAGATTCTTCCTTATTCATCTTATTTTTAATAAATTAGCTTTATGGAAGCGAAAGATGAAAAAAACATCGTGAATGAACCTTACACTGCATATGGATCATATTCTTATGCCGATTACCTATCATGGGACTTGGAGGAAATGGTAGAATTGATCAAAGGGAAAATATTCAAACAGGCAGCTGCACCAAGAAGAATCCACCAGGAAGTCAGTTTTAAAGTCGCTAGAATAATCGCCGATTTTTTGGAAGGAAAAAAATGCAAAACTTTCATTGCACCTTTTGATGTAAGGCTTCCTGTACAGTCAAAAAAGAATGAAGACATTTATACCGTCGTCCAACCTGACATCTGCGTCATCTGCGATTTGGAAAAACTGGACGAAATGGGTTGTGTAGGTGCACCAGACTTGATTATAGAAATACTCTCTCCGGGCAACAACCAAAAAGAGTTGATCAACAAATATGAGGTCTATGAAGAAAGTGGTGTCAAGGAATATTGGATTATCCATCCTACAGAACAGACAGTGATGATGTACTTTTTGATTGATGGCAAATTTCAGCCTTCCAGACTTTTTACAGTTGGCCACAAAATCAAATCCTCTGTCATTGACGGTTTCGAATTGGAGCTTGAAAAGGTTTTTGAGGGGTTGGAGTATTAACAAGGTCATTTGATAAATCAACCTTACCGTTTATCCCAAACAATATTTTGCTTGCTTTAAAGAAACTGAAAACACTATAACCAAAGTGCCGTATAAAAAACTTAGACAATTAAGGCACTATGAAAAAAATTCTCTTGATATGCATCCTGTTTTGTTCTCTTCAACCCACAAAAGCCCAAGACTTCCTGTGGGGGCTTCAGCTGAAAAGCGGTATTGCCACCCAAGATTTTTATGAGGAATCAGGAAGGTTAGTTGTCCCTGAACTGGCATTCTTCACCAATTACCAAGTCCCAAAATTACCCATCGAAATAGGCTTGAGCCTTGGATATGGCTTGTATGGAACTCAGTTGGAAAAAAGGGATGACCTTTATGTAGGCTTCAGTGATGAACTTAGATTGAGAAGAAACAATAATACACTAAGTATGGCAGGTGTCTTTAGGTTTTTCCCACAAGTATATGGCAAGGTTTTCCCATTTGTAGAAGCCCAAATGGGTGCTTTGTATAGCTATACAAGATTCAAAATCAGGGAAACTGTATCATCTGATCCTATAGAAGAAGAGAGGGATATGGGGAACTGGGCAAGGATGAGCCAGCTTGGTGGTGGGGTATTGATACCAATGGGCAAGTCCAATGCAAATCTTGAGCTGCGTCTGATGTACCAAAACACCGGGAGATTGGAATATCTCACAAAAGGCGATGTCTCTTTTATTCCTGATCCCGATGGGGAGGTCAATGGTGTTTTTGAGTATGATGTAAAAAGATCTACTTTCAACATGATCCAGCCATCCATTGGAATAAGTTTCTATTTTGAGTAGATTTTTTTGGCATAGAGTTTGAAAAAGATAATCTGAATCTAAACCAACTATACATATACAAAAACGGCCGAGAAATAATTTTCTTGGCCGTTTTATTTTGATCAATCTTTGATCTTTACTTTGTAGAACACATTGTAATCCCGCTCCACCTCCGGATTGACATTGTCATTGATATAGATCACGCCATTCTTATCCAAAAACTCCACAGTTCCATTGACAGGCAATTCATTGATTATCCCAACTTGTTTTCCATTTTTGACAAGGATAAAATATGGCTTCACATACTGCTTTGTCGCTTCTCTGTATTCAGGCGTGTTAAAATACTGTTCCTGTATTGCTCTCAACTCACTAATTTTAGATTCCGGGATAGTGGAGAAAAACTGAACCAAACAATATTCCCCTGCAAAAAGCACATTACTAAAAGCAGGGTAATCGCTGTAGCCGGCAGTGCCATCTGATGCTACAGTCGGGGCATTTTGGGGTCTATTGGGGTGTTCCAACTGAATATCCTCCCGCAGCTTGACCTCTTCATCCACATCATAGATAAACAACTGAGACCCTTGCAGTGGCAACAAGGCGTAGGATTTTTTGGTATCATGGAGCGAAACGAAGGCTATCAAATTCCCCACGTAGCGTTGGTTCGCCCTAGGCTCCCAACTGGCAGGAAATGATTCCAGGATCTCATTTTCTTCCGAATCCATGTTGTATCTATAGATCGAACTGATTTTGTCATAAAACCCAGCTCCCAAAACCTTGGGATCCATTTCTTCATTGGAAAAGAAATTTAGCTCTTCCCCAATCATCATCATCTGTCCATTTTCCATGTATGGATGAAATGTAGTCCTGCTTTTGTATATAGATATTCTATATAATTCCTTGGCGTTGTAGGGTATTTTCCTGATTTGCTTTCCTTCCAGATCATATACAAAATAAGAAGTAAAAAGACCTTGGGCAACAAAACGATCCCCTCCCAAAAATTTATATCCAAAAGCCCCATTCCTTCCAACGCCATTAGGGCCATCTTCGGCCAAAGCAAACTCATTCAATTTCTCCCCCTTCAAATCCGTCAACAGTACATTTCTGTTTTTGCCAACCAGCAAAACTTTTTCAGACTCCAAGTTGACATCTTGAAGCTGGAGTGGGGAAAGTTCATCCACAACCAAAGAGTCTATCAACTCCAACGCCACCTCTTCAAATGGATCGGATGAATCTCTATGGTTATCAGAAGAACAATTGCAAAAAAACAAGGATGCCGTTAAAGCAAGTATCAGGGAAAGGTTTCTCATAATGAATTTAAACTAAAACGAAATATTTACATCTACACCGGCAAGTTTTCGATGACCTGATTGCTTCCCCTGGCTTCGTTAAACCAAAACCCCACCATTGTTTGAAGCCTTATATCAACCACCTGTCCCCCACCGGTACAAATGCAAACAGTAAAACAAACTTAAACTATATGTTAGTGGAAAAACATGGAGGATATATGACCAAAACAAAAAAGATTCGGTTGAAGTCGAATCCTTTTTTATTGTCTTTAAAATTTGGCTCTTTTCTAATGCCCACTAACATCCAATATCCATTCGGTTTTAGCACCATCGAAATTCCAGATTATCATTCACTTTAAATAAACAGAAGTTCTTTATTAAACTTTCGCCTTTCTAACCTTCCTCCACAAAAACACCGGCAAGCCCAAAAACACCCCCACAACACTAAAGACCAATCCGCCAATTGTACCAATCGCCAATGAGAACCAGAACACCTCATTTTGACCTTCGATGACAAATGGGATCAATCCAAAACAGGTAGACAAAATTGTGAGCATAATTGGGATTGCCTTCCCTGCTGCTGACTTGATGACATTTCTGTTGTAATTGATCACAGTAACCGATGTCCTATTGTTCAGGTCATTGACAATGAAAATAGCGGCATTCACAGCCAGCCCACCAAGCATCACAAAAGCTGCCCAACCCCCTTGGTCATAATAGAAATCGAAAAGGGAGAAAATCAAAAACAACCCAATAAATGAAAGCGGAATGATGGCAATGATATAAAATGGCTGTCTTAGGTTTTCAAAAAGCACAGCCGTGATAAAGAAAACACCAATAATCAAAATCCCCATCAACCCATACTGTCTTTTGGCTTTTCCATATCCCCATGACCATGTTTGTTTGCTGGCAGAATAGCCTATTGGCATAGAAGTCTTCATCTCTTCCAACACCTCGTCCAAATATTCCTCTCCAAATTTCCTCGAACCCATGTACTCAAAGGCTACAGACCTGATGTATTGCCTATCTTCCTTGTGGAGTGCATTGGTCGTAAACTCTTTGTTGAGCGTACCAAAATTACTGACCTTGAAGATATTGTCTTCACCAGTAATCAAACTGTTCTCTTCCAAATCAAACTTTGAAAATCTATCAGAATTATTTTCCCGAACCATGACGGAATAATTTTTCTCATCAAGTGCCACAGAGGCTGAGGGATTTCTGGGTTTGGACACATCATTTAGGGAATTGATCAATTGGTATTGGTTGATCCCCCCCAAAGCCAAGCTGGATTGATCCAACCTCAATACATATTCTTCTGTTTTGGAATCGTTATAGCTCAGTCTTTCATTGGTATTTACCTCTTGGATCCGTTTATGTTTAAGAAGTTTTTCCGCCAATCTTTCAGATTGTTTTTCCAATTCATCAAAATTATACCCTTTCATCGTCACTTTAAAAGACGGAATACCTTCTCCTCCACCACCAGTAGAGAAGCCCTGTCCCACACCGTATATACTCCATCTGGCACCAGACCAATCTGTGGACTTGACAGATAGTCTTCCTTTCAACTGATAAGGCAATGCAGACTTCTCATAAGCTTCTTTGAAGGTGATGGTAATGTTGGCATATTGGCCCGATTGGACAGAAGTGACGAACTGATCAATCCCCTCCACACCTTTCAGAAAGACTTCAAATTCCCGCATGATAAAATCCATTTGGTCAAGGGTATTTCCAAATGGCAACCTGGCGGTTACATATAATCTGGTTTTTTCAGCTTCCCTGTAGGCAGATTTTTCATAAACCCCTCTCACGAACATTCTCAACGATCCCCCAAGGGCCTTGTCCACATAAGGTCTGATCTCTTCTTGATAAAGTGTCGATCCGACGGTCTTGTTATACCACTCCTGTCCTTCCCATTTGGCAGGCATCAGGAACACTGGGATACCAAACAGCAATACCAGAAGCGTAACGAAAGTCTTTCTGTATTTCGCTGTAAATGCTATACTTTTACTATATACCCTGAATGCTTTTACCCTTTTCCGTAGCTGTGACCTTGTGAGTTCCCTGCCTTTTTCACCTTTTTCCCCAAACAGCACTTCATACATGGCAGGAGTAAACAGCAAGGCCACCACCAAAGACACCCCCAACATCGTAGCTACCACAATAGAAAATTCAGTCAGGTTCTTTCTATCTTCTTCCGGTAAGAAAAATACGATCATCAAGGCTGCTATGGTCGTCAATGAAGCGGCCAAAAGTGCCAAAAATACCTTTCTGTTTCTATGCTTGTGCAAATGATCAATCATGATGATCGCATTGTCCACAATCAAACCAAAGGAAATCGTCAATCCAGCCAATGAATACATGTGGATATCCACTTTGAGAAAATAGAGGATGATCCCAGTCACACTTAAATTGACCACAATCCCCATAAAAAGAATACTGAGGTACCTGAGGTTTCGGTTGATGATGAAAATAAATACAATCAATATCAAAATCGACAAACCCGATCGCTTATAGATTTTTTTCAGTTCCTTTTCTAAAAATTCCGTATCGTCATTCTCTAACCTTACATCAAAACCAGCTGGCAAAAGTGGTTTGGAATCTTCTATGGCCTTTTTGATGTTTTGCGCCAGAATCACCTTATTTACCCCATCCCTATTGTATATAGATAGTGTTACGGAATTATTTCCGTTGATTCGGTAATAGTTATTGGCTTCCGCTTCTTCGAGTGTCAATTTTGCTACATCCTTCAAAAAAATTTCACTCCCATCTTTTGTCGTCAAAAGCAGGTTTTCGATTTGATCCATCGTTGACAAAGACCTGTCAACTTGGATAAAAAGGGTTTCCCCTCTATTATTCACAAGTGAACCGGGGTAATTCCTGCCAAATGCCGACGAAATTGCTGAACTTAAACTGGATCTTGATAGATTTAAAGCCTGCAACTTTTTGATATCATAACTTACGAATAACTGCAAGTCATTCGCTCCCCGGACACTGACCTCTTCTATCTCTTCAAATCTGTTGAGTGAGGATTTGAGTACATCTTCTGCTATCTTTTTGATTTCAAATGAAGCAAAAGGGCCATTGACACTGTAAGTCAGAATAGGTGTTTTTTGATCAGAACGACTTGCTTGACTTTGGGACACTTGAGGATAACTGACATTCGGGTCCAAAGAAGGATATATCTGGCGGATTATCGAGGCGACTTCAAACTTCTTGAACTCCATATCAGTCTCCTTGTCAAACCGAAGGGTAATAGACCCTCCATTATAATTGGAGACTGAGTTGACTTTCTTCAGTTCAGCTAGTTGGGACAATGCCCCTTCAAGCGGTGATGTAGCGAGTTTTTCTACCAACTCAGGAGAAGAACTCGCCACACTGTAGCCTATCGAAAGAATAGGCTGCTTCTCTTTGGGGTTGAGATCAACGGATAGCTTCGGCACCAAAGCAAACCCAATAATGGCCAAAACAATAAACGAAATGATAATTCTAAATGGAGTCATACCTGTCTATTCTTTCTTGGCTACACTGAACTTGCCACCTATAAACCAATACGCCAATGGCACAAAGTACAATGCCGTAAATGTCCCAATCGTCAGGCCTCCAATTACAGAAAACACCAATGGTCTCTGTAGGTCAGCTCCGAGCCCTGAACTAAATACCACAGGCAGTAATGCCAGTATGGTTGTAATCGAAGTCATTAAAATAGGCTTCAACCTGATTTCGCCCGCTTCATACAATGCCCGCTCCAAGATTGTCTTTTGATCTAAGTCAGTACTTTCCGAATACCGGCTCCTCAACCGGTTCACTGTATCGATTTTCAAGATGGCATCATTCACCATAATCCCCAGCATCACGACCAAACCAATGGCGGACATCACATTCAGGGAAGTCCCTGTCAAAAGCAGAACAATAAACGCCCCTCCAATGCCCAGAGGCAAGGTGAAAATTACAATCAATGGTTGGATAAAACTTTCAAATTGTGCCGAAAGAATAAAATAAAGCAACAATACCGCAACCATCAGAATACTCACCAACTGACTGATCGTCTCCCGATCCTTGAAATATTGTCCATAAAATCCAATCCCAAGGTTTTTGTCCAAACCCCACAAATTTATCTCCCGATCATACTGTGTTGGGTTTTGGTCATTCAACAATACCGATTGATAAATCCCCCCCTTGTCAGCTGTGACATATTTATAGTGATTTTCATAGTCAAATCGAATAAAATTGCTCAAAGCATATTCATTTCCATCTTTGCCAAGGATATTACTTGTCCTTAAGATCTGTTCAAAATCAGTACGTTCACCTTTCATTCTGATGGGGGTGATTTCTCCAAACCGTTTGATTTCGGTGATAGAAAAAGTCCCAAACAATTTTTGGATCTGCTCTTGAACAGCTGATGAAGTAATCCCATACAAAGCCATCTTGGAACCATCCAATCTAAATACGACAGAAGCCTCTTTTTGCAAACCCGGTCCCCTATCATAATCACCGGCGGGAAAATCGACTAGCCAAGCATCCATTTTTTCTTCCGGGACAGGTCTCTTTGTCCCCAAATCCTTCCACCTCACTTCATAATAGGGGATATTGGAGGCAAAAAGCTGATCAAAAGCATTTGGTGCATCCATAATATTCAGGTTGGCTCCTGGGTAGTTCTCTGTCAGTAGCTTCCCGAACCTTTCCATCTCTGTGGATTTCTTTGCCTGGGTCTCAAAAAGAAAATATACACTTGCCTGCTGGATGGAATTCTCTCCGTCAAAAAGCAAAAATTGCCTTACCCCTACATCCGTTTCAGCCTTTAGATAATCACCGTCCAATGATTGGAGCATTTTCAGCAACCTGTCCCTATTTTGTTCCACACCAATTGGCTCATTCCAGTCGATCTCGACCAAGGCATCAAATTTCTCGATTGGAGGCAACCCTTCTGTACGCAATAATTGACTCACCAATAATGCCAACGGAATAAAAATAAGGAATATAACAAAGCTCAAGCCCCTTCTTCTGAAAATGATTTGATAGAGTTTTTTATACCCTTTCAGAACACCTGCGAAGAATCTACTATCCTCTTTTGCCAATTCTTCCGCAGATTTATTCCTGAAAAAGAAATGGTAAAGCATCGGCAAAAGGATAAATGCCACCAAAAGTGACACAAACAAAATCGCTGCGACCGACACCGCCTGATCGTAAAACAAAGCTCCTGAAATCCCACTGAGAAATATCAGCGGAATAAATACTGCCAATGTAGTCAATACCGAACTAATCAATGCTGACATCACCTCATTGACCCCCTGAACACAAGCTTCGAAAATAGCCAAACCTTCCTTTCTCTTCCTTGTGATATTATCCAATACAATGATCGAATTATCTATCAACATCCCCAATCCCAAAGCGAGCCCACTTAGGGAAATGACGTTGATGGAAATATCGAAAAAATAGAAAACAAGAAAACTGATAATCAAGGAAGATGGCAAACTGATCCCTATAATAACAGGAGTCCGGTAATTCCCCATAAAAATGAACAATACCCCAAATGCGAAGAGACCTCCAAACAACAATGAGGTTTGAAGATTGCTGATTCCTGCATTGAGCAAGGTGGACTGATCCTGTGTCAAATCAAATTCCACCTGTGGATAATCCTTTTTGAAATATTCCAATGACTCGTAGATCAACGGCATCATCTCGTTCATTTTGGCAGAAGCCTGTTTGTGTACCGTGATGACCAGACCTTCCTGTGTACCAAAATAATGGTAGCCAAGCACATCTTTGTTCTCATACTGTACCTTTGCTACCCTGCCCAAATCCACCGTTAGTCCCGAATCATTGGTCACTGGAAGGCGCATGATATCTTCTGGGGTATCCACTCTCGTGGCCAATCTCAAATAGTACCGGAATTGCCCATCTTCAACACTGATACCAGGCAATTCCTCATTCCCAAAACGAATGGCCCTGATTACATTCTCCTCAGTCATTCCCAATGCCCTCAATGCCGGTTTGTCTGGAGTGACTGTTATACTTCTTTCCTTTTTCCCATTGATATCCACCAAGGAAACCCCTTGCAACTGCTCCAGCCTTTTTTTCAACACATTTTCCGCAAGCAAACTCACTTCTGTATAATCAATCCCTTCCTTGGGAACTACCTGAACCCTTGCCACCGGGATATCATTGGTGTTGATTCTGATGACTTGTGGGCGATCAAGGTCTGAGGGCAGAGAATTGGTGATTCTGTCTATTTTTTCATTGACATCTATATATGCCAACTCCATCTTCGTCCCATAATCGAAAGTCAAGCGGATAGTACCAACCTCACTGCCTGATTTGCTATCCATATCCTCAAGACCATTGAGAGTCATCAATTCATCTCGAATCCTTGCAAGTACATTTTGCTCGATCGCTTCAGGAGAAGCGTTTGGGTAATTGACCTTGACGACTATCTGAGGTACATCGATTGGTGGGAGGAGTGAAATCGGCAATGTCCTAAAAACAATGATGCTGAAGACCATCAATGCCAAAAAAGTCATCAATACCGCAATCGGCCTCGCCAATAAAAATCTAACCATAGCGATTAATCTTTTACAATTTGGATGGGTGCTTGGTGGGCAAGCTGTAAATTATTGGTTGTAATCACTGTATTGCCAGCTTCAATTCCGGATAGAATCTCCACCTCCTTTCCATTGTCTTTGCCTACTTCTACATAATTCCACTTGGACTCATTATTTTCTATCGTAAACACGACCGCACGACTTGACCTATATACCAGCGCCTGCTTAGGCACTACGATGCTATTGGTCTGAGGAGCCCTGATGATGGCCCTTGCATTCATACCCGGGAGCAATCCTTTAGATCCGTTAACCAAGAGACTCACTTGGACCAAACCATTTTCGTCTACTTTGGGATTGATACTTCTTACCGTTCCTGTGATTTCGGTCCCTCCACTTACTGGGTACACCTCCGCCTTTTGACCGATGGAAATCAGGTTGATATCTGATTCCAAAACTTTCACTTTCAATTCCAAAGCGTTGACATTGATGATTTCCATAAAATCCTCCCCATTCGATACCAGACTGCCTTTTTTGATTTTCAAGTCAGCAACTTTCCCGGAAATTGGGGCTTTTATAGTTGATTTTTCTATTTCCAACTCAGCCTCCTTCAAATCAATCTCTGCAGAGAAAAGCCCACTTTTTGATTTTAGCTGATCGACAAGGCTTGTTTTTCTTTCGTCATCTTCGGACTCCATGATAGAACTAAAACTCAATATGTCTGAGTCATAATTTACTTGTGAGTTCTTAAAGGCGATTTTAGCTTTTTCATGTCTAAACCTCGCCTCTGAGTCATCCAGTTTAGCCAAGACTGCACCTTTTTCTACATAATCCCCTTCCTTGACATTCAGATCACTAAGGATACCTTGACGTTGGGTTACGACTTTCACTTGATCAATCGCTTCTATCTTACCTGTCGCATTGATCAGGTAATCAAATGTACGTTGCTCCGCCTTGGCTACCCGAACGGGCGTCGCTGCCACCTCAGCTCGAAATGAATCAGAAGGTATTTCTTGGCTTTCTTTTTTCTCCTCTTCGCAGGATAAAGTTGTGGCCAACAAGATAGCCGCAATAAAAAACAGTCTAAAATGGTTCATATATGACAAGAATAATCTATTTAGCCAACAATAAACTAATTTATTAAATAAGATCAAAACTGCCCTATGTTAAAAAATGAAAAAATGTGATGAAATTCAATTCGTATTCCGCAAATTTATAATTATGATTATCCGCAATGGCACCAGTAGTTAAATTATGCATATGTGATCATGCGGATAATCGTTATTGGTTATTAGTCGATTAGTTATTAGTGTATCAATTGACTTAAAATATATCAATTTGCTTGGCTACTGGTAAGAAAGCGGATATACATATTAATCAAACATTTCTTTCTATATTGAAATCAGAAAGCTGTGTAAGCATTAATTCAAGACCAATTCTATAAAATTTATCTTCATTTTGATTTCTAACTACTCTACAATGCGATCATTTCTTACAATTGCTTTATGTTCTTTATTGGTGTTTTGTACTGGCAAAAGTTCAGATGAAGAAGTTCAAATCGAAATTCAACATAATGAATTGAATATCCCAAAATTCAATAATAAGAACAATGTGATTGAGCCGAAAAACGATTATATGGACTCTTTGATATCTGTGAATAAACAATTAATGCAAAACGTCAATTGTCAATCAATTAACGAAATCCTTAAAACAATCTATTTGATTGACCAGCATTACCGTGATAGTGTAAATTATTATAAGTCTAGGGATATTGAAAAAAGCCATTTTTTCTCAAAAAGAATGATAAAAGCAGATGGAATATCCTCCAAAATGCTTTCACCATTGATTGGATTTCTCAGTAAAAATGTAGATTGTATCGATAATGAGAAAAGTTTTGATGCAATTTGGTTAGTAGCTGTACATAACAATAATTTAATCAATGACATCCGCCCAATCATAGATTATGGCTACAAAAATTCATACATAAAAGAGGATAGTTATGAATTGTATATGAAAAGATATCATACTATAATATCAAGTAATAATTCAAATATACAAAAAATAGTTAAAGCCATATAGACATAAAAACTCACTATGTCAGGTTGATCTACCTCAATTGAAAAATGTTCAAACAAATGACTTCCTTCTCAATTTGAATTGCCATTATTCAAAAACAAAAACACTGTATGAACTTCTTCTCTATAAACAAATGTGTGAGAATTTAAAATCATATCTTCTGACCCTCCAAAGGATATCCATATTCAATAATCAACAATTTTTCAATCTTACAATTTTGTAATCTTACAATCCATATTATCTTTTCCTTACCATTTTGAAGTGAATCAGAAATAAGCCAAATTTTATTCCTACCTTTGCACCTTAATTCAAATTTACAATGCAAAGTATTCGGAATATCGCGATTATCGCACACGTTGACCACGGCAAGACCACTCTCGTGGACAAAATCATTCATCTCTCTAAAATCTTCCGTGAGAACCAACAGTTTGACGATCTTATCCTTGACAACAATGACTTGGAAAGAGAAAGGGGTATCACAATTCTTTCTAAGAACGTATCCGTAAGATATAAAGACACCAAAATCAATATTATTGATACTCCAGGTCACGCAGACTTTGGTGGTGAAGTGGAAAGAGTTTTGAAAATGGCTGATGGAGTAATCCTATTGGTTGATGCCTTTGAAGGTCCAATGCCACAGACAAGATTCGTTTTAGGCAAAGCCCTTGCACTTGGATTGACTCCTATCGTGGTAGTCAACAAAGTAGACAAAGAAAACTGTCGCCCTGACGAAGTTCAGGAATCAGTCTTTGAATTGATGTTCAACTTGGACGCTACAGAAGAGCAGTTGGAATTCCAGACACTTTATGGTTCTGCCAAAAACAACTGGATGGGTCCAGATTGGAAAAACCCTACCGATACCATCATCCCACTTTTGGATGCGATCATTGAGCATATCCCTGCACCTAAAATCGACGAAGGTACACTGCAAATGCAAATCACTTCCCTTGATTACTCTAACTTCGTAGGTCGTATAGCCATCGGTAGAGTAAAAAGAGGTTCCATCAAAGAAGGATCTCAATTGACCTTGTGCAAGGCTGATGGTGTATTCAAAAAAGTAAAAGTAAAAGAACTTCATGTATTTGAAGGACTTGGCAAAAATAAAGTAACTGAAGTAGTAGCAGGTGATATCTGTGCCGTAACCGGTATAGATGATTTCGAAATCGGCGATACCCTTGCCGACCTTGAAAATCCAGAAGCGCTACCAAGAATCGCTATCGATGAGCCTACCATGAACATGCTCTTCACGATCAACAACTCTCCTTTCTTCGGTAAAGAAGGAAAATTTGTGACTTCCCGTCACTTGAGAGACAGATTGATGAAGGAGATGGAAAAGAATTTGGCTTTGAGAGTTGAATCGACAGATTCTGAAGACAAATTCTTGGTTTATGGACGTGGGATCCTCCACTTGTCAGTCTTGATCGAGACGATGAGAAGAGAAGGTTATGAACTTCAAGTAGGTCAGCCTCAGGTGATTTTCAAAGAAGTAGATGGTGTGAAAAACGAACCAATCGAAGTATTGGTGGTAGATGTACCTGAAACGACTGCTGGAAAAGTAATCGAATTGGCTACACAAAGGAAAGGTGAACTTTTAGTAATGGAGCCAAAAGGCGATTTGCAACATTTGGAATTCAGAATTCCTTCAAGAGGTTTGATCGGATTGAGAAACAATGTCTTGACTGCTACACAAGGTGAAGCAATCATGAACCACAGATTCTCAGCTTACGAACCATTCAAAGGATCTATCCCTGAAAGAAACAACGGTTCATTGATCTCTATGGAAGGCGGACAGTGTACTGCTTATGCGATTGACAAATTGCAGGACAGAGGTACATTCTTCGTAGAGCCAGGAGAAGAGCTATACACAGGTCAGGTTATCGGTGAAAATTCCCGTGACAATGACATCGTGGTAAACGTTCAGAAAGGTAAAAAACTAACCAACATGAGAGCTTCAGGTTCTGATGACAACGTTAGAATCCAGCCAGCCAAAAAATTCTCTTTGGAAGAAGCTATGGAATACATCCAAAAGGATGAATACCTAGAAATCACTCCAAAATCCATCCGAATGAGAAAAATCTATTTGGACGAAGGTGAGAGAACTAGAATGGCGAAGAAAGAAGCGTAAAATAGACGTGAGACGTTAGATATGAGATTTGAGACTAGACCCCGAAGGTTTTTGAAACCTTTGGGGTCTTTTTTTTGACGATTTTTTAGAAGTCAGAGATTTGAGACACAAGATATAAGAGTGAAAGGTCTCAAAAAGAATGTATCTTAAATCATAACATAAGCTTTTTTATGGTCATTTCGACCAGAGGGAGAAATCTCAAACTAAAACCTCTAACATAATGCTAATATTTCCTTACTTAAAAATTTAAAAGCCTATTGTTTATAAAAATCAACTTAATCCCCACTTTATTTTAATAGCACTAATTTCTTTGGAATCAGCCTTTGATTTTATCTGAAATCTTAACTTATATTCTTTTTCATCTTTTGTAAACCATAGATGATTCCAGGTTCCACATGACTTTTTTGGATACTTTACATGAAAAACAAAACCTGTACCAGACCTTCCCACATAGTCATAGCAGATTAATTTAGTGATCTTTATATCCGATAGTCTATAAACCAAACCTCCTAAACTTATTTCTTCTTCGCGGAAAACTAACTCAAATGGAAATGATCCTTTAGGCTTTTCAATTTTATTCCATTTGTCAAAAGCTAAAACATGACAAATCCCCCCTAAACCAAGCATGATTGAAATACCAACGATATAAAACTCAATAATTAGAAAAAAAATCCCAGTAAGCAGTATAATCCACCCAATCAAATTGTATCTCTCTTCTAAAAACTCAATCCTCTGATTCGGCTTAAAGACTTTTGTTTGAACTGAATTCTCCATAAAACATTTTTCTGATTGCCAGCAAGTCTTTTGATGTCATAACCATACTTTTTGTGGAGTTAGGATATTAAACATTACTAAACAACAATATTGTAGTTTACTAAACAATAATATCATAGTTTACTAAACTACACTTTTACAATTTACATTGTTTCTCAAAACCTATACCCTACCCTTAAGTGTAGATTGACGGCAAGCTCTCCTTCGTCTTCCGAATATCCATAACCTTTATAGAATAGATGTCGGTATCCAATCCCAATACCCGCTTCATAAGTAAAGTGATCTCCTAGGTTTCTTCGAATTCCCCAAGTAGGAACTATCGAAAGCTGATTGACTATACTGTAACCGTCATGATTAGAGATCAAGAACCAATCGGGATGAAAACTGGTTTTTAAAGACAAAAAATCACCACTATTTCCAGCTATATTTTTCGATTTGGACACTCTTTTATCGAGGTTATAATACAGTCTTGGTTCTAGGGTAAATACTGGAGCAAAAACATACCCAACACCATCATAACTTAAACCCCAACCAAATCCACCATCAAAACCCACTTCGCTTCTCAATGCTATCCTATCTGACAATTTTGATTCGTTATGGAACCACAATCCCAGCAATCCAGTTTGGACTCCATTGGTAGATTTCTCTACACTTGCACTTTGGGATTTGGCAAAAAAAGTCACCCCACAAAGAATTAATGATACAAGGATTTTTTTCATCTGGTCTAATTTTTACATAAATAGTTAAAGCCCCCAAATATATAAAAACTAAATATGATTATCCGCAATGACACCAGTAGTAGAGTTATGCATATGAAATCATGCGGATAATTGTCAACTACGCCACGGTGCACGAGTGTCGACGGTTGACAGTCAACTTGCCCTAGAAACAATAGGATACATTATTTTAATTGGCTACTGGTAAGAAAGCAAATATGCATAAAACTAAATATCTCTTCTACTTATTTTTTTAAATGAATGAATAAGCGCCACGCAAGAATCAAGGTCAGATCAAAATCTCTTCACAAAATCTTCTGTGACTAAATCTAATTACCTTTCTCAAGCATGACGCTTCTCCAACTTATTGGCATTGATACATTATTGGATTCACATGCATTCAAACAACCCCAACTCAATCCTCCAAATATCCAAATTTACCATTATTGAAGTCATTGAATGCCTCCCTCAACTCCTCTTTTGTGTTCATCACAAAAGGTCCGTGGGCTGCGATAGGCTCTTTGATCGGTTCTCCACTCAACACCAAGACCACTGCATTTTCGTTGGCTTCTATCTCAAAGACTTCCCCGTCATTTGCCATTAATGCCAAATGGTCTGTTGGCACTGCTTCTTTGCCATTGATGGTGACGCCCCCTTCCAATACCAGCAAAACCGTGTTAAAATGGGTGGGGAATTCAAAACTGGCTTTTCCATTTTTATTCAATTTGGCATTGAGCATATGGATTGGTGTAAAAGTCGATGCTACGCCATCTGTACCTTTATACCCACCTGCGACAATTTCGATTACACCGGCATTATCTTCCAGCTCAAAGCGGTTGATGTCCCCGTGTTTTATGGCTTGGTACTTTGGCGCAGACATTTTGTCCTTACTGGGTAAATTCACCCAAAGTTGAACCATCTGAAAAGCACCTCCTTTTTTGCTCCATTCCTCCTCGTGATACTCTTTGTGAAGCACGCCACTTGCAGCTGTCATCCACTGCACATCCCCTTCCCCAATAATCCCTCCGCCACCACTGCTGTCATGGTGTTGCACCTTGCCTTTGTACGCAAGGGTAACCGTTTCAAAACCTCGGTGCGGATGAACCCCTACGCCTTTTGGATGCTTAGATGGTGGGAATTCATACAATGAATTATAGTCCAACATGATAAACGGATCCATGCGGTGCATATCCATCCTATATCCGCTGGGGATAAAATTATGTACTCGAAAACCATCTCCAACAAAGTGGGGCTCTCTCGGGCTTGCTACCAATTCTACTGTTCTTGTTTTCATAATTTCCATTTTCTTTTATGTAAAATTAGCTGCAAAGAAAGTAGTGTGCATTGATGTATGATAAGTTCCTAGCTTTTGAAGTTTTTCAGTGCCAACTCCTTGCGAACCCGGCTCAAACTCTCCGGGGTGATCCCCAAATACGAAGCGACCATTGCCTGTGGAACCCGTAGCAAAATATCCGGGTACATTTTTACAAACTGCAAATACCTATCTTCAGCGACAGCACTCAACAGCAAGTTTATCCTGTTTTGCAAATTCCTGATGTGGTTATGAAGCAGCCGATTGTTGAAATCTGTGAATCCGGGGAATTTTTCCGATAACAAATGGATGAATCTCTCATCCATCAACACTACCTCACTGTCTTCCAATGCCTGGATATAATAGGCAGATGGCTGGTCGAAATAAGAACTTTCCCGATCTGTCACAAACCAATTTTCAGGTGCAAAAGCAAGTATATGTTCCTTGCCTTTTTTGTCAATGGAAAACTGTCTCAAAAGCCCTTTTTCCACAAAAAACGTATGCTTGCAATGTTCTCCACTCTGAAGTAAGTACTGATCTTTTTTAACTGTTCTCGTAGTACATTTTTCAACTAATGCCGAAATTTCCTCTTCCTCTATATCGATATTGGAAGACAAATAAGATTTTAAGTTGAAACTGTTCATGATGGTTCAGAATGTTGCTGCCAAGTACTTTTATTGATTTCATAACAAATACATTTCCCAAGTTCCGGATAATCGGTCAATTGAGGATGGTCAAATACTCCCGTTTTTTTCATCCCGATTTTCTTCATGACATTTTCCGACTTTGAATTTTTCTCCGTACATGTTGAGATAATTTTGTCCATACCCAATTCTGTGAATGCAAAATCGAGACATCTGCTTGCACCTTCAGTTGCATAGCCATTGCCCCAGCAGCTTTTTTTGAGCCTCCACCCAATATCAACAGCTGGCGTGAAGTCTGATTGATAATTCTGCCATACCAGGCCAACAAACCCAATCAACTCTTTTGTTTCCAACACCTCAGTTGCGAAATAGGTAAATCCATACCTCTTATAATGCTTTTGAAGTCGCCCAATCAATTCCACAGATTCATTTTCTGTCAGTAGCTTGGGGAAATGCTCCATCACCTCCAAATCAGCATTCATATCTACGATTTCAGCATGATCCTCCTTCGTCCAATCGCGAAACCCCAGTCTTTCTGATTTAAAAATATATTCTTTTTTCACTTATTTTTCTTTTAGTGCATTTAGCTCATTATAAACCATTTCTGTCTTTTCTCTCTTTTTGTAATTTACATATATCACTTCTTGGTCTTTGGTAATGATCATTACAAAAGGTCCTTGGTAACTATGTAGGAGCAAGCGACACTTTCCTTGACCTTCTATCCTAAAAAAACCCTTTCGAATCGATCCCAGCCCAAGACCATTTGTTCGGGCTTTGACGGAAGGCATTTTGTTGATCAAAGAAACTGTTTCTATTTTTGAAATCACTATCTCTGTACCATACATTCCAGAAAATGTCACACGATCGTCGTTGAGTTCATAGCTGGAAGGTATAAGACCATAGCCAACACTCCCGAACGCAAGAATTAAAATTACTATTGTGAACACGCTCTTCAACCTGGATTTAACCAACCCACCATCGTTTTGGTCGAATTTCTTTGCTCTAAAAACCAAAAAAAATACTCCTATCAAAATCACTCCCGGAATAAAATACCCCAACAAAACATCCTGCCCTGCCCACTTCAAACCATGATAACCAATAATCACAACCATGCCCATTACAACAAACCCATTGCGCATAAAATTAGATAATCCTTCTACATCGACATTGTCTTTTTGCCTCTGCGACATGGTGTTGTACCCCGCTATCAAATTCGGAAAAGCTTTCACCAAAAAGCCAATCCCTATCAAAAACAATCCTGTAATGATCATAATATCATCATTTTTTATGTGTGTATGTCAAATCATCTGATCTATCCAAAACAAAGCCCACTATCAATTCAATCAGTTGATTTGCAATGGGTAAATCGGGATTATTGTATGTATCCAAATTTGCTTGTTTATCTCCTTCCACTATTTTGAAAATATGGTTCATATTCTCAATGAGAACCAATTGTGCATCAGGATTCGCCTTTGAAAGATCTTGTCCATCTTCCACAGTCACTTGGATATCATTTGTTCCTTGGATTATCATTGTCGGAATATGAAGTGCACTTATCTCCTCCTGAGGATCATATTTAAACCATGAAATCATATAAGGTTGAATACTTGGTCTAAACAATGAATAAAGCATGGGATTTACATTTCCCACTGTTTTTCCCATTTTCAAACTATCAATAACCGGAAAGGATATATCTTGAATTTCTTTTGGCTGTGCACTCAATTGTCCTTTTATCAATTTATCTGCAGACTGTCCTGCTCCAGCGATGGAAATAAACCTATCTGCATTTGTTGCCGCTATCATTCCAATCAATGATCCCTCACTATGCCCAATAACCACTATTCCTGAAAATCTCCCATCTTGTTTTAGCAATGATATCCAATCTTTTACATCATTGATATAGTCATCAAACCGAAGATCTACCTCACTTTTTCCTGCTAGTTTACTTTCTGCAATCCCCCTCTTGTCATATCTCAAAGTTGCAATGCCGTTTTTGGATAAGGCATGAGCAAGCATTTTCAATGAATTGTTTTTCATCATGGGATTATTCCCGTCCCTATCTGTCGGTCCAGATCCAGCTATAATCAAAGCAACAGGAATATTTTCAATTTTTTCAGGGCTTGTCAAAGTCCCGAAAATCTCTCCCGTTTTAGTTTGCAATGTGATTTTTGTTTCTACAAAAACCGTATCTTCTTTATTGGCAGCCCACAGAAAAGTTGAAAATAGGAACAGGGCTAAAAGTGAGATTGATTTTTTCATACTAATTGATGTTCAAAATGAGTATTTTAGATAGATAAGTTAAAACCACCATGGAGAAAATCATGACAATAATAAATGACAATATTAGTTTAGACCCTTTCAAATTTGCCGAAACTTTAAAAGCATTATACATAAGTATCACCAACCAAATCGTCAACATTAAAGAAATGAACAACAAGAATATTGCTATTGATTTCTGGATCAAAGTAATCTCAATTGGCTCACCATGATTCATAAATGCCCAAAGCAAATACTTCCCAAACAGATCCAAAGACTCTGAAAAATTAATAAATGAAACAAAAAAATAGGGGAACCTTGCCAATGCTTGTGTGCCAAAAATATCCAGCATTCGGACTTTTGATTTTGACAAAATCATAGCCATAAGGTAGAACAAAATAGAAACTACAAACCAATTCATGAAATTTTGAGCGACAGAGCTCAAAATAGATAAATCAACACCCAATTTCACTGAAATAATATCAGGGAAATAAGTCTTACTGAAATATGCCACAATAGAGGCACCAAATATGGTAAGCAAGCCAATAACTAGTGATTTTGAACCTGCAACATATATAAAAGGATTGGTTAACTTTTTAAACATCTTGCTCTAGTTTGTCGATTTTATTGATTAAATCATCCAACATATTCCTAACAGTTGGATAGCTCAGGTTAAGTTTGGATGCCATGATTTTTAGACTTCCACTACATCTTATGAAATCCAAAACAAAATCCAACTCAGTCTTTTCCAACCTTAATAGCACAGGCAAATTGAATTGACCAGTTATTGTTGTTTCGCAGCTATCGCAATGGAGACTTTTGACCTTCAAACCAGAACTGCAACTAGGACAAATTATCGGTAATTTTTTGTTCATTTATTTAAAACTAAGAAACCAAACATAATACATTATTAAATATTATTTAAACAAATTGAAATAATATTTAACTAAAAATAAATAAAACATAAAACTTTGTTCAATAAATTAAGTTTAATAATGATAAACAAGAACAGTTTTTCTGCTAAAAAAATATTGAAAAAAGAAAGTGAAAATAGAAATTTCAATCTTGAGATGCCCAAACAACATCATCAATTTCTCCAACAATGAAAAAAGATATCTTTACATATAATGTGGACATCCATAATTTCTTGATGGTAAAAATGTCTGCCCTACAATGTTTCGCGAAATGTATGAATATACCTTAGAGCCCTGAGAATTTATAAATTATATTTTTTGAAACACCCCCATCTTCCACATTCAACTCTGAATAGACAAGGCTGAGTATATCTTTTACTTGTAAATACACTTCATAACTCACCTCCTTTGATGCAATGAGCACTATTCCCTTTTCATTTGGGTTGATTTGTAGAAATTGATGAGCCTTTTCTTTCAATTGATCAAAGCTAACATAACTACCATCAATCGTTATTCGGTTGGTATTATCTAAAAAAACTTCCATGATCTCAGAGAAATCAGCCAAACTCTGATTTGCCTCAACAAAATCTATTATAGAACCTGTCTGGCATATTGTATAAAAAGCAATAAGCGATGATATTTTATAAAACTCAAGATCAAAATCTTCATCAAGCAGGTTATCTAGAATTCTTTGCGCTACTAATCCCGGGGTAATTTCATCATTATTATTCTGAACTATTACTTCAGCTGCATGCAAGTGTCTATCTGTAAGTTTGCCAAAACCTTCAGGATCGAGAGCTTTATAGTAGCACTTCGAATAAATCTCAAAATCTAAAGCATCAAGAATCTGAAAATCCCTATCAATGTTAAAATGTAGATCATTATCCAAAACTATTTGCTCATAAACTTCCCTATAGCTTTTTCCTGTTCTGTCTTTCAATAGACCTTTTCTGATAAAATACGCTTCCAATTCTTCAAATTCCGTACGCATTTGATACACCTCCTTTTCGGAGAGCTTTTCATCACAAAACTCATCTCTTTCCTGAAAAACATCAGGAACTTGCTGTGAATAAAGGGAATTCAAAGCCATCATGCATAGCAAAAAAACAACAAACTTTTTCATTATAATTTGATCAAAATAAAAACCCAATTCGTTCTTTTAGAAATATTCATTGACTTGCAAAGTTAACAATCAACAATCCATTGATTCAACATTAGAGAGCACTATCTTCATGATTTCCCAAAAACCCTCTCCCAAAAACAAAATTTTAATTTCAACCCAACTATGAAAGTTAACATTATTCCAACTATAAGCTACAACCCAAAATGGTAAATCCTATCAAAGTTAAGATTAGTATTTTTTTCATCACAGTTGGTTTATTATCAGATGGCTCTTTTTGTCAACGTAATCAAACCCCAAAGCCTTCCAGAACCAGAAATGCCTTTGAATTTAAAACTAATCATTTTTTACAACACAAACAAATCCATTCACCCTAACCAAAACCCACAAAAAAACCGAGCATCTCTACCCGGTTTTAATTTTTCAATCTTTCAATCCGCCACGGCGGACAGGTTTTTATAATCTTCAATCCCCTACTCTCCCTGTGCCAAGCTATATGCTCTCACACCATCGAAGGAATAAAGATTTTCAGTTTTGATAAAATCGAAGCCCAACTTAGAAACCTGATCCATCAAGTCCAAAATCTGTGCGTGGGTAACTGGAGACTGTCCAGCATTTTGGAACCTGCATCTCCAATGATCTGTGCAGAAGGTTTCACGCATTCCTCCTGGGAATACTTTCACACCCCTGTTCGTAATCAGTGTCAATTTCAATCCATCGGCATCTGCCTGTCTCAATTTTTCACCTATCGCATTCGGATCTCTTCCATCGGCATCCCAGTCCACAAACACATCTACGCCGATCAATTCTTTCTTGGACTTGGTTACTGGAGATAGTTTGATGTTCATTGGCTCAGTAGCTGATTTATCAAATACTGTTGGAATCATATTCACTGGTTTTTGTCCCAATCTTTCGATAATAGCTTGGGAAAACTCCTGAGTGCCCACTTTCTTTGCAGACAACCCTTCCTGATAAATATCCCCTGTATGGATTCCATCTTCCAAAGTTCTCATCCAAGCGTTGGCAATTTTCTCAGCCACATCAGGTTGACCAATATGTACCAGCATCATCACCGCCCCATTCAACAATCCTGAAGGGTTAGCCATGTCCATGCCTGCGATATCCGGTGCGGAACCATGGATCGCTTCAAACATCGCCACTTCTTCACCGACATTTGCCGATCCACCTAGTCCAACTGAGCCAGTCACCTGTGCAGCAATATCAGAAATGATATCACCATAAAGGTTCAAGGTCACAATCACGTCAAATGTCTGCGGTCTTTCTGCAATCAATGCAGATCCGATATCGATGATCTTATGGTCTGTCTGGATATTTGGATATTCTTTGGCGATCTCATCAAAAGTCTTATGGAAAAGCCCATCAGCCAATTTCATGATATTGTCCTTGGTCATACAAGTCACTTTCTTTCTGCCATATTTTTTGGCGTACTCAAAGGCATATCTGATAATTTTCTCAGAACCTGGTCTTGAGATCAACTTCAAACTTTGAACAACTTCCTGGGTCTGTCTGTGCTCGATACCCGCATATAGATCTTCCTCGTTTTCACGGATGATCACCAAATCCGTCTCAGGATAATGTGTCTTGATGTATGGTGAATATGCTTTGCATGGCCTCACATTGGCAAAAAGCCCAAATGAAGTCCTAGTAGTCACATTCAAACTCTTAAAACCACCACCTTGCGGAGTGGTAATTGGAGATTTCAAAAATATTTTTGTCTCTTTCAGGGACTCGAATGCACCAGGCTCCATCCCGGAACTAATCCCTTTTAAATATACCTGCTCGCCAATTTCGATGACATCGTACTCCAACTGTGCTCCAGCCGCCTCCAAAATATTGAGCGTGGCTTTCATGATTTCAGGTCCGATCCCATCGCCATAGGCTACGGTAATTTTTCTTTTTGATGACATATATATATTGGATTTTGTTTAAAATTCGCCTTCTGACAAAAATAGCAAAAAATGATGGAAGGGGACGGCTATACCTATTATAAATTAGCAGAATATCCTAGCTGATCGCATGAAGTACATTGGGTATATTTTTCCTCCCCGATCCCCTTTCTTTGCATTTTCCGGACAATTGCTTGGCGAATGCATGCACTACTTGTATATTTGATGCTTAACAATTCACCAAAACACATGGCTGAAACACTAAATATTCTTTCTGAAGAAAAGGAAGGCATTCTCTACCTTACTGTTAATAGAGAATCCAAGCTGAATGCATTGAATTTCGCTACCCTGGAAGAGATCAGGAATATTTTTAATGAAGTTGTTGACAACAAAGAAATCAAAGGCGTTATCATTACTGGTTCTGGGGAAAAAGCTTTTATAGCAGGAGCTGACATCAGCGAAATCGCAGAACTCAACGAGCTCAACGCCCGAAAATTTGCCGAAAATGGGCAAGAAGTTTTTGGTTTGATCGAAAATTGCCACAAACCGGTAATCGCAGTAGTCAACGGATTCGCCCTCGGCGGTGGTTGTGAATTGGCTATGGCATGCCATATGAGAGTAGCCGTCGCCAATGCCAAGTTTGGGCAACCGGAAGTAAACTTGGGGATTATCCCGGGCTATGGAGGCACCCAAAGACTTACCTACCTTATCGGCAGAGGCAAAGCCAACGAACTCATGATGACAGGTGATATGATCGGTGCAGAAGAAGCCAAAAAACTCGGACTGGTCAACCATGTCCAGGCGACCAAAGACGAAGCTATGGCAAAAGCAGAGGAGATTTTGAAAAAAATCATGACAAAAGCCCCTTTGGCAATCGGCATGATTGTAGATTGTGTAAACTCTGTCTATATCTCTGAAGAAAACGGCTATCAAACCGAAGCAAACAGCTTTGCCAGATGCGTCAAATCCGGAGACTACAAAGAAGGGACTTCGGCCTTCTTGGAAAAAAGAAAACCAATATTCAAAGGGGAGTAATTCCCCTTTACTTTTTTTGAAGGATGAGCCAACTGAAAAAACTTGCCGGACAGACGGCTATCTATGGAATCAGTAGCATTCTTGGGAGGACAATCAATTTTTTCCTTTTGCCACTATACATTGTGTATTTGGACAAAGATGCAATGGGATCATTCACCAACATCTATGCTTTCATTGCATTTTTCAACGTGGTTTTCACTTATGGAATGGAAACTACATTTTTCAGATTCTATACCGGCAAAGGGCTGGATCAGAAAAAAGTATATTCACAGATTCAATCTCTTTTGCTTGTCAGTTCGCTGGTTTTGGGGTCGCTGATTTATTTCAGTTCTGAGCAATTGAGTATATGGTTGAACTATCCAGGCAAAGCGTACCTATTCAAATGGGTAGCAGCAATTTTACTCATAGATGCCATTTTGGCAATCCCATATGCGAAACTGCGAGTTGAAAACAAACCTCTCAAATTTGCCCTTTCAAAACTCGGCAACATCCTAATAAATGTTGGCCTCAATATTCTTTTGATTGCCGTCAGTTACCATATTTGGAAAGGCGACTATCTGGTAGGGCTCCAAAGTTCTGTCGGTGCATTATACCAACCTACTTGGGGAATCGAATACATTTTGATTTCCAACTTGATTGCCAATGCCTTGATGATCCCGATATTATTCTATTTCAGCGGTTTTTTCACCTTCAAGATTGAAAGGAAATTTATCAAACCGATGTGGAAATATGCCATCCCGCTTTTCTTTATGGGCTTGGCCGGGGTTACCAATGAAGTATTTTCCAGATCGATTTTTGAATTTGTCATTCCCGAAGACTTTTACCCAGGGTTGACGCCAAGGGAAGCCGGCGGTATTTTCGGAGCCAATTTCAAACTTGCCATCTTCATGAGTTTGATTATCCAAGCATTTAAATTTGCCGCAGAACCTTTCTTCTTCAATCAGTCAGAAGACAAAAACAGCCCGCAATTATTCTCAAGAGTAATGCATGCATTTATTATTTTCTGCTGCCTACTCATGATAATTGTCTCTGTCAACTTAGATCTCTTAGGGAAAATAATATTGGTCGAAAATGAATATATGGAAGTAATGTACATAGTACCTGTCCTCCTCTTGGGCTATTTGTTTTTGGGGATATATTTCAACCTCAGCATTTGGTTCAAACTCACCGATCAGACCAAATACAGTTTTTACTTTACTTTGATCGGAGCAATCGTGACAATTATCGTCATATTGGTTCTGGTTCCCAAAATCGGCTATATGGGGGCGGCACTGAGCACCATTTCCTGTTATTTTGTAATGTCTGCCCTTTGCTATATCTATGGTCAGAGATATTTCCCAATACCTTACAAGCTGGAGAAAGGCCTGTCATACATCTTACTGGCGGCATGCCTCAGCTATGCTGGCTTCTTTTTGGAGACTGACAACCAGATTTTTCAATTTATACTCAAAAATCTGATGGCCATTCCTTTTGTTGTTCTAATTTTGCTTTTTGAAAGAAAAGAAATCAAAACGGTTTTACTCAAAAGAAATTCAAAATAAACCCATGATATCATGCCTGCCTGAGGCAGACAGGCATGATGAGTACGTCACGCAATGGGATGCCACCGATATCGGGGAGCTAATTCGAGATCCCGAGACCAGCCTGCCTGCTGACAAAGGAAGGTTCGGCAAGCTATGAGACCTCTAAAAACAAAATATAAACACATGAAAGTAAAAGTCATCAACAAATCCAAGCATGCACTTCCCGAATACCAAACCACACAATCTGCCGGTTTGGATCTTAGGGCAAATATTGAAGAAGATATCATCATTGGCCCATTGGAGAGGAGACTTATTGGTACAGGCTTGTTCATGGAGTTACCTGAAGGGTATGAAGCCCAGATTAGACCAAGGTCTGGATTGGCTTACAAATATGGATTGACAGTGCTAAATAGCCCCGGGACGATTGATGCCGATTACCGTGGTGAAATCAAAGTCCTTCTTGTCAACTTATCCAAAGAAGCATTTACAATCTCTGATGGGGAAAGAATAGCCCAAATGGTGGTAGCCAAGCACGAGCAAATCTCCTGGGAAGACGCTGACAACCTTAACGACACCGAAAGGGGAAGCGGTGGCTACGGAAGCACCGGAAAATCTTAATACTTACCTGCATATTTTGCACCAAAACGACTTAATTACCGTTAATGGGAATGATAGATTGTTGGAGTGGATAAAAGGCACTATGTTTGCACCATTACAGCTTTCTAATCACCTCCAATACATATTGGATACCAATACCTTGCGGACGGGTTGGCCACATTGACTGACTTTCCCATGCAACATTAATTCAAACAAAGTGAAATTAAACAAACTGATATTTCTTTTCTCCCTACTTGGCATTGTCTTTACCCACCAGGTCAATGCGCAGCAAAAACTTTCCAAAAAAGAAAGAAAACAGGTAATCGAAGACACCAAAGCTACGAGACTTTTTATAGAAGGACAGAAATTCCTAATGCTTGAAGATTACGATAAATCCTATTTCTATTTTCAAAAAGCAAGGGAAATCGCCCCAGATGAAGCTGCAATCAATTTCAAGATAGCGGAGATACTCCTGAAGGCAAACAAAGTCGATGATGCCCTAGACTACGGCATGCAAGCTGTGGAATCAGATCCGGAAAACAAGTATTACAACCTGATGATGGCGGAAGTCTATTCCAAGAAGAATGAGCCACTCAAAGCGGCAGATATTTTGGAAAGCCTGATGGAAAATTCGGATGAAAACCAAAACTACATCCTAGAATTGGCTTCCCTGTACTTAGGTGCCAATGAAAACGACAAAGCCTTGGACGCGCTTGACCGTGCTGAAGAATATTATGGGGTTGTAGAACAACTGGTGGTTCAGAAACAAAGGATCTATCTAAGAAAAAATAATCTGGAGAAAGCACTCCAAGAAGGTGAAAAACTGATTGCGGCACATCCGGGCAATTCCCAATATGTCCTGGCATTGGTAGAGATCCTGTTCAACAATGGACGTACCCACGAAGCCATTGCCACAATTGAAAAATCCCTTGAGGCATATCCCAACCAGCCTGATCTTCAAATGGGTGCATATGCCCTTTACAAAGACCTTGGAGACAAAGAGACCGCAGAAGCTCTGATCCTTTCCGCTTTTGACAATCCGGATTTGGATGGGATGGTCAAGGCTCAGTCATTCTCTGAAATACTCCAAGAAATAAAAACCGAAAAAAGAGAGCTGCTTTTGGATAGCTTGGAAGCTTTTATGCTGGAGCATAACCCAACTGATTCCAACGTACTCACAGTGATCGGAGACAGAAGGCTGTTTAACGACAACAAGGAAGAAGCGCTTTCTTTCTACAAAAAATCCGCCACGATCAATCCCGACAATCCACAGGTATTGCAGGGAGTCATCACTATTATGTTTGAGACAGGAGGGGATTTTGGGGAAATAGAAAAGTACACAATCATCGCAGTAGATGAATTCCCCGAAAGGGCAGAGTTTTGGTACTTTGATGGGACTGCGAAATCAGCATTGAAGAAATGGAAGGAAGCGGAAGAATCCCTGAAAAAATCATCCGATGCCAACAAAGGGAAAAACAAGCAACTTGAACTTCTCGTCCATGGCCAGCTGGGAGATGTATACCATAGCCTTGACAAAAAGGATGAGGCATACGAAGCATACGAGAAGGTCTTGAAAGAGCGTCCCAATGACGAACATGTATTGAACAATTATGCATACTACCTCTCGCTTGCGAAAAAAGACCTTGACAAGGCAAGATCCATGTCAGAAAAGTTGGTAAAGACATTCCCAAACAACCCAACCTACCTAGATACCCACGCATGGGTACTTTTCCAATTGGAAGATTATCAGAATGCAAAAACCTATATGGAAAAAGCCCTGAAATATGATGAATCTCCAAGTGGGGTTATGTTGGAACATTACGGTGATATCCTATATCATCTTGGAAACAAAAATGAAGCCCTAAGCTTTTGGAAAAAAGCAGAAGGTGGAGAAGAAACATCTGAATTGCTCATAAAAAAAATCAAGGATAAGAAATACTATGAATAGGGTTCTTTTAGGAAGTTTTGCACTTCTCATATTTATAGCTACAGGCTGCGCAAAAAAGCCCAATCTTTATGTTTCTGACGAGGTCATGCAAGAGTTCGAACCGGCATACTTTGACTTCAATTACCTCAATGCCAAGGCGAGGATCGTCATAGAAGACCAAAATGGAAAAACCACTAGAGGAACCTTGAACATCAGGGCAAAGAAAGATAGTGTCATCTGGTTCAGTGTTACGCCAGGATTGGGTATAGAAGCTCTCAGGGGAATCATCACCACTGACAAAATCCGTGTCAAAGACCGAATTAATGGACAGGATGTAAATCTGGGCTATGAAGAATTTGAAGATCGGTTTGGCCTGAAACTTTCATTGCCCTTATTCCAAAATTTAATTTATGCCAATATACCGCAAGAATTCAGTTATCGGGATAGGCTGTTGAGAATAGGAAAATACTTTGAGTTGACACAAACAAGGGATAAAATAAGGTATCACTCAAGAGTAGGCACTACCCATGGCAAAGTGGAAGAACTCACTGTCACCTCCATGGATGACAAGGGTGCATTGCTAGCCAACTACCCTAGTTTCAAAGACATCAACAACCAGCCATTTCCCAACGCCGCACTTTTGAAAATCTCATTCAACATTGATGGGGAAACACAAAATTCAATTATCCATATCGATATATCGACGATCAGCGTTACAGATACACCGATCAGTTTTCCCTTTCAGTTTTAATTGATGAAAAAAGCGTTTTACATATTTTTCTTTATAATAGGAACTTGTCCATTTCTCGACCAATCGGCTACTGCGCAGACTGCAAAATCAAGGGTACAACTGGAACGGGAAAAAGAAGCAGTTCAGCAAAAACTGTTGGAATTTGACAAAATCCTAAAAAAAACAGCTGAGTCCAAAAAAGTAACGCTGGGACAGCTTAGTGTGGTCAACAAGCAACTGGAGACGAGGGTCACTTACATCAGGACCCTGAGTCAGGAAGTCAGTCTGATCAACAAAGAAATCTCTGAGACTGAGAAAAAGATCAAATCCCTGGAAAATGATCTGGAAAACCTCAAAGAAGAGTATGCGCAGATGGTGTACACATCCTCCAAACTCAACCAAGGGTTGACGATGACCACTTTTGTGTTTAGCTCAAGCACGTTCAAGCAGTTTTATATGAGATTGAAATATCTCAAACAATATACCGATGCCCGAAAAAAGCAAGTGGAGCAAATAGAATCGGTCACAAAAGAATTGGCTCAACAAAGAGTACGTCTTGAAGACAAAAAAGTAGAGAAACAGCAAGTAATCAACCAGGAAGAGCAGCAACGAAAACAACTTGCCCAGGCAAAGAACGAACAACAGGGTATCGTCAGCACATTGACCAAACAGGAAGTCGAGTTGAGAAAAAAGATCGTAGAGGCAAAAAAACAACAAGAAAAACTCAACAACCTGATCAAAAGGGCGATTGAAGATGAGATCAGGAAAGCGGAAGCTGAAGCAAAAAAATCAAATTCGAAAGCGACAAAATCATCAGGAAGCAGCATTCCAATGACACCTGAGGCGACAGCATTGTCCAATTCATTTGCAGGCAACAAAGGGAAACTCCCATGGCCCGTAGAGACTGGATTTGTATCCAAGAAGTATGGTACCCACCCCCACCCTACCCTAAAGGGAATCGTGGAGGACAATGACGGCGTAGACATCCAAACTTCTCCCAATTCCAATGTTAGATCAGTCTTTGACGGGGAAGTGATCAAAATAGGCACCATACCTGGATATGGAGGGACCATCGTCATCAAGCATGGTGAGTACTATACCATGTATAGCAAACTGAAAGTGATATCAGTCAAAACAGGCGAAAAAGTAAAAGCCAAACAAATCGTAGGACAGGTCTACACCAACAAAGATGGAGTCGCCGAAGTACATTTTGAAACTTGGAAAGGACTGCAACCTATGAACCCTGCGGGTTGGCTCGCAGGTCAATAGACATTAATTATTCGTATATTTATAAAAAAAGAAGAATAACAGCACACTATTCCTTTGTGTTAGTGTGCTACTGTTATATCTTTGTATCAAATTCAAAATCTAAATAATAAGATCATGACAGCATTAGGTTTTATCGGAGGAATGAGTCCAGGATCTATGATTCTAATCATCCTGGTAATCGTATTGTTCTTCGGGGCCAAAAGAATTCCTGAATTGGCGAGAGGATTGGGAAGAGGGATCAGAGAGTTCAAGGACGCTACAAAAGAGATCCAAAGTGACCTGGAAGACGGGTTGAAGGATGACAAAAAGAAAAAAGACTAAAAAAATCAAACATTGGAAAAATTCCTTTCATTTGACGAAATAAAAAAGTCGCTGGAAAACAAGCAAACTGATTGCAAGGCGATAGTTGATTATTATCTCAAAAACATCCAAACGAAGGCGCACTTAAACGCCTTCGTTGAAGTTTATACGGATTCTGCCAAAGAACAGGCTGCCAAGGTAGACGAAAAGATCAATTCTGGCAATGCCGGAAAATTGGCAGGAATGGTCATTGGCATCAAAGATGTCCTTTGCTACAAAGGCCATGAATCAAATGCCTCCAGCAAAATCCTGGAAGGTTTCGAATCACAGTTTACCTCCACTGCCGTACAACGGCTCATAGATCAAGATGCCATCATTATCGGCAGATTGAACTGCGATGAGTTCGGAATGGGGAGTTCAAACGAAAACTCAGTACATGGAAAAGTACTCAATGCAGCTGACGAAAGCCGTGTTCCCGGAGGCTCTTCGGGTGGTTCTGCTGTGGCGGTTCAAGCAAATCTCTGTACAGTCTCCCTAGGTACTGACACCGGTGGATCTGTAAGACAGCCTGCAGCTTTCACTGGGATCGTAGGCATCAAACCTACCTATTCCAGGGTATCCAGATGGGGTCTTATCGCCTATGCATCATCTTTTGACACCATTGGGGTATTCTCAAGAAATGTCCCCGACAATGCATTGGTGATGGAAATCATGGCAGGATCAGATGATTTTGACAGCACCGTTTCCAAAAAGCCTGTCCCTCATTACAGCGAGCTGCTACACTTTGACAAAAGGGTAAAAATAGCCTATCTCAAAGAATCCATCGAATCCCCTGCATTACAGGCAGAGATCAAACAAAACACCCTATCGGTGTTGGATAGATTGAAGAATGAAGGACATCAGGTCGAGGAAGTCAATTTCCCTCTTTTGAAATACATCCTTCCTACTTACTACATCCTGACTACTGCTGAAGCAAGCTCTAACCTTTCTAGGTTTGATGGGGTGAAATACGGCTACAGAACTCCAAATGCCCACAATTTGGAAAGTATGTACAAACTGACCCGTACAGAAGGTTTTGGTGAAGAAGTCAAAAGAAGAATTATGCTGGGCACCTTCGTACTTAGTGCCAGCTACTACGATGCATACTTTACCAAGGCCCAAAAAGTCCGAAGACTGATAAAAGAGTTCACTGAGGATTTATTGAATAAATATGATTATATTATTATGCCAACTACGCCATCTACAGCGTTTAAGTTTGGAGAACATAGTAATGATCCAGTTGCGATGTACCTTGAAGACTTGTTTACTGTTCAGGCATCAGTATCGGGAGTACCTGCATTATCTATCCCAAACGGTGTAGATAAAAACGGTCTTCCGATAGGATTGCAGATAATGGCCAATTCATTCAAGGAAGCTGAACTATATGCATTCGCAAACTATTTGTCGACTTCCAACAACAATTAATCAATATCTGACCATGAAAAATCCAATTTCCTCCATTTCCCTTGCTTTGATGCTGGTTTTGTCTGGTAGTTCTTTTCTTCATGGTCAGGAACTTTTTCATTTGGGAATGGAAGAAGAAACCATCTCCCCGACTTATAGTTTTGATTATATCCCCGACTTCACATTCGGCCAGGTAGCCCAAAGAGTCAAGAAAATGGATACGGAGATGCCGTTTGAATTGAATGACAGGATTTTTTCCTTCATCAATTATTTTGCGGTAAGAAACAGGGACTATGCCAGGATGGTCTTGGAAAGACAAGCCACCTACTTCCCGCTTTTCGAACAGACACTGGCACACCATGACATGCCAGATGACGTGAAATATTTGGCTATCATCGAGTCTGGATTGAACCCCCGGGCAAAATCCCGAGTAGGTGCCATGGGACTTTGGCAGTTTATGCCTGCCACAGGAAGAATGTACAACCTGCAAGCCAATAAGGATATTGACGACAGGATGGATCCAGAGCTTGCGACTGATGCCGCAGCCAAATACCTCAAATCCCTCCACAAAATGTTCGGGAATTGGGAATTGGCTTTGGCGGCATACAACTGTGGCCCCGGAAACGTCAGAAAGGCAATCAGAAAGTCCGGAGGCAAGCAAACCTTCTGGGAGGTGTATGATTACTTGCCTAGAGAGACCAGGAGCTATGTCCCCCAGTTCCAGGCAATGATGTACCTCCTGAGATACGCCGAGGATCACAACTTGTTTTTGGAAGAGCCAACTTATCCAGTAGCCTACAAAAAAATCCAATTCAACCAGGAAATAGACTTGGACCAACTCGCTCAGATATCTGGTTTGTGCATAGATGATTTGGAACATCTCAACCCTTCTATCCTCAATAGGATGGTACCTTCCTCGCATAAGCACATAGCCTTAAAAGTACCTGCATCAAAAGCTGAATACATTACCCAAAACCAACAAGAATTCAAAAATGCAGTTACATTGACTGAAGAAAGAATCCTTGCTTTGAGGGCACCAAAAAACTTAGATAACACATCGCCCAAAGATACAGGGAACCCAGGTGCACTTGTCACTTACAGAGTAAAGTCAGGTGATGTATTGGGAAGTATCGCACAAAGGCACGGCACCACTGTTACCAATATCAAAAACTGGAACAACCTAAGTTCAAACACCATCAAAGTGGGCCAATCATTGAAAATATACTCAAACAACGCATCTTCAACCAATACCTTGGCTGATAATTCAGCTGTAATCAACCAAAATGGATCAAAACTTTATACCGTACAACCGGGAGATTCATTGTGGTTGATAACCAAGAAACTCAATGGGGTGACAATAGACCAGATCAAGAAATTGAACAACCTCAACTCCAACCAGATCAAGCCTGGGCAAAAATTAATCATAGGTTAAACTAATTTAATAGTAATTTATTTTTCTTTGGTCAACTAATTGTTAAATTAGCCTTAAACAATAACTACAAAACTATGAAATCATTCAAAAAGCTATTTTCGATAGTTTTCATCCTTCTTTCCGTAGTGGCTTTTTGGTCATGTGATGAAAGTGAAGAGAACGCAAATTCAAAAAAACCAAAGGCAAGGGGCGCAATCGGGGAGATAATCCTTGCAATTGATTCTACCAAATGGCAGGGGCCGGTTGGCGATGCACTGAAAGCTGTATTTCTCGAAGATGTAAAAGGGCTCATCAGGGATGAACCTATGTTTTCGATAAGAAGAGTCGATCCACGTGCCATGAATAGGATCCTTAAAATGGCCAACAACATCATTTATGTGACCACTTTTGACGACAGAAGGGCAGGAAGCCAAAACATCAATGCATTGTTCAGCAAAGAATCAAAAGAAAAAGCCCAATCAGACCCTTCATTATACCTTTTGAGAAATGAAGATGAATTTGCAATAGGCCAAGAACTCATTTATTTGTTTGGGAACAATGAAGAAGAATTGATTCAGAATCTTACCCTCAACAAAAACAAACTACAAAATCTATTTCAGGTAAGGGAAAGAAAGAGGCTGGAAAAAAGCCTGATGAACAGAAAAAGTGCTTTGGCCCGGAATGCAGGGGAAAAATTGGGACTCACAGTCCATGTGCCTGCGTCATATCAAGTTGCCAAAAGCGAAGATGACTTTTTGTGGTTGAGACAGCCTACCCCAAGGCCAGACCGTGCCGATATCAGTCTATTCTTCTATGAGACAGATTACAAATCCGAAGAACAGGTTTTTCCAGAAAACATCATCAAACTTAGGGATCAAATAGCCCAGAAGCACCTTTATGGAGATCCCAATAACAGGGAGTCCTTTTTGGTAATCGAAAAAGTAGACCCTACCCCCCAATTCAGCAATTTCAATATTGATGGCAATTATGCTGTGGAAATCAGGGGAGGCTGGAAAACCAATAATATTTCAATGGGAGGCTCTTTCCTTGCCTACGTCATTGTGGATACAGAAAAAGGAAAACTTTATTACATGGAAGGTTTTGTGTATTTCCCGAATCAAGGACATAGAGAATCGATAAGAGAAATAGAAACCCTTTTGCTAGCTACTGAAATCCAACCGAAAGCTGGTGAGATGAGCTAATCAACTTAAATAATTAACCCTTATGGCGATTAAAATCCGAAAAGAAGACGCTTTAAATTATCACACACAGGGAAAGCCTGGGAAAATCGAGGTCATTCCGACCAAACCGTTATCAAGTCAGTTAGATCTTGCCTTGGCCTACTCTCCAGGAGTAGCCGAGCCCTGCAATGAAATCGCAGCGGACAAAGAAAATGTATATAAATACACTGCCAAAGGCAACTTGGTAGCTGTCATCTCCAATGGGACCGCAGTACTAGGACTTGGTGATATAGGCCCTGAAGCTTCCAAGCCAGTGATGGAAGGAAAAGGTGTACTTTTCAAAAAATTTGCAGGTATCGATGTTTTCGATATTGAGATTGACGAAAAAGACCCTAAGAAGCTTATTCAGATCATCAAATCGCTAGAGCCAACTTTTGGTGGCATCAACTTGGAAGACATCAAAGCCCCAGAGTGCTTTGAAATAGAAACCACACTTAAAAAAGAGATGAAAATCCCTGTCATGCATGATGATCAGCATGGCACGGCGATTATTTCAGGTGCGGCACTTTTGAATGCCTTGGAAGTGGTCGGCAAAAAAATAGAGGATATCAAATTGGTCGTCAATGGTGCTGGTGCCTCGGCTGTTTCCTGTACCAGATTCTATATGAGTCTGGGTGTTCGACGAGAAAACATCGTCATGTGTGACAAGGAAGGTGCCATCCGAATAGACAGGCCAGAATTGGATTCTATCAAACAGGAATTTGCTACAGCAAGGGACATCCGTACACTTACAGAATCACTTTCTGGAGCGGATGTATTCTTGGGACTTTCTGCCGGAAACATTGTCTCGGGAGACCAGATCAAGGTAATGGCTCCAAATCCGATCGTCTTTGCATTGGCCAACCCCAATCCTGAAATCCCATACGATGTGGCAATGGCTGCACGTGAAGATTTGATCATGGCGACAGGCCGTTCCGATTATCCCAACCAAGTGAACAATGTCTTGGGCTTTCCTTATATTTTCAGGGGAGCTTTGGATGTGAGGGCTACTTCGATCAATGAAGCAATGAAACTGGCAGCAGCCAAAGCCATAGCCAAGCTCGCCAAAGAACCAGTACCTGAAATAGTCAACAAAGCCTATGGTGACAATAAATTGGCTTTTGGCCCCACCTACTTGATCCCAAAACCATTTGATCCAAGACTGATCACCACTATTGCTCCGGCGGTAGCGCAAGCTGCAATGGAATCAGGCGTAGCCAAGACCATGATCACTGATTGGGAAGCCTACGAATTGGAACTACAGGAAAGGATTGGCATCGATCAGAGACTGATGTCCAGAGTTATATCCAGAGCCAAAAAAGACCCAAAACGTGTTGTATTTGCTGAAGCTGACAACATTAAGATACTGAAAGCTGCCCAAATGCTCCGTGATGAAAAGATCGCAATCCCAATATTGTTGGGAAATGAAGACAAGATCATGGAGATGATTGAAGAAAACAAACTTGACCTCAATGGTGTGACAATCATTGATACCTACAAGGACGCCGAGAAGCTTCAGGCATACGGGGATGTCTTATTCAAAAAACGTCAAAGAAAAGGCATCACAGCCAAAGAAGCTGTACGGTTGATGCGTGACCGAAACTATTTTGGAGCAATGATGGTAGAGCTGGGAGAGGCAGATGCTTTGATATCCGGTTTGACAAAAGATTATCCAAAGACCATCCTTCCTTCCCTCCATGTAATCGGTGTAAAACCGGGGACGGATAGAGTTGCGGGAATGTATATTATGAATACCGACAAAGGTCCCTATTTCTTTGCTGACACAACCGTAAACCTAAACCCTACGGCTGATGAATTGGTGGAAATAATCGGTCTAACAGCCAATGGCGTCAAATTCTTTGATATAGAGCCAAGGGTTGCAGTACTTTCCTATTCAAACTTTGGATCTGCCAAAGGGGAAACTGCCTTGAAAACTGCCAAGGCAACTTCACTGGCAAAGGCAAAATATCCAGACTTGGTCATAGAAGGTGAAATGCAAGCCAATGTGGCCTTGAATGAAGAGATCCAAAAGGAAAACTATCCATTCAGTGCATTGATTGGCAAAAAAGCAAACACATTGATCTTCCCAGACTTGAGCTCTGGAAACATTGCCTACAAATTGCTGTCAGAGATTGGGAATGCAGAAGCAATTGGGCCAGTTCTTTTGGGAATGAATAAACCAGTTCATATATTACAGCTTGGTAGCTCTATCAGGGAAATAGTCAACATGGTGGCGATCGCCGTGGTAGATGCGCAAACAAAAAGCTAATATATGATTGCATATCTAAAAGGCAAACTGGTCTTCAAAGACCCAACTTTTGTAATTATTGATATTTCAGGCGTAGGTTATCATGTAAAGATTTCCCTACAGACCTATTCCAAAATAAAAGATGAGGAGCAAGTTATGCTCCTCACTTTTTTGCACATCAAAGAAGATGCCCATACACTCTATGGCTTCAAAGAAGAGGCTGAGAAAAAACTTTTCCTGAACCTGATTTCCATCAGTGGCGTAGGGCCAAATACGGGATTGATGATTTTATCATCACTCAGTTCGGAAGAGCTAGAGACGGCAATCATCCAAGAAGACTTCAAAACCATACAAAATGTCAAGGGCGTTGGGGTCAAAACAGCGCAAAGAATAGTGCTAGAACTGAAGGATAAAGTCAAAAAAGACTCAATTCTTGATATTTCTACTCTTTCTCCCGGATTTTTACATCAAAACAATAAAGTCAAAGAAGAAGCGTTACAGGCACTGGTGACCCTCGGGTTTCCCAAAGCAACTGCGGAAAAAAATATTGCAGCAATATTGAAAAAAACAGGAACAGATATTTCATTAGAAGAATTAATTAAGGCATCTTTAAAGTCAACTTAATCTATTAATCAATAAATAAATTGAACTTTTGCTATAGCTATTTTTTACACCTTAAAAGTGTTCGCCTTCTCCCACCAGCAATTATCCTGATATTGGTGGGAAGTATATTCATGTCTAGTGCCAATGCCCAGCAGGCAGCACAGGACACTGTTGCTACAAAAACAGACTCACTGAACCAGAGAAGGGTTCTCCCATCTTTTCTTTTATGGCAAAACCTAAACACAAATCCTCTATATCCAAATCCATACCAATTTAGAAATAATCAGTCTCCTTTTTTCCCATCTTCACCAAGACAGGAAAAAGTGCAGGTAGAATTGGATTCTACACTCAGGTATAGAATCCAAGACCAGCTTGATTCTACCGATATCAATTCCGGTTATATCTATGATTTCGATGAATACTCCAAAATCGAGGGATTTAGGTTAAGACAACAGTATTGGAGGGACAGATCAAGAGGAGCAGATGGCGAAAGTGCAGTAAGCGGAAGGGGATTAATCCCCCCACTGACAACAAGCCCTAGTTTTGATCGGATTTTTGGAGGAAACGAAATAAATATCACCCCTACCGGGTATGTGAATTTAGATCTTGGTGCTATTTTCAGAAGGGTTGACAACCCTTCTATTCCCATACGGCAACAGCAAAATGGGGGATTCAACTTCAACCAACAAATACAAATGAGTGTCAATGGCTCTTTGGGGCAAAAAATGAAACTTGGAGCCAATTTTGATTCCAACAATTCATTCGACTTCCAAAACCAACTCAAAGTGGAATATGCCGGATTTGAGGAAGATATCATCAAATCCATTGAGATTGGCAATGTGAGCATGCCGGTACAAAACAGTCTCATCCAAGGCGCACAAAACCTCTTCGGTGTAAAGACACAACTTCAATTTGGTAAAATGTTTGTCACTGGGGTAGCCTCCACACAACGAGGGAGAAGAGACGAGTTGGTGATTGAGGGCGGTGGCCAAGGGAGATCGTTCGAAATCCAAGGCTCAGAATATGATGAAAACAGACACTTCTTCCTTGCCCATTTCTTCAGGGACAATTACGAAAGGTGGCTTCGTGGACTTCCCCAAATACTTTCAGGTGTAAATATCACCAGAGTCGAAGTATACATTATGAATAGGGCAAACAATACCGAAACACTGAGGAATTTTGCCGCATTCATTGATTTGGGAGAAGGACAAAGGATTTTTAGAACTGGCAACCCCAATATTGGTGCCGGCACTCCAGGAGCTCCAGCAGCCAACGGATCGAATTTACTTTATGGAAATCTGTCAAACAACCCTTCATTCAGGCCATTTGACACTGGATCTGCCGCTATAGAATCGAGCTTAAACTTGACCCGGGGATCCGATTTTGAGCAAATCAACGGAGCAAGAAAATTAGCCCCAACAGAATTTATCTTCAACAGGGAGTTGGGACACCTTTCATTGACCCGAAAACTCCAAAATGATGAAGTTTTGGCTGTTGCATATGAGTACACCTATAATGGGAATGTCTATAAAGTGGGAGAACTTTCGGAGGACTACCAAAACAGACCCGAAGACCAGATCATCTTCATGAAAATGCTCCGGCCTGCAAGAATCAACACCAGGCTGCCGACTTGGGACTTGATGATGAAAAACGTCTACAACCTCAATGCAAACCAAATTCAGAGAGATGGATTTCAACTTCAAGTGATCTACAGGGATGACAGGACTGGTATGGACAATCCAAGTTTGCTCGAAGGACAAAACGTCAAAAACATCCCGTTGATCAGACTTACTGGCCTGGATAATCTGAATCCTCAAAATGACCCCTCCCCTGACGGGAATTTTGATTTCATCCCCGGGATCACCATTTTTCCTGAACGGGGAATGATCGTCTTCCCAGTATTGGAACCATTTGGGAAGACACTCAACAACCTATTTTTGCCGAACGAAGGATCACTCATAGACAAATTTGTCTACGACACTTTGTATAGGACTACCCAAGCAGATGCAGAATTGGTCACACGTCTCAACAAATACTTTATCAGAGGTCGTCTTACTGCAGGTTCCGCATCAGAAATCATGCTTCCCGGGCTAAACATATCTCCAGGGTCAGTCATTGTGATGGCTGGGAACATCCCATTGACCGAAGGGGTTGACTTTACGATTGATTACAACATCGGAAGGCTGAATATCATCAATGAAGGCATTTTGCAATCTGGTAAGAGGATCAATGTAAGTTTTGAAAAAGCAGACTTGGTTTCATTCCAAACACGGAGTTTATTGGGGACCCGACTAGACTATATGTTCAGTGACCGGTTCAATTTAGGAGGTACGTTTTTGTATCTCAATGAAAGGCCAAATATCACACGGATAGCTGCCGGAAGCGAAACACTCAGGAATAGTATGTGGGGCTTGGATGCAAATTTTAGTGATGAATCAAGATTCCTTACCAAACTTGCCGATGCATTGCCATTCACCAATACCAAAGAAAAGTCGCTGGTCCAGTTTAGTGGTGAATTTGCACAACTGATCCCTGGGACTTCTAACCGGGTCAACGGAGAGCAGGCGGCATATATCGATGATTTTGAATCTGCCATCACCGCATTCAACCTTGGGGGTGCGGCAGCCCAAAATTGGCATTTGGCTTCCACTCCTAAAACTGATGATGATGCTTTTGATCTCAGCAGCTCGACAGAGGACAGGCTGGGCAATGCCTATCGCAGAGCAAAAGTCGCTTGGTACAATATTGACAACATTTTCTACAGGGATTCAGGACCTGGTGTCCCTTCCAACATTTCGAGGGAGGATAGGCAAAACCATTATGTAAGAAGGGTCATACCGCAAGAAATTTTCCCTAGGAGAGACCGGGATGTGATTGTTGTTCCCGAACCCTTGTTTGAAATGGCCTACTTCCCAAGTGAGAGGGGGATGTACAACTACAATACCAGCCTGACAACGGATGGACTACTTCCAAACCCAAGAAACAATTATGGAGGTGTCACTAGGGCTATCACCACCGAAGTTGATTTCGATAGGACAAATATTGAGTATATAGAATTCTGGCTATTGGATCCATTTATCGAAGGCGAAAACGGAAGGGTCTTAGATGGCATATTTAATGAAAACAATACTACAGGTGGTAAACTGAGAATCAACCTTGGTGATGTATCCGAGGACATAATCAGAGATGGAAGGCATGGTTTTGAGAATGGGCTTCCTGCTGATGGAGACCCCGCTTCCACTGCCACTACCGAATGGGGAAGGATCACAAGGGAACAATTCTTGATTCCTGCATTTGACAATTCTGCAGAAGCTCGAGCCAACCAAGACATTGGTTTGGATGGATTGAGCAGTGAGGAGGAAGTTGAGTTTTTTAGGGATAGGTTTATCAATAGACTAAGCCTAAATCAAAGCGCACTGAGCAAAGTATTGGAAGATCCATCAGAAGATGATTTCCAGTATTATTTGGACGAAAAACTTGACCAAGAGAATATCAAGATCCTCGAAAGATATAAGAAATTCAACGGTATGGAAGGCAACACCCCCATTACCGCCAACCAAAACCTTGCCTACACCCCTTCCGGTTCTAATCTTCCCAACAATGAAGATTTGAACAATGACAATACCATCAATGAGGTAGAAAGTTATTATGAATATGAATTGGATTTGCGTCCGGGACAACTTGAAGTGGGATCAAATTATATTGTAGACAAAGTAACCAGCAACCAAAGTGGTGATGAGGTCAACTGGTATCTATTCAGGATTCCAGTCAGGACCCCTGATCGCTCAGTAGGAGATATCTCAGGTTTCAAATCCATCCGGTTTATGAGAACTTACCTTACCGATTTTGAACAACCTGTGGTAATGAGAATGGCCAACTTCAGATTGGTGGGATCACAATGGAGGGTATTTCAGGAGTCACTTTATGAGCGTGGATTTTTTGAGATTCCCGAACCAGATGTTTCCAACCTGACAGTAGGTGTAGTGAACATTGAAGAAAACAGTCAAGGCAGCCCAACCCAAAGTCCTTATGTATTGCCTCCTGGCATCACAAGGGATCGGGACAACCTTTCCACTGTAGAGAGACAGCTAAACGAGCAGTCTTTGAGACTATGCGTAGAGGATCTACAATCAAGGGATGCCAGGGCGGTATTCAAAAACACAAGACAAGACTTAGTACAATTTGGGAATATCAAGATGTTTTTCCATGCCGACAGTGATGATGCCGAGGATGGGGAACTCACTGCATTCCTAAGATTGGGGACAGACTATACAGACAATTACTATGAAATCGAAGTTCCACTTCTGATCACACCCAAAGGCACTAGGGATCCAAGACAAATCTGGCCATTGGAAAATGAAATCGATCTCCCCATAACTGAAATCGTGGGGGTAAAAGTGGCTCGTGACAATCAGAAAGTCCCCTTAAACCTTCCGTTTACCCAAGATGTACGGCAATATAAAGTAACTGTGGTCGGAAGACCTGAACTCAGCTTGGTGCAAGGCATGATGATCGGCGTAAGAAACCCCGGAGAAACAGGCTCAGCCGCCAAATCAGTCTGCATTTGGGCCAATGAACTCAGGGCAACTGGCTTTACCCAATCAGCCGGCTGGGCGGCAAACGCTATCCTAAACACAAAAATTGCGGATGTAGCAACGATTTCCACCTCAATCAGACACAATTCAATAGGCTTTGGTGGACTGGAAACACGTCTATCCCAAAGAGCTAGGCATTCGACTACCCAATATGACATTTCTGCCAACGTAGCGTTGGAAAAATTAATGCCGGAAGCCCTCAATGTCAGCATTCCCATGTATGTGAGTTTGGAAAATTCTGCAACAAAACCGGAATTTGACCCGCTCAATGCCGATGTTCCTTTTGAGATGGCATTAAGCAAGTTCAATACAGATGCGGAAAGAGAACAATACCGGGCACTTGTGCTAGACCAAGTCAAGCGTAGAAACATCGGCTTTACCAATGTGAGGAAAAACAAAAACCCGGAAAGGGAAGTCTCCCGGGTGTATGATTTGAGCAATTTCTCTTTCTCTTATGCTTATGGATCTGTCAGACAAAGTAATATCAACACCGAATCCTATGAGTTCCAAACATATGTAGGAAATGTGGCTTACAATTACCAACCTAAGCCGCTGGTGCTGGAACCTTTCAAGAATTCCGACATGTTCAATGGATCTTATGGAAAATTGATCAAAGATTTCAACATCAACTTTGTCCCCAGCTCCGTGTCTGCACGCATCGATATGGACAGAAGGTATATGAAGACACAGTATAGGAATGATGACCTCACCACCGATGGTGTAGATCCATTTTACCAGAAAAGCTTCTTCATCAACAGATTTTATAATGTGAACTGGGATCTGACCAAAAACTTGAGAGTTGACTTCACAAGTAGGGTATTGGCTGTGGTAGATGAACCTGAAGGAGAGATTGATACGGAAGCAAAACTAGATTCTATCCGAAACAACATTCGAAACCTAGGCAGAACGACAAATTACAACCACAGGATAGATGTGAATTACAAATTGCCATTGGGCAAAATACCATTGGTGGATTGGATTAGTACGGACGTTCGTTATGCGGCTGATTACACTTGGTTGACAGGTGCTATAGGCCAGAAGGATACATTAGGCAACATCATCCAAAACACAAGGGACAGGACTGTCACCGGCAAATTGGACTTTGTAAAACTATACAACAAAAGCGCAAAATATAAAGCCCTTACAGCTCCAAAAAGACCTTCAATACCGGGAAGGAATGTAGTGAATGCAGAAGACACTATTGGGACACCATTTACCAATAAGCTTCTAAAATTTGTCACAATGGTCAAAGACATCAACTTTAGGTATTCAATCATCGAAGGGACATTCTTACCGGGATATATGGAAAACACAGGCCTACTGGGCTTGGACAGAAGTTTCCTCAATCCAGGCTTTGGGTTTATTTTGGGTAGCCAAGACCCTAATGTAAGATTCGGCTTAGCCAACAATGGCCTCATTGCCCCAAGTGCTGAATTGACTCAGCAGTTTAGGCAAAACCAAGCTATGAATTTGCAGCTAACAGGAATTGCGGAGCCATTCAGGGATTTCAGGATCACCTTTGAGGCAAGAAAAAGGGAATCGGGAGAGTACAGCGAAATATTCAGAAACTCAGCTACTTCACCAGGGGAATATAATCCCATCAGCCCCAACAGAATGGGAGGATACAGCATCACCTATTCTATAATCAAAACCACCTTTGCAAGGGATGACCGAAACAATAACTCTTCAATATTCAACAACTTTGCCAGCTATAGGGACATCATCCAATCCCGGCTCAATGCATCAAACCGAGGTGGTGGAGAATATGCATTAAATGGACAAGATGTGTTAGGACTGGCATTTATCTCAGCATATAGTGGAAAAGATCCAAATACAATTTCCTTGAATCCTTTTCCCAAAATACCACTTCCCAACTGGAGGTTGGATTACAAAGGCCTAACCCAAATCCCAGCCCTTCGGGAGTATTTCTCCAGCATCAACATTACCCATGGATATTCCTCTACATACGAAGTGAGTAATTTCTCCAATTCACTACTCTACTCAAACGGCTTGGAATTGTATAATTCCCTACAAAACATCCCCGGGGCTAGTATGACTGATGACTTTGGGATGTATATCCCAATATTTATACTCAACCAAGTGATCCTGACAGAAAGGTTCTCCCCGTTGATTGGTGTCAATTTCCTTACCAAAGACAGGCTGAACATCTCGATGGAATACAACTCTGAACGCAACATTGGCTTGAACTTCTCCAATGCACAGGTAACAGAACAAAGAAGTAGGGATTTTGGATTTGATCTGGGCTATACCAAATCGGGTGTCAAAATCCCATTCAAAATACGTGGACAGCAGGAAGTATTGAGCAATGACCTGCAATTGAGAATCAATACAAGGGTCGTGGACACAAGGCAGGTACAACGCAAAATCGAAGAAGGAAGCACAGTCACCAATGGAAACCTCAACATACAGATCCGTCCGACTGTTGGCTACGTCATCAACCAAAACCTTAATGTAACAGTATACTTCGATAGAACTATCAATGACCCTAGAGTCACAACAGCATTTAGACGAAGCTCAACAGCTTTTGGGGGACAATTGCGATTTAATTTAGCCCAATAGGTTTTATCATTTCAGTAAAGCTTGTATTTTTGAACATCTTAAAAAAAAATATATGAATTTCCCCAAAGAACTCAAGTACACAAATGACCACGAGTGGGTTAAAATTGATGGTGACATCGCCACAATTGGTATTACAGAATTTGCCCAAAGAGAATTAGGAGATATTGTCTACGTCGAAGTAGAAACGGTCGGAGAAACAATTGCCTCTGGTGAAATTTTCGGGACGGTTGAAGCTGTCAAAACAGTATCTGACCTCTTCATGCCATTGGAAGGTGAAATCATCGAATTCAATGAAGAACTCGAAGCAGCACCTGAAGTAGTCAATGAAGACCCATATGGGGCCGGTTGGATGATCAAAGTTAGAATCTTGGGGGATCTCCCTTCTGATTTGCTTTCTCCGGAAGAATATGCAGAATTGATTGGTGCTTGATAAAATCCTCAACTACAGATTGCTCCCGGCAGTGATATGGCTGGGATTGGTATTGCTGGCAATGTTGAGTCCGGGAGACAAGTTCCCTTCTACCCCACAGATTCCGCATAAAGACAAAATAGTCCATTTTGGTCTATTCTTTGTGTTGAATTTGCTTTGGATGAGGGTTTGGGTAGTTGAGGCAAGCAAAGACAAGAAATTCCTCAAATTATTTACTAGCTATTTAGTTTTTGGAATAATATTTGCTATATTAGTAGAGTATTTGCAACTATATGTACCAAATCGGTCTTTTGACTATTATGACATTGCCGCAAATATGCTTGGAGCTGCCGTTGGGGTAATTTGTTTTTATATTTTATATAAGATGGATTCCAAACTTGTATAAGTAAAAATAAATACCTAGAATTGTTATCTCCAAACTGGAAAAAATTAATAACCTTAATAAAGTAAACAACCATGGAAGCTAAGAAGACACCAGAAGCTGACTTGACCAAAAGATCAGGAATGTTCTTGAATCTAGGTCTACTTGTCAGTGTTGGTCTAGTTCTATTTGCTTTTGAATACAAGTCTTTTGACGACAGGGATTTGAAAGATTTAGGACAGGTATCCGATGATTTTGAAGAATTATTGGACATCCCAATCACAGAACAGCCACCTCCACCTCCACCACCGGTAGAACAGCCAGTGATCCAGGAGATCCCGGATGAAATCGAAATCGAAGAAAAAATTGAAGTAAACTTCGATGTGGATGTGAAAGAAGAAACTGTGATCAAAGAAGTAGTTATTTCTGATGCACCTGTAGAAGAAAAAGCAGATGCTATCTTTGATGTGGTTGAAAATGCCCCAAACCCTCCAGGGGGAATGGAAGGTTGGAATAAATATCTGAGCAGTAACCTTAAGTATCCAACCCAAGCTAGAAGAATGGGAATCGAAGGTACTGTGTATGTTGTATTCGTTGTCAACACAGATGGAACTATCCAAGATGTAGACGTCCTAAGAGGAATCGGTGGAGGTTGTGACGAAGAAGCTGTAAGGGTAGTGAAAGCCGCTCCAAAGTGGGAACCTGGAAAACAAAGAGGTAGACCAGTAAGAGTTAGAATGAGATTACCAATCAGATTCAAACTTGGTTAATTAGATATAAAAAAAGGACTTCGGTCCTTTTTTTTATGCTTTGATTTTTTTTCAACCAACATGTTCTTCATTCTATAGATCCAACATGTTGGTTTCATTTTATCGCTGCCAATAACTTCAAAGCACGAATATATAAGTCTTAGGCTTTTAAAGTGTATACGGCGACTCTTACCATATCACATTATCAAGGCTTAAAGTTTCGAAGGATTTTTTGGTAAACACGATTGCCTTGGACAAATTGCATTGAATAGTATACATTGCCCCCCGACCATTCATACAACTTCAAGCCCCAATCCCTCCCGTATCCAGATCATTACTGCCCCAAGATCTTTGTATTAGTCCCATTGTATTCTTAGAATAGAATTTAATGCAATTTCATTTTTTATTATTAAATAATTAGTTATTTCAAATCTTATTAACTAACTTTTATTTAATTAATCTTAGAGACTGGAATATTCAATAAAAAAGAAGGTGATCCAAGACTCCAAGAAGAAAGAAAACCAATCATTTAATTCATTCTAAACAACAGGAAAATGGAACTCAAAAAAACACCCAACGCAGATCTGAGTACAAAAACAGGTCTGTTCTTCAATCTAGGGCTAATGATCAGCATATCATTGGCATTGTTCGCATTCAATTACAAGGTGTATGATGCCAGTGCTACAATTACGACATTGCAGCCAAACAACATCGACGATGAATTGCTTGACATCCCCATCACAATACAAGAGACAACTCCCCCTCCCCCTTTAGAACAACCAATCATCCAAGAAGTGCCTGACGAAATTCAGATAGAAGACCTTGTTTTTGTCATCGACATAGATGTCAAAGATGATGTGGTTATCAAAGATATTGTGATATCTGATGCACCAATCATTGATGATGCTGAAGAAATCTTTGATTTTGTCGAATCAGCACCATCCCCTATTGGTGGAATGAGTGCTTGGAACCAATATCTCAAAAAAAACCTAAAATACCCAACACAAGCAAGGAGGATGGGCATAGAAGGAACAGTAACTCTGGTCTTTGTCGTCAACACAGACGGATCACTACAGGATATTGAAATCCTCAGGGGCTTGGACGGTGGATGCAACGAAGAAGCAATCAGGGTGATAAAAAACGCACCAAAATGGGAGCCTGGAAAACAAAGGGGAAAGCCTGTAAGGGCCAGGATGAGAATGCCGATCAGGTTCAAACTCGGATAATGGTGAGGCTAATAAAAATCCGGTCTAGACTTCCATAAGAAGTTTAGACCGGATATGATTGTCAAAGTCCATGTAGAGCGGTGAAAGCTACAGGATATTCAATGCCTGTTCCTTGATCTTCTCCAATTCATCCTTCATCACTATGACATGCTTTTGGATACTGGCATCATTGGCTTTGGAACCAATCGTATTGATTTCCCTTCCTATCTCTTGGCTTATAAACCCAAGTTTTTTACCCTGGTTGGAATCCTCGTCAAGATTCTTCTGGAAATAATCCAAATGCGTACCAAGTCTTACGATTTCTTCCGTGATATCTACTTTTTCAAAATAGTAGATCAACTCCTGCTCAAACCTGTTTTTATCAAAATCATTTTCTTCCAACCAATCCTTAAAGTTATTCCTGATTCTTTGTCTGATCCTGTCTTTCCTGATAGGGTCTTCTTTCCCTACATTCATCAATCCATCCCTCAGTACACCCAAGTTCTCATTAAATTTTTTCTCCAAGACACTTCCTTCATCAGATCGGAACTCATCACACTTCAGCAAAGCCTTATGGACAACTTCCTTGACCACTTCCCATTCCTCTGACACTGATACCTTCTCGGTTGATTGTGTCATGACATTGGGAGACTGGATGGCCAATTTGAACAGATCACTGGTATCAGCACCCACCAAGGTAGCCATAGCCAAATACTTTTGGTAATACCCCGCAAAAAGCGCCTCGTCAAAGCCTACAGGAAGCTCTTCACCAGTCTTTCTTGTGAAATCTATGGATATATTCACCTTGCCTCTTTCCAATACTGAACTTACCAGATTTCGAATCTCAAGTTCTTTATCGGAAAATTGTTTTGGACTTCTGATTGATAGATCCAAAAATTTTGAATTTAATGTCTTTACTTCAACACTGACAACAAAAGTATCATCTTCAAAACTGGCTAAACCATAGCCTGTCATTGATTTAATCATAAATAAGCAACAATTTGGTTAGAAATTATACCCTAAGGTAACATAAAATTTAAGATCTCCAGTTTCATAGTTCCTGATAGGTCTAGCAAGATCAAATTTCACATAGTAATTCAACAACACGGTCCTAAGGCCAGCACCATAGCTCTGTAGCCAGGGATTGTTGAAATTGTTCAGTGTAATCAAAAAAGGAGAGCCTTCAGAATCGATCACTTCCGTGTTTTGGTCATTGATACGATCCCAAGGTGGTGAATCATTCCAAGAGGTACCTATGTCATAAAATGCCACCAATTGGAAGTTTTTGATGAAGTTTGAGGTGATATTCCCCCTCGACAAATATGAAAATATAGGGAGTCTCAATTCAGATGAGAATGTGATGACATTTTTGCCACGAATCTCATCATAATTGTAACCTCTCAGATCTACGAATTCTGCAAAGAGTATGTTGGAATTCTCAAAGCCGCCGGCATTCCTGACTGGGGAAGCTTCAGGTCTATTGGTTGGCGGTCTATAAAACTGGTTGAATAGCCAATTGTCCATACCTCCAACCAAATAAGTCTGGGGATTCTCCCCGAAGAATGAACCCGCAAACAACCTAGTGGCAAATGTGATGTTTTTATGGATCTTCTGGTAATTCCTCAAGTCTAAATATGCATTGGAAAATGACCTCTCGCCTACATTCAAGCCTTGATAGTGTACAGCCCCGATTTTTCCTTTCAACCCTTTCTGCATATACAACCCAAGCTGCTCCGTCTTATCTACAACAAATTCTACCCTGGCACCGGCATAATTCACATCAAATCGATTTTGCTCAGGAACAGCCCCTCTCAATATGGAATCTGGATTCAGGTTAAAATATTGGCTTTTGGCGACAAAAGGAGCGACCATCACCCTGCTATGCACAGAAAATGGATATGAAAAACCCAATTCGGCTTTGGTCAACACATATTTTTGGAATGTAAGATCTGCTTCTGATCTTTGAATAGTACGCCTATCAAATCTGCCCCTCAAATCAACCCGATGCTTGAGGTACTGATAGTCGAAGAAAATATCACTTCCGGACCTAAAATCCAATGTCGTCATGATCCCGCCTTCAAACAAATGGTTTTCAAGTAAGTCGGACATTCTTCCATTCAGACTGATTCCAAAACCTCTCAATGGGTCAACCACAAATGTTGTTTTCAGGCTGCTTGTAATAAATTGTGGCGTCATCTTTTGAGGCCCTACTACCCGCTTCTGCAAGCTTTGTCTTCTAAAATTGTCCAACAGGCTACTTCTAGCCTGCAATTGGTTCAAGCCGGTGTTTGCCTGGTTCAATGGCGGAATGGTGTCAAAAGTATAATTTTCGGTATCTATCCCTCCTCTTCTTTCAAACCTCAACCTATCGGTATCAATGCTTCCTGTCATATTGCCAGTCGGAGGGATGCTGTCTGGGCTTGTGGTCTGGGGAGGCCTTGTCACCCCTGTAGAGGTTTGCGGACTTCTTCCCCCAATCATCAAGTCTTCCAGCCTGATGTTCAATGTAGAATCCCTTTTCACCTCATCCACACCAACTGATGGGATTTTCTCTTCTGGTTTGGCTTCTTCCTGTTGCTCCACCTTTCTCGAACTTATCCTTTCACTGAGGATTTTTGCCTGCTGCAGTTGCACTCTCGGGGTGCTTGGAGTGAACTGGTCGGTATTGGAATAAGGTTCTATTACTAACACGCTTTGGTTCCCATCCCTGTACGAATAAGCGATCCTATTCAAACGGGAAGAATAATCAAATGCTTCCAGGCTTTTGTTGAAAGAAGAAACCTGGCTTGAAATCGACCCATTTACACTCATCCTCATCAAATTCATGATTCCACTTTGGTCACTCAGGTGGAGCACAAAATTCCCATTGAGTACAGCAATCTTTCTGTTTCTATTATTGCTATTGGTCAATTTGGTAGTGATCTCTGTAGAATCAGTAATATCAATGCGGTATAAATTGAAATAGTCTGGCAACTTGCGCACATCGGGATACCTTGTAAGGACCGAGTCAGGTAATTCTGTAAAGTTAGAAGCGTATATGATCGTGGAATCATTTAAAAAAACTGGATCGACATTATCAAACACATTGTTTGTCAATCGCTTTCCAACCCCTCTCACATTCAGGGAAAACACATCAGTCTTCCCATTGTTGGAAATTGCAGAGACAACCATATTCCTTCCATTGGAATTGTAATCGATACTCAATATCTGGGTGATATTTCTCAAGTAAATTTTATCTTGGTTGGATCCATCTATTGCCCGTAAAACCAAAGAAGTCGTCCCTCTCTTATACGTCGCTATCGCAAGGTTCAAAGTGTCTTTCCAAGCAATGACGGGACTTGTCAAATTTGCGGGTTGGTCGGCTGACCTACTCCCTCCAGACAAGATGGTCTGCTCCCTGTTGCTTGCCAGTTCTTTGACTTGAACCTTGTATTTCCCCCCATTATTGATGACATAGGCCAAATGCTTCCCATCAGGGCTGAATTTGATATCATTGATAGCCCCTAATTGCGATGATTTTGTCCTGTTTACAATATTGCTTTCGTTGAAATTTTTGAATGTAGTGAGGACTGGACTATTGGTCTGTACATAAAACTGCTTCCACTGTTCCTTGAATGCATTGTAATTCACCCCTGTGGTATTCGCAATACTGTTTTCTTCATTTCTGTTGATTCTGCTAAGATTCAGGATACTGGAAATATATCTTCTGCCATATTTTTCCGCAATGAAGTTCCATATTGACTGCCCAACCAATGCAGCTTCCTTTTCTTGAAGCCTATGAAACTTATTTTTCTTTTCATTCTTGAAATAATGTCTGATATAATCATCCATTTCCATTCCCCAGCCATAGCCCAAATACATGGCCGCACCTTCTATATACCATTCCGGGAAACTATTGATCAAGTTGGATTGAAATGCATCTGCGATCGTTGATCCATATAGCATCTCTTCGATGATGACTTTGGATGTACTGTAGACCAATTCCTTTTTGAAGTCTTCCCAAGTACCTGTAAACGCCACTTCGCCTAGAAGTTTACTGAAAAAAGTCTGTCCATCTACAGTAAACTCATCTTTGTTGAGATTAAGATTACTTTGCAACAACTCTTCGGGAGAGTTGTAAATAAAAATTTTCGGTTTGGTGTACGCAACATACCCTATCATTTGGGTCAAACGGTCAAATTCATTCTCCAAATAATCTATTGCCATACGGGCATTGGTCACACCCCCATCATAATAATAGACCTCAAAATTATTGGAGCTGAAATAATACCATTCAATGTTTTTGTGTTGGATTCTGTTTTTACCAAACCTTTCTTGGTCAAATTGGCCAAAAGATTTCAGGCAAGGCAAAAGTAGCCCTATAAGTAGCGTTAGGTAGAAAATTCTATTTTTCATTAGTTAAAGATAACTTACGTTTTAAATATACTTAAAAAAACGACTTATATTAACATCCTTGTTGGGTTGATTTTTATTTATCAATAAATCCATCATCATTTTGCTGTAATAAGGCACCAATGAAACTCCCTTCGCTCCGAAACCATTGAAAATATAAACGCAATCATGCTCTGGATGTTTACCTAACATTGGTCTTCTATCTTTTGTTGCCGGCCTTATGCCCGCTTTATGTACGATGAGTCTTTTACTTTGGATTTTCATCAGGTTGTCCAGTCTTTCATACAGTTCATTTTTTGCCCTTTCGGTAGGTCCTAGATCCAAATCATGCCAAGAGTAAGTAGAGCCTACCCGAACAAGGCCATTTTCCAATGCTATCCGAAATACCCCCCTATTGATGATCTCCTTTGGGTGAAAGTCTTGTTCCAGATCCAAAATTTCCCCTTTGACCGGAGCAAATGGCAAACTTTTGAAAAATGAACTTTCCATCGCCCCCAACCCATTGCAATAGACAACAGCACTGGCATGGATATCTTTATAGATTATTTTCCCGTTTCCTATTTCCAAGTGACTCTCATCATATGCTTCTTCCCTCAGGGAATCTTTGCTTTTCAGGAATTTGGCATAGCCATCGAGCAGCGGGTTGATGTCCAGATAGCCAGACTGTGCCAACATAACCCCACCATATTCATTTACAACTTCACTAAACAGGCTTTTAGTATGAATCTCCTTCAAATAAGGCTTAAATTTAACATCCCCACTATTCCCCATCCACTCATTTTGCTCTTCAATGGATAAAAAAGGCCTATATATCGGTTTTCTATATAGAAACTTGATTCCAAGAGCCGTTTCCATATCCCCATAAAGAGGTTCGATTTCGGGGAAAAGCAAATCTGCATTCCAAGTCTTCACCATCTTACGGCCTGTAAGCGGATTGTATAACCCGGCAGCAACCCTACTGCTTTTATTTTCTTGGGGTTGATCGATGACCATTACCGAATGGCCGGATTCAATCAGCCTGTAAGACAATACTGTTCCAGCCAAACCTTGTCCGATGAGTAAAAAATCTACTTCCATGCCCAAAAATAAATTCTTTCTTTGTTATTTTGATGCTTTCTAGAAAATGTTTCCCGATATGCTACAATTAAAATCTTTTACCTTCAATCCCTTTATGGAAAACACCTATGTCTTGTATGATGAGACCAAAGAGGCCGTCATCTTTGACCCGGGTTGTTATGAAAAAAAAGAACAGGAAATACTACACAGTTTTATTCTTGCCGAAGGTCTTAAAGTCAAATATCTGATCAATACCCATTGCCACATTGATCATGTCTTGGGCAATTCCTTTGTCAAAAAAAAATACAATGTACCGCTATTGATCCACCAAAATGAGGTCATTGTACTCAAATCTGTCTCAGCTTATGCCTCCAACTACGGTTTTCCTGCATATGATGAATCTGAGGCTGATCAATTTATAGATGAAAACGACCAAATCAAGTTTGGAAACACTATCTTGGAGATAAAGTTTGTACCCGGACATGCTCCAGGCCATTTGATATTCTATCATCAAGACACGAATATTTGTATCGCAGGTGACACCTTGTTCCAGGGAAGTATCGGCAGGACAGACCTACCCGGTGGCGATCACCAGACGCTGTTGTCAAAAATCAAATCCGAGATGTTCACACTGCCGGAAGACATGACTGTGTATCCTGGCCATGGTCCAGAAACATCCGTAGGTACAGAAAAAGAATACAATCCCTTTGTCGGAAAAAGAGCAAGATTTTGATGATCAAAAAACACATCCCCAATAGTATCACCAGCCTAAACCTATTGTCTGGAATGATAGGCATATATTTCGTCCTGTCCGAAAAAATAGAATTTGGTGCTTATTTTATAATTCTGGCAGCCATTTTTGATTTTCTGGATGGGTTTGTGGCCAGAATCCTCAAAGTCCATAGTGAGATTGGCAAACAATTGGATTCTCTGGCGGATTTGGTGACTTTTGGGGTGCTTCCTTCTTTTATCGTATTTCAATGGGTCAAAGAACTTTCCGATTCTGAATTCTTGCCTTTTGTGGCACTGCTGATTGGTATATTTTCGGCATTGAGGCTAGCCAAATTCAATGTCGACACACGCCAATCAGATCGATTCATAGGCGTACCAACACCTGCAAATGCCTTGTTGATAAGCACCCTGCCTTTTTTTGTTTCCAAATTTCCCGAGATCGGAAGTCACATTGCCCAACCAGCTGTATTGTTGGCGATCGCAGTAGCCATGTCATTTCTATTGGTGGCAGAAATACCACTGATCGCGCTGAAATTCAAAAACTACAGCATAAAAAACAATGTATTCAGATACCTCACTTTACTCATTGGGCTGACTTGTTTGATAACTTTGGGCTTGGCGGGAATCCCCATTATAATAATTTCTTATATTGCACTTTCTGTAATAGAGGGAGTGATCGAAAAGAATGGAAAGAAAGTGTGAAATATTTAAGAGGACAATCCTAGTCTGTTTCTTATTTGCATTATCCTTTTGGCGAATTTCCAATGCGCAAACACAATTTTTCAAATTCCCAATCACAGAGTCCGGCGTCTACAAAATTTCCCAAAGCCAAATAAGCCAACTTGGAAGTTCGGGTATAGACCATATTTCAATATTTGGGAATTCTGGTCTTTTACCTCAGAAACTGGACAGTATTGACCTGACATTAAGGGAAATCCCTTCGAAAATAATTGGGGGTGAATTGTTTTTTTACCTGGAAGGGCCTCACAAAATCCATCCCACAACCGATGGCTGGGAATATCAGCACCACCACTACTCGGACACCTTATTCTACCTGATATCAAACCAAGCTCCTACCATATCCATCCAAGATGCAGAATCCTCCACTTTAAACCTTTCAGGCAACCTTTTTCAGATTCAGGTCAAGAAAGAGGAGAACATAAACCTACTTTCCTCTGGGAGAAACTGGTACGGAAACCCAATCTATAGTGGACAATCCTACAACCACACTTTTGCCATACCTGCTGGCAATTCAGGCGCAGGAATCATCAAAATCAAGGTCATGGCTCAATCCTTACAGGAGAGCCAGTTATCCTTAGCTGTCAACGGCCAATCAAGTTTAAATTTTTCCATCCCACCCATTACCAATGCCACATACGGGATCAAAGGACGTGAAGAAACAATGATTGCAAACATTCCAATTGGATCACCTTCACTGGGAACTACACTCAGTCAACAAACCTCCGACATCAATGGAGGAGCATATCTGGATTACATTTCTTTGGCAACCTCATTCTCCAATTCCAATCTTCCAGAAGGCATTTTTCACAACCTCTCCCCCACACCTATTAGCATCTTACCTGCACCTGGGAAGACCTCTTTTCTTGTCACAGACATATACAAGACAGCTTATATCAACAATCAAACTGTTATTCAGCATGGTGAAAAAGTGGTGGCTTTTAGTACAGCAGAGAGTCAAAACATCACAGGATTGGCCCCCGTAAACCTCAGCTTAAGAACCGAGGCGGTCAACCAATCCTTGGTCATCATCAGTCCCGAAATACTAAAAACCCAAGCTGAAAGACTTGCCAGCCACAAAAACAACCTTGGGATCAGCACCAAAGTAGTGATACTAACTGATGTTTTTGATGCCTTTGGATATGGCACCTATGACATTACTGCTATCAGAAATTTCCTGTCTTATCATTACAACAATACCGGACACATCAAGAACGTACTGTTTTTTGGAAAGGGAACCTATGACTACAAAACAAAAATCGCTGGAGGCAGGCCAAATCTCGTCCCGTCATATAGCTCTCGAAACAGTCTTAATCCTTTGGCGACATATTCTTCTGATGATTACTTTGGTTTTTTGGAAATGGGACAGGGGGAATGGACAGAAAGCAACGCTGGAGATGAGTCACTCAAAATTGGTATCGGAAGGATCCCAGCCATCAACATCCAGGAAGCACGGGAAGCAGTGGACAAAATCATTGCATATGAGTCAAAAACCGCAAACCAAGGAGATTGGAAACGCAGAATCGCTCTCTTCGCAGATGATGGTGACAACAATATCCACCTAAACGACGCTGAAAGCCATGCGAGATTCTTAACTGAGAATTACCCTGAATACATCGTTGAAAAGCTCTATCTCGATAGGTTCGAACAAATAAGAACTGCTGGCAGGCAATCATCCCCACAAGCCAAAGATGCCTTAGAAAGGACAATCGAAGAGGGCGTCTTGATCCTAAATTATATCGGACATGGGAATGAAACCACCCTTACAGCAGAGCAAGTATACCAAACTTCTGATTTGCGTGACTGGATTGACAATCCATTTTTGCCTTTATTGGTGACAGCCACCTGTGAATTTGGCAGACATGACAGCCCCTTCATCAGATCAGGCGCAGAGGAAATGCTATTCGCACCAAAAAAAGGAGCTATTGGATTGCTGACTACAGGAAGGCCTGTCTTTAGCAGCATCAATTTTGCGCTGAACAAGGCTTTTATTGAAGCGGTCTTCCAAAAAGAAAACGGAGAAAATTTAGATTTGGGAGAAATATACAAAAGAACAAAAAACAACAGCCTGAATGGATCTTTCAACAGAAACTTTTCCTTACTTGGTGATCCATCGATGAAGCTTGCTGCCCCAGAATTGGAATCCAAAGTCCAAGAGGTATTCGATATAGGCTTAGAAATGGAAGTGGATACATTGCGTGCTATGCAAAGGGTAGCTGTTCGGGGAAAAATCATCGATCCTTTGACACAATCTTCGATCTCTAATGCCAAAGGTAAATACAAATTGATCTTATTTGACAAAAAAGAGGCAAAACAAACCTTGGGAGATGAAAGTGTTCCCATCAATTTTGAAACTGAAGGAAATGTACTGTTTCAAGGCATTGGGGATGTGGATGACGGCACCTTTGAAGCAGAGATTTTCATGCCCAAAAACATCAAATATGAATTTGGGGAGGGTCTTGTCAGGGTTTTTGCCGAGCTTGAGAATGGGCAAGAAGCCATGTCTGCCAAGAAAACTATCATCGGGGGCACGGACCCACACACTCCCGAAGATACTGAAGGGCCTGAGATCGAATTGCTCTTTGGGAATGAATACGGGGAGGATCTGGACACTTTCTCAGCATACAACATCAAGCTACTGGCTAACCTGCATGATGAAAGCGGCATCAATATTTCCCCTGCCAATATTGGCCAAAACATATCCATGCAAATCAATGGCGGGAATCCAATATTTCTTAATGAATTCTATTCGGCTATAAAAAACAGCTATAAAAAAGGACAGGTTCTTGTCCCTGTGGAAGGATTGGTAGAAGGAATCAATGTGGTTTCATTTGAAGCTTGGGACAATGTGGGTAACAGATCGATAGTGGAGCGTGAGATTCTTGTAGATGGAAGCGCATCAGTCAGGATCCTAAGCAGCACGACTTATCCCAACCCCAGCTCTGAGGTCAGCAAATTTAGGATAGAACATAATCGATCCGGTGAAAACTTAATGCTTCACTTGCGTGTTTTCACCATGTCAGGACATGAAATATATCAATCAAGCAAGCGTTATGTGAAAGCCAATTATATTTTGGATGACTTTGAGTGGATTTTTTTCCATTCTAAAACCAAATATCCAACAAAAGGAACTTATATTTACGAATTACAGCTCGTATCAGAAATAGACAATACTTCAGATAGGAAGAGCGGCAAAATAATCATTAAATGAAAATATCGGTAAGCCATTCATTCAAGACACTTTTTCTTTCTCTCGTATGTCTTTCAGCGTATGATGTTTCTGCACAAAATTCTGTAGAAATCACAGGGCAGGACCCAAGCAGGAGAGTAATTACTACTGCTGTTCCCTTTTTGAATTTCGCACCTGACAGCAGGCATTCGGCCATGGGAGATGTTGGGGTAGCTACTTCCCCCGATGCCAATTCCGCACACTGGAATGCAGGCAAACTTGCTTTTATCAAAGATGATATGGGGGTTTCATTGTCCTACTCCCCATGGTTGGGCAGATTGGTCAATGATATGTCGGTGAGTTATTTGTCTGGATACAAGAAAATCGATGAGAATTCCGCATTTGGTTTTGATCTTCGATATTTCAATATGGGAGACATCCAATTGACCGATCAAAGAGGGAATGAATTGGGCGAGTTTACGCCAAGAGATATTGCTATTGGAGGTACTTATTCCCGAAGATTGTCCGAAAATCTGGGCTTGGGGATTTCGGCAAGACTTATACACTCCAACCTGTCTGGACATATGTCCTCAGCAGGTGGCACTGAAAGCAGGCCGGGTGTATCCGTGGGGGCAGACGTTGGATTATATTACACTAAGGATGTTTTTGTAGGAAGTAAAGAAGGTGTTTGGTCATGGGGCACCAGTATTTCCAACATAGGACCAAAACTCACCTACAACAGTTCGGAAGATTTGGATTACATCCCAACCAATTTCAGGATAGGTACAGCATACCAAATCAAAATGGATGAATACAATTCCATCACTTTTGCTTTGGATTTGAACAAATTGATGGTTCCTTCCCCACCAATTTATAGCAGGGATGAAAACGGGAATCTCATTACTGATCCAGATGGAAACCTTGTGATTGAACCTGGAAACGGGAAAGACCCAAATAGACCTTTGATAGCTGGTATGTTCGGTTCTTTTGCTGACGCTCCTGGAGGATTCCGAGAGGAAATGCAGGAGATCATGATTTCATTTGGTGTAGAATATACCTATAATGAGAGGCTTGCCTTAAGAACCGGTTATTTCCATGAAAACATCAACAAAGGAGGAAGACGCTACTTCACCATGGGTGTAGGATTCAACTACAAAGCTCTGGGATTTGATTTTTCTTACCTCGTACCACAGGTACAAAACCACCCATTGGCAGAGACCTTGAGGCTTTCTCTTGCTTACAACATTTCAAAATAATGACATTAGACAGAAGCAAAGCTCCGGAATTCCAAATCCCGGAGAATATCACCCTGCAAAACCCTATCAAGCGGACTCTTCAAAATGGAGTCCACTTGTATTTTATACCTACACCGGAAATTGATGCCATTCGATTGGAAATCAATACTGATACACAAAGGGCTTTGAATACAGATGACAAAAAACTGACATCCTTCTTCACCCTCAATATGATCATGGAGGGCACAAAAGAAAAATCCGCCTCCGATTTAGATGATTTTTTTGACCACTATGCAAGTGAAGTCGAAGTCAGCTCTGGTTTCGAGAACAACAGCATCGCCTTGCTGACTACCAAGAAGCATTTTTCCAATGTGTTCCCTGTTTTCAGATCCCTACTGACAGAAGCTACTTTCCCAGAAAAGGAATTGGCAAAAAGGAAATCACAAAAAGCCTTAAGCATCAGCCTTCAAAGAGAGCAGAATGGAGCGAGGGCGAGTCAATTATTCAGAAGGCAATTGTTTGGTGAGAACCATCCATATGGATTGATTTCTGAAGAATATGATGTGGAAATCATTACGAGGGAAGACCTTCTGGACTATTACAATCATTCCCTTTGGTACAATCCGGAGATATTCCTAACAGGAAATGTTGGTGAAGCAGAATTGGATATGATTGCGGCACTTTTGGGTTCGTTGGATGTCAATTTCACAGAACAAGAGTATCCTCTATTTGAAAACATCGCAAAGGACAGACTCTACGAGGTCAAAGACAAATCCCTTCAATCCACCATCCGCATAGGCTGCCACCTGATTCCAAAAAGCCACCCTGACTACCATGCCCTTTCCGTTTTCAACACTATTCTGGGTGGATATTTCGGCTCCAGGCTGATCAAAAATATCAGAGAGGAAAAAGGACATACCTATGGTATTTATAGCAGTATTGGGAGTTTGAAAAATGCAGATTATTGGATAGTGATGGCTGATGTCCAAAAGCAATATCTCAACGAAGTGATTACAGAAATCTACAAGGAAATAAACCTGTTGAAAACTGAATTGGTTGGCGTCGATGAATTGGAAACAGTCAGGAACTATATGATTGGAAGCTTCTTGTCCAATTTCAGTTCGGCTTTTGATCTGATCGGAAGATTCAAGAGCATACACCAAGCTGGATTGGACCAAAACTTCTATTATGAAAAACTTGATTTTATCAGGACATTCACTGCCCAAGACATTCTTGAAGTCGGACTAAAGTATTTTAGCAGAACTGATATGGTGGAAGTGATGGTTGGATAAAATAACAATGGTTTAGCTTTTCTAAAGTTTAGAACTTTAGAAAAGCTTTTGCAAAAACATAAAACATATCTCTATTTTTTCAACAACACGTAAAGACGGGAAAGATCAAGCTTAAGTTTTGCCCAATTTCTAAAAAAACCATATTCAATACCTTTTACGTCTAGGGATTTGGCCAACTCTAAAAAACCTGAAGCGACCTCAAAATTTGCAGACCAAAGCGCATGCTTGGCTTCATACAGCACCCGGATAGACAGCGCTCGATCTTCTTCTTGGTTTTCATTCATTGATTTTATTTTTTGGCAGACTTTCAGTGTGGAAGGGAGCATCACAGAAAGTTTGGGGAGATATTGCTTTGAGGAAAAAGATGCTGGATGCAATCTTTTCCCCACTCCTATGTGATCCGAAAAAACAGCCAAATGATACCGGGAAAGCCTTATCATGATATCAAAATCTTCATATGCCAAAGCTTCATCATATCCCCCTGCCTCTTTTAATTTGCTGGCATCAAAAACCATGGTTACTGATAAGACAGGATTTCCTGCAACAATTTGCATATACAAATCCCCTTCCTGCACCCTATCAAGTAGCATTCCTTGCGGGCTTCTTTGATAAAAAGTCTTAGGTTTTTTCCCATATTCAAAAAGCTCTGCATCCGAAAAACAAAAAGCTGCCGCAGGATTTTTCTCAAGTTTCCCCACACTTTTTTCCAAATGAAATGGGAAAATCAGATCATCACCAGAAAGATCAATGATATACTTCCCTCGGCTTAATTGCAATCCTTTGTTGAAACTTTCACAATATGGAAGAGGAACTTCGTGATAGATTGCTTGAATAGATAAATGAGGGTGTTTCTCTATCCACGGCCTTACCAAAGACCTAGATCGGTCCTTGCTTCCATTTTCTATGATAATCAGCTCGAAATCCCTATATCCTTGAGCTGCTACACTATCGAGACATTCATTGACAAAGGCTTCTTGATTGAATACAGTACAAATGATCGATACCAGTGGCAATTCTTCCATTTCTACAAGGTTTTGATCCAGGTGCTTTTGTTGGTCCAAGTGTCTGCAAACTTATCCTTGAAATACATCAATTTATGATTTGGAATCCCATCCAAATCGGAAGAACCCAAATCAAGAAAGGAAACCTTTTGCTCCATCGCCAACTTGAGCAAATAGACCATCAACAATTCGCCCGTCAGCCTCATTTGGTTCTTTGGATTGATGGCAGAATAAAAATAATAAAGGCTGTCAGATGTCAGCTTGACTGCAACCGCATGCGCTACAGAAACCCCTGCCTGTAGAATCGTAATGACAAAATAGCGCTCGGGAAAACTCGACACCTGATGAATCAGCTTGTTTTCATCTACCGTGACTTCGTGTCCCCTTGAATTTTTCCACTGTGCTATTTCCTTCAAAAAGGAAAAACTCTGGATGTTTCCCGTTACTATATTGAATTGTTGTTCTTTTGCCTTTTTCTGATATTTCGGAAGCAGGTGGTTCAGATTGTTTTTGATCTTTTTCTTCCCTGACAATACCTGATGGTTCAAAACCCTTTCCAAACGAAACCCTTGGCTAAACAAAAGATAACCAATCAAATCTGATTTGTTGCCATACACAGCTGGAGCCTGTGTGATGCTGACAGACTTAACCTCAGATGACTTCAGCCACTCTAAAATAAACGCAATCATTTCAGAAATAATATCAGATGTCACTGAATCCCCCAACCAAAAACCTCCAAAAGGACTATTGGGCAGGGAAACCGCTTCCTTGTCTTCATTGACGACAAAAAAAATCTCTCCCTTTACCTGTTCTTTTTTCTTCAGCTTTACATGGATATATTGGATCGGACCTTCGGGAACAAAAGTCTGCAAAAAATAATCATGGGATTCATTGGCGTAATGTCCTATGGAAACTTCAAATTGATCAGCAATATTTTTACGATAAAGCATCGAATTCCTCTTTATTTCTTATATAATCACTCTCCGAAAACCCATGATCGGACAAGACCAACAATATTGCATCATTTCCAAATATCACTTCAGACCAATACAAAGCTGGCAGTACCAACGCATGATTGGGTTGGTCAAGTACAAACGAATAGGTATTTCCTGACCTGTCCTCCAACCTGACTTCTACCTCCCCTTTCAGGGCTATCAAAAGTTGGGTTTCCCTTTTGTGTGCATGCACTCCTCGTTTTTCTCCTTTTGGAACGCCAGTGATCCAGAAGGATCTTTTGATTTCAAAAGGAAAATCATCGGACTTTTCGAAGAAATGCAGTTGACCTGTCTCATTGACCACACCATTCAAGACAATAATTTCGGGTTTTGGGAAGTAGTTCATACTAATTCAAAATTAAAATAATATTTAAGAATACCACCAGTCCCAAATTTCTATTTTGTTAATTTTGAATGACCAGAAAGTGAAGAAACACGAAATACCATAGCAAATCAAGACTTAACACAATGGAAGACACCTACCTTACCATATCTGGGATATCGGAGGGATTGTACAAAGAAAAAGGAAGCAAATTCTTGGCATTTGCATATCCGGTAGCGGATGAAGCTGAGATCAAAGAAATCTTAGAGGATCTCAAGAAGCAATATTACGATGCAAGGCATCACTGCTATGCCTATATCCTGGGAAAAAACCAAGAGCAATACAGAGCCAATGATGATGGAGAACCTAACCATTCGGCAGGCGATCCAATATTGGGTCAGATCCGGTCAAAGAACCTTACCAACACCCTAATCGTTGTAATCCGATATTTTGGCGGCACAAAACTTGGGGTTGGTGGATTGATCACTGCCTATAAAACCGCCGCCTCAGAAGCTTTGGAAAGCAATCGAATCATCGAAGCCATTGTCAAAAAATCAGCTGTTTTGGAATTTGACTATCTTGAAATGAATGATGTCATGCGACTGGTGAAAGACCTGGATTTGGAAATCACATCCCAGGATTTTGACAATACCTGTAAAATGTCCTTAAGAATTCGTGAAAGCAATTACGAGACCTTCAGGTCCAAAATCGCTGATCTTGCGCAAGCTAAAATTGTCAACGATTAAAAAGCTGATCCAAATACCCCTGCAAATGGAGTTTTTTATAGATTTCCAGACACACCCAGGCATCAGTTGCTGCGTAGAGCATCTGCTTTTCCGTCAGGCTGGAAGCTTCCCAATTCGAAACTTGTTCAGATTTGGAAATCCTGATTTCCATCACCATCGCAGCCAAATTTCTTACACCAATATTCTTGAAGCCCACCTTTTTCAACTCTTCATTAAGATCAAAGAAACTTGCAGGCACAAAATCTTGGGCATACTTCCGCAACCCTCTCAAATCGTCCAAAACAGCAGCGCCAATTTTCAATATACCTGGATCTTCCATGATACCCCGAATACCTTCCGGTAAGCCCAGTTCATTCAACCTGATCAAAAATGCAACATCTGGTGTTGAAAGCTGCAGCAATGACACAAAATTATAGACGCCCTTTTTGAATGCAGGCTTCGTCTCGGTATCAAAACCCAGCAAATCATGTGATGACAGCTCCTCAACGACCTCATGGATTTGACCTAAAGAATTGACCAATACAATTTCTCCTTCAAACTGCCCCAAAGGCAATTCGTTCACTTCATCTTTTGTAATACTTTTCGGAATCATACAGAAAACTCCTTTTTGATTTCAATCATTTCCTCTTCGGAATAATAATTTATTCCCAACTTTAAATACCCATACATAATCGTCATAAATGGACTGATGATATTGAAAAAACAATACGGTGCATAAGTCAATGTAGCCACACCCAATACAGAAGCCTGCGTGGCACCACAGGTATTCCATGGTACAAGTACAGAGGTCACAGTGGCACTATCTTCCAGTGTTCTACTCAAATTTTCCGGTTTCAGGCCTCTTTTTCTATAGATATCCGCATACATCCTACCGGGAACAAGGATAGCCAAATACTGATCTGAAGTAGTCACATTGAAAAACATACAGGTCGCAGCGGTAGATGCCACCAAAGAACCAATGGAGTGTACTTTTCTGATCACTGCCTCAGCCAAAACAGATAGCATCCTGCTTTCTTCCATAATCCCGCCAAAAACCATTGCACAGATAATCAACCAAATGGTATTCAACATCCCCGCCATGCCTCCAGTTACCAATAATTCATTCACTATATCATTGGACGTCGTCACACTGACTTCTCCATAAAGTGCCATCATCACAGCTTTGAAAGCATTGTAGGCATAACCCTGTGCATCTTCTCCGGCTATAGAATAGATGATTTGAGGTTGGAAAATAATGGCAAAAACTCCACCCAATATAGCCCCTGCCAACAAAGCCGGTACAGCGGGCACTTTTTTGACAATCAATCCAATCACGACCAAAGGAACAATAAATAACCAGCCGTTGATGTTGAATTTTTCGAGAATTACATTTGAGATCCCTTTCACTTGCTCTACGGAGCCCTCAGCTCCATTTGTAAACCCAATGACACCAAAGATCACCAAGGTTATCAAAATAGATGGAACGGTGGTTTTGGTCATGTGCTTGATGTGGGTAAACAAATCCGTCCCTGCCATGGCCGGGGCAAGATTGGTCGTATCTGACAATGGTGACATCTTATCCCCAAAATATGCACCTGATATAATTGCACCTGCAATAATCCCTTCGCTGAATCCCAATGCTTTGCCAATCCCCAGCAAGGCCACCCCAACTGTAGCAACAGTGGTCCAACTGGAACCTGTGGCAATGGAAACTACTGCACTTACAATACATGCAGCAATCAAAAATATAGTGGGATTGAGTACTTGCAAACCATAATAAATCATCGCCGGAACAATCCCACTCAACATCCAAGTACCTGCCAAAGCTCCAATCAACAACAAAATCAATATACTCGACATCGCAGAACTAATGCTCTTCACAATACCATCTTGGAGTGCCTCCCATCTGATATTCAGCCTGAACACAGCTATCAATGCCGCCAATGCAGAAGATATCACCAACACCATCTGGTTGGAGCCGTCAAGTCCATCTGTGCCAAAAATCCCAATGTTTATAATCAGTAATACTATTAAAAACAATATTGGAAATACCGCTTCCAAAAGAGACGGATCTTTACGTATCTTAACCATTTAGTGAATTTTGGATTAATCTAAAACATGAAATTAACAAAATTTTGGAACTTTCCACCCCTTACAATAGGCTAACCAGTTCCTCTCCTGCCTTCCAACCCAGTGCCACCCCCATCCCTCCCAATCTCACAGCTATTCCCACATCTTTATTGAGTAAGGAAATCACAGGTTTTTTATTCGGCCCAAATGCCATAATACCAGACCATTCCATATCGATTTCGACAGGCTGATTTGGAAGGATTACATTTTCCACCAAATCCATTAAATAGGTTTTGATTTTTTGGTTGATCCCAAACTGATCCGTCTCTTCTTTTTCGAAATCCAAATTCCTACCTCCACCCAACAGTACCCTCTTACCATTTTCCAAGCTTCTGAAATACACATATCCCTGATCATAGTGGAATGTCCCAACCCATGGCAAAGATTCATGCAAAGGTTTGCTCACCAATATCAAACCTCTCCCGGGCTTGATATCCAAGTTTGGAATCAGCTGATTGGTAAATGCATTGGTGCAAATACAGATTTGATTTGCATGGAATGGTATGAAACCTGAATGTACCCCATCTTTTACATAAACAGTTTTCTGATCTATGTCCAGACTTTCTACATTTGTACCTGTCAGGATTTTCACTCCCAAAGATTGGCTTTTTGACCACAAACTTTGAAGGTATAAACCTGTATCCAATTCACCTTCATACTTGTTTTTGATGACATACTTCACACTTGGACCAAAATTGAATGATTGCATATCGTCCAGAATTTCGAAAACATCTTCATGAAATAAGGGACGAAGCATTTCATTGATTCGAGAAACTTCAGGAACAACCCATTCTTGGCTTTGGGTTATCAATTCCATTCCCCCATCACCTTTGTAACCAATGGCTTTGTCACCAAAAACCTGCCTGATAGCCCGGAGTCCCTGGTATCTTTTTTCCACAAGCCTTACCACCTCCTGTTCTGAAAGATTGGTCAAATCATCCAAAATCTCTGTCAAGCTACCAAAACAGGCAAACCCTGCGTTTTTGGTACTTGCCCCACTTGGAAAAACACCTCTTTCCAAGACCAGCACAGCTTTTTCGGGAAACTTGGTCTTGTACTGGATCGCAGTGGACAGGCCTACTATACCTGCCCCAATGACTATCATATCATAATTCAAAAAGTGTGTTTTTTCCCAATAGCTAAGCATTTCCCTGTTTTATTTAAAATTATTTCAAGACTATTTATTAAATTAAACCAGATATTCCAAAACATCCAACAAAAGCCGATTCCCAATGAGAAAAATAGATATGCTACTTCACGAATATGGCTTGAGCCACCAGAACGAAACCAACAAAACTATCCATTGGATTTGTGTCCCTGCCATTTTTTTCAGCATTGTAGGATTGATTTTCAGCATCCCATCTGGACTCTTGGAAACCTATTTGCCATTTCTCCAGAGCTTTGCCAATTGGGCCACGGTTGTATTGGCCATCGTATTGGTTTATTATCTTTCCATTTCCCCACCTTTGGCTTTGGGAATGTTCTTTTTTTCTGCGCTATGCTTAGCCATTGCCAATCTGATTGTCTTGATATCCCCTATCCCACTTTGGATTATCTCCGTAGGCATATTTATCATTTCCTGGATTTTCCAGTTTTATGGACATAAAATCGAAGGCAAAAAACCATCATTCTTAAAAGACGTTCAATTTCTTTTGATTGGACCAGCATGGTTGATGCATTTTATTTATAAAAAACTGGGGTTTGCTTATTGATGCTTGGGAAATGGTTTTAAAAGTCATCATATACGACACCCAAGTTTAAACACTTAAAGTCAAAATCTTAAAATTGAATAGGAGCCCATCAAGGGATTTGAACCCTTGATGGGTTCTCTAACATAAAATTAGACTTTTATCCAAATATCAATTTATTCTAACAGGCAAATTGCTTTTACCAGTTTCAAAAAGAGAAACCCATCGAGAGTTGTCCAATTGACGGATTGTTCTGTGGGAACACAGACCAAGGTGATAGGTTCTCTATAAGTGGCTCGAATAATTTCGGAAAATAGTGACTTTTCATCAATCCATACGTGTTGACAAATATAAATAAAACACGTATTTTTGATAAAAAAGCACCATGAATACCAAATTGACACTGACCATAGAGAAAGAGGTGATTGAAATTGCCAAAGAGTATGCTAAAGAAAAAGGGCAAAGTCTTTCAGAGCTTGTTGAAAATTACTTCAAACTAGTAACGGTAAACAGAAAAAAAATAAAAGAAGAACAGCTTTCCCCAAAAGTAAAAAAGCTGAGAGGCATATTAAAAATAGACGAAAACTTTGACTACAAACAAATATTAACTGAAGAGTTATCAAAAAAATATGGCGTTTAAATTATTTATAGATTCAGATGTAGTCATTGACTTTTTCACAGATCGTTAGCCTCATGCAAACCCTGCTAGTGAACTCTTTGAACTGAATGAACAGAACATTGTAATATTACATTTATCGGCTACAAGCATTAATAACATTTATTATATTGTAAGAAAATTTTTAGGACATAAAAAAGCTCTCGAGATCGTAGAAACTTTATCCGAAATAACTAAGATTGTAGGAGTAACAAAAAAAGAAGTGATACAAGCCTTAAAAAATGATTTTAAAGATTTTGAGGATTCTATTCAATATTCTTCCGCATTACAAATAAAGGGGCTAGATGCTATTATCACTCGAAATATAAAAGATTACAGAAGTTCAAGAATCGCCGTGATGACACCTCTTGAATTCCTGAAAATGAAAGATGCCAAAGAGTAATGACTTCGTAAGACTTGAATTACCGTTATTGGTCATCAGTTGATTGGGTTCAAAAAAAGCTCCTGAAATGATTCCAGGAGCTTTTTTTATTTTTTTGACAATGTAATAATATCATTCAATTACAAGTTGCACAGTTACCTAAAGCAGTTTATCTACTTTACAACTAGTCCTAATTTCACACTTCTTGTATCATATGTATGAACAACAGCTGAATTTGTGGAAGCCGAAACATCATGCAAAACAGGATCATAAAAATACATCTTTATACATCCTAAATAGTCTGACTCTATGCTTCTCATGACCGCAATTTCCCCAGATTTGGTTATTGTTGTTGGTGATTCTACACCTCCCGCAACATCAGTTTCTGAATTCACTGCTTCTTTCAGACCAAGACTGATTTTAGTATTTCCAATAAAATTGGCCCCATGGGCATACTGCATTTCATAAATTTCTTTATGCATTTGTTCTAAACCTTCATCCTCTTCATATATTTTCACATACCTTGTCAAGGATTCATTTCTTATATCCCATCTACCGATGGTAATTGGATTCGGTAAAACAACTCTTTTGGACGTAAACTTTGAAGGGTCAATTTTATAGGTGTGCTTACTTTTTCTAAACCAAGTAGAATGTCTATAAGAATGCTCTATATTAAAATCCCATATCTGATCAGGTCTTAGTGGAGCATATACAATCATTGGAGAACCAAATGAATAAAAAATCTCAAACCTAAAATTATAAGCTCCTTTTGACCACATTCTATCTATCAATTCTGCTTGACTATATCCATTTCTTGATTTTCTCTTAACCCCAGAGTTATTGATAAATGGATCACCATTATATATCTCAGAGTTTCTTTGATCGGAAATATCATAATATATTTTGGGGTCAATTTCCAAAAACTGAATATACTCTGTTACAGAGTAGTTCAAACTACCTGTCCGGTTTTCAGGCGTTATTCCATAATAGATAAAGTCCCTTTGAAATCCTTTCTGGCTATTACTGCCATCATCTTTAAAAAAGTATTTGAAGGATTCAATGGCTTTTTGTCCAACGTCATCTAAACCAACAGACAACTTGTCTTCTCCTGTATTTGTATCCATACCATCAAATGCAGGCGACCTGAACCTCACCCTCCTCCTACTCCTGATACTATGGCTGTTTTCTGGAAGGATTACCCTGCTGTTTTCATTGACTACAAACACATGGAAATTTGGAACTTCTCCCTTCTCAAAACTCAATTCTTCAATTCCATTGAAAAAGAGTGCATTTTCGGATTTTTTTGATACGATCACCGGAATTTCAGTATCATCGGTATCCAGATTTTCCGGAAGCACATCAAAAAACTCGATTTTTGATACATAAATGTTCAACAATGGGATACTCCTTTCTATTTTTTCAAGATCCTCCACAGATGAGTAAGAAATCAGGATATCCCGAAATGACTCTTCGCCAATCATCTCATCTTTTACCAGATAATACAAAACATCATAGTTCTTATCGAATTGTTTTAAGGATTCTTGCTTCAAAAATGCCCGCACATCTTTTCTTTCATAGACGGCTTTTGATAAAACCCTTGCAAATTTTGTCATATTCTCCTCTTTGATCGAGGTATTCAATGCCTTTCCTGTAATATTTTTCTCAAAAAATTCATCCTCTGAACACGAAATGAGCAATAAACCCATCAGAAGACTTAGTGTTAGAAAAAATCCATTAGATACTTTTGGTGCTGTCATAGTGCACATTTTGTTTGTTTAAATAATTAGTTTGATTTTTTTGAGGTGCAAAAGTAGGGACAATTAAAACATATTCCAAACCACTTCCAATTTAACACTTCTGATGCCCCAAGATACTTTATTTAACTATTTAAACCTCAACTTTAATTATTCCATGAACCCGATTTACTTTAATCACTACAGACTAAAAATCTACATCTCCAAAAGACTTTCTGCAACAGCGTTTTTTAATTCAAAAAGTCAACTCCTTGTCTGGGATTAAAGACAGCAAAGTTGTATTTTCAACTTTGAATTGAAACTTACCCAAAACCTTTTTTATGAATTACCTAACTCTTGCAAGTGTAGAAATGCCATTGTTATCTGATATAGTGGTCATTTTTGGCTTGGCTACATTGGTTATACTCCTCTTTATGAGGCTAAAGATCCCAACGATTATCGGTTTTTTGTTTACAGGAGCCATTGCCGGCCCTTATGGATTATCATTGGTCAATGCCTCTACTGCGGTGGAAGTCCTTTCCGAAGTTGGGGTGATTTTATTGCTCTTTGTGATTGGGATGGAATTTTCATTGAAGAGTTTGCTGTCCATCAAAAAAGCTGTTTTCATTGGAGGATCCCTGCAAGTAGGACTTACAATCTTGGCTACCACACTACTGTGCTATGTTTTTGGGTTTGATTGGAATATTGCAGTATTTTTCGGATTTCTGTTTGCACTGAGTAGCACGGCGATCGTACTGAAACTCCTACAAGAATATGGACAAGTCAATACCATCCCCGGTAGGACCACCTTAGCCATTTTGATTTTCCAAGATGTGGTAATCGTCCCCTTGATGCTATTCACCCCGATGTTGGCTGGAGAATCGGACAATGTACTCCTTTCACTGCTGTACTTGGCACTCAAGGGTGCTTTGGTGATATTGCTTACCATTGTCAGTGCAAAATACATCATCCCACAGCTGTTGTTTCGGGTGACCAAAACAAGGAGTGAAGAGTTGTTTCTACTCAGCATTATTTTGACTTGCTTCGCTGTAGCTTACGTCACCTCATTGCTAGGGCTTTCTCTTGGTCTTGGGGCATTTTTGGCAGGATTGATTATCAGTGAGTCGGACTATAGTCACCATGCCACCGGCAAGATCCTGCCATTCAGGGAAATCTTCTTGAGCTTTTTCTTTGTATCAGTAGGGATGTTGTTCGATATCACTTTCCTGTATGAGCATATTTTCGTCATTCTTGGGCTTACCGCCTTGACATTCGTGGTCAAATTCCTGGTAGTTGCCATCTCTGTAAAAGCTATCGGTCAGGGCTTCAAAGAAGCCTTTATGGTTGCATTTTCGATTTTCCAAGTAGGTGAATTCTCCTTACTCTTGGCAAAGGAAGGGTTGAAATATAATCTGTTGGATCCAAATACCTACCAGTATTTTCTTGCAATTTCCATCTTGACCATGACAATCACCCCTTTTGTATTGAAAAAAAGGGAAGAAATGGCATGTGGAATCCTGAATTTACCATTGCCTAGCAGGTTGAGCAGGAAATTTGGGAATGATAGTCTTCCGAATATAATCCTAGATACCAAAGAGCTCAAAGACCATCTTGTCATCATTGGCTATGGACTGAATGGCAGAAACCTCTCTAAAGCAGCAAAATCTGCAGACATCCCCTACTCCATCATTGAGACAAATCCCGAAACCGTCAAAGTGGAATCCATGAAAGGCGAGCCAATCATGTATGGTGATGCTGCAAATGATACCGTATTGGAACATGTCAACATCCATAAGGCGCGGGTCGCTGTAATCGCCATTTCCAACCCCGAAGCAACCAAAAGGATCATCGCATCTATTCGGCACATCACCCAAAACCCATACATCATCGTCAGGACACGCTATTTGGGAGAAATGGAGGAAAATATTAAACTAGGGGCAAATGAGGTGATTCCAGAAGAATTTGAGACTTCGATAGAGATTTTCACCAGGGTATTGAACAAATACCTTGTCCCAAAACATGATATCGATGATTTTACAGTGGAAGTAAGGTCACACAATTACGAAATGTTCAGAAACCTATCCCCAGAAGCAAATTCCAGATTCAAAGTTGATCTACCGGACATTAATTTTGTGGGTTTGAAAGTCGAAAAGGATTCGGGGGACTTCATCAACAAATCCTTGAGAGAAGCTAAGATCAGAGATGTATTTGGGATCAATATCGTAGCCATCAAAAGAAAAAGTGCAACTATTTCAGAAATCACGGGGAATGAAAAGCTGAAATTGGGTGACATCGTCTATGCAGTAGGAAAGCCGGAAGCATTGGAACGTTTTGCCGAGAAATTGGAAATCGATTGATCAGTCCACCTCAGGAACCAAATATCTAATTCCCCTTACCTTTCTAAGCGCATCTCTATTCTGGACACTTTTGATATTATCTATTATTGACACCTTTTCCCTGGCAGTCAACCTCCAGTTGAGAGATGCCCTTTGGATTTCCTGTTGCTCCTGGTTCACCACCCCAACGGAATCCACAAGTCCTCTTTCTCTTAAAAATTGGCTTGTAGAGTACTCGAACTCTATCCTATCCAAGTCAAAACCCATAGACTCTTTGAATAGGTTGTAGAGCACTTCATTGTTCAGGGTTTGAATATTATCCCAATTGATCAGGATATTTTTCAAAGGAGTGGATAATTTCTGAAAGAGGGTAGGATGGATTCTTTGGTCGATCTCTGTGGATTTTTCAGAATCCCGGATTGTCAACAGGGTAACCCCGGAAGTATTTTCGGCAATCCAATCTTGAAAGACATACAAAAACCTCAATGCATCCTGAATCCCAAAATTATCCGACAAACCCGCATCCATGGTTTCCATCTGTGGCGTTGAAGGCAATTGGATATGTGGTGTGATAAATGGGAAAGTCGCTCCCATTCTCAAAGCACTGATAAATCTAAGATTCTTTGCATCTTGATCCTTAAATAAGCGCATAAAATCAATGCTTTGGCTTTTTTCATCTATCCCTTCTGATTGCTTTGCCGAGATCCCCATGTATGACATAGAATGTGGGGCTATAAAAAGCTTTCTCCCATCATTGGTTATCAGAGGCGTAATGGGAAGCATGGGGATTTTACCTTTAAACTCCGGCATTGCATAGGCTGAAAGAGGCTTATCCATAATCCCCTCGGTATTGATATTGAGCTGGTTTTCAAAGGCAAAACCCCTGTCTTGCAAATATTTTCTACCATTATAGTCGTAATATTGGTTCCTGATAAAAAGATCATTTACCAACAATGTGAAAATGATTGGATTGAGATTATCAGATGAGATCTGATCAAGGTATTTTCTATCTGAATAATCCAAGTCCTCACCTTCAAGCTTTTTCAAGTATAACTCCCTAAAGAATGCAGCTCCAACTATCCCTCCAGATGCACCGGTGATCATCTGTGTATGCTCGAAAACCTTTCCTTCACTTTCTTTCTCCAAATTCTGGAGGACATTCAAAGTCCATAGGGCCGCCCTCTGGCCTCCACCACTGGTAGTTATGAATATCATCCTTGGTTTTTGATCAGCTGGGAATTTCGCTTTCCAATTATCGAGGATCCGAAGTGTCATTTCCCTGTCCTTTTCCAATGTATCAGGATGAAGAAGTTTTTGCAGATTCTCCAAACTATAGACCGCTGGCGTCACTTCATAATCCATTCCAAATGCAGTATGGGGTCTATTCAACAATTCTGATTTTGAGAGGAAATTAAAAACCAGAACAGCCGTGATCATTGCCGGAATCAGCCATTCCCTCAACCAGAAAGCCAAGGCACCTACCAGCATCATGATAATGGACAACAAAAGTGTAGCACTCACCGCAGCTGGAATCTGAAGAATAGGATACTCCCTAAAAAAGCCCAAAAACAAGATCAAACCAATCAAAACACTTTGGATAACAAAAAGATTGAGGTGGTTTTGGTCAAACACCCTCAGAAGTTGATGGCTTTCAAATTTGGAAAGGTCCTTTCTTACAGGCTCGATCCCACGTCGGATATCTATGTAATTCAAAACCTTATCCTTCGACTCTTTATTCTCTTTGATTTGCCGGAGGATATTCGCCCTGGGGATCTTGGTCTTGCGGAGGCTCTTCTCTACAGAGTCTGCGAAGATTACAAAAAAGTCCTTGTTGGTAAAGGCGAAGTATGCAAAAATCACCGAATATATCAGGATCGTCCCACCGGAAAACCCAAGAAAAAACTCAACTATCTCCCATAAACTATCGTGTTCATTATCCAATTGAAAACTTATGAAACTATAAAAATATAGCAAATAAAATCCCAATGGGATGATTCCATTGTTGACACAAAACTGAATAAATGGCTTTGGGATAACCGCAAGGAATTTGAATTTGGCTCCATCAAGAATATAGCTAGTCATATGAAATGCCATGGTGAAGACCCCAAAAGCTATCCCCATTAAAAAAAAGCCTTTCCAAGAGACTTCATTCAGGTATTCCGGATCCAAAAACAAAAACGGTATGCCAAGCACAGTCCCAAATTTCTGAAGGATTACCAAAACCAACAACACCCAGAACAACAACAGCGGGATGTTCTTTTTCAAATGCATGAAAAACAACTGAACAGGAAAGCTATAATTAATTTTATTCCACATAGACCAATACTTAAGGGTAATATACAGCAATTTTTATTTTAGAGAAAAGTAATTGCACAATTGCTAAGGGAAATCAATTTTGTATTTCCTAATCAAATGATTCCATAGAAAAAATTAACAAAAATCAAACTGGAAATGACCACATTTGATTGTAGCTTTTGGCAATATCCACTACCTTCGCAATCGCACTTATTAAATAGAAAAATATGAGAGTTTGGTTCTTGTGTAAAGTAAAATATGCTAAGGAAAATGAAGAGGGATTGCTCAAAAGTGTGTCTGAGCAATACTTGGTAGATGCCGTATCTTTTACCGAAGCCGAAGCTAGGATATATGACATGCTAGGATCTGTGATCAGGGGGGATTTTCAAGTCACCAATATCAGCAAAAGCAATATTGTCGATGTTTTTTTCTACGACGACATAGATATTTGGCACAAATGCAAAATCACTTACATCGTCACAGATGCAGACAGTGGAAAGGAGAAAAAAGTAACCCAATTCATGTTGGTGACAGCACATGATGTCAAAGAGGCATTCGAAAGGATCTTTGAAAGCCTAGACAATATGCTAGTCACATTCCGTGTACCCGAGGTAACCGAAAGTCCAATCGTAGAAATATTCCCTTACGAAAAAGATGATGAGGAATTATTACCCCCGCCTGCAGCAAACCTAAAACCTTTGAGTGAGGTCAAGGCAGATCAGGAAAGACGGGAAGAGGTGAGGGCTTCCAATAAACCAAAAGAAGAAGAGCCCGAAACTGAGGAAGAGCATCAGGAGGATTTTGACCCAGAGGAGGAAGAGGCAGAACTGATGCAGTATGATGAAGAGGAAATAAAAAATAATCAAGAGGAGCTTTAAGCTCCTCTTTTTGTTTAAATACAATTTAATAGCTGTTTATTTACAATAAATATTTTTAAATATATTTTTTTGTATTTTATACAATTTTTTTTGTTTTTTGTAGTTATAGATATTGATTAAAATACTAATTTTGGACAATGGAAATAGCATTAGATATGGTTGAGAAAGAAATGTCCCCTATGATGGGATCCAATTATTTTTACCTGTTAAAGTTGGACAAAAATGGAAATGTTCTAGAAACCAACCACAAACTGAACTATCAACCATCAATCTTCGAAGGATCGTTCGTAGGACAATCTTTTGGTGAAATATTGTTTCCAAAAGATTTTATAAGTTTTCAAAATTCCCTTCAAAAGACTCTAGGGAAAAAAGATAAAAATTTCCAGTTGGATTTGAGAAAAGTCAATGATGATGCATCAGACTTTCATTGGACACACTGGGAATTTACCATAGAGCAAAAAAACGAATCTGATTATACCGTATTGGGGATAGGTCATGATATCTTAAAAAACAATGAGAAAACAATAGAATTTCCAGATTTCATCTATGAGCACCAAATCAAGAATGAAATTATGGAAGGGCTTTTCGAAGACAATCTTATTGGTTTTTGGATTTGGGATTTAGAAAACAAATCGGATATTTTGAGTGTATCCCTTAGGACCATGCTAGGATACGACCTGATATCCAATGACATAACTGAAGTAAAATGGAAAAAGCATATCCATCCCCAAGACAGGGAAAAGTCAAACCAACAGCTTGAAGATCATTTTACAAGTTATGGCAAAATCCCCTTTCACAGCGAACTTAGGATTATTACAATCTCAGGCAAAGAAATTTGGTCTATTGCCTATGGAAAAGTAATCAAATGGAACGATGCAGGCTTGCCCCTAAACATGGTTGGCTGTTTCTTTGATATTTCAGAAAAGAAAAAATCTGAAATCATCCTTGAAAGGCAAAATCAATTCCTAAAGGAATTGACTTTCAACCAATCCCATATGATGCGTTCCAAACTAGCCAACATCCTTGGCGTCTTGGAAGTAATGGAACCAAAGAACAACATCAACGAAATCACAGAATACCTCCAACTCCTTAAGGAAGAAGCCTCAAAACTAGACCGGGCACTTCAAGACAGTATCCATAGTTCAAGTGCATTGAATTTCAAGAAATAAAGAGGACTTAGATAGTCCCCTTTGAAAGACTTAACAGAAACCCTCTATTAGACCAATAAAAAGCTAGTTCACCATTTTCATTTCCAGCGCTTGTAACATCGAACCTCAGCTGTTCGACAGGTTCAATTGATTCAATGTTTTCAACTTCCACCCGAAGTACGTCTTCACTCTGATCATAATCATCCGCCAAGTGTTGCGCAAAATTAGAATTTAGAATCACTGTCCAACTTTTTTCCTTTGGAATGGTGAAAAGAGCATATTTACCCTTGGCTATAATGTTTCCGTCAATCATAATATCTTCTGAAAAAGATATTGTAGTAGCAGAATGAGCACCTGTAACCCATACTTCATCCAATGCTACCAAGCCTCCAAATATATGCCTTCCTCTCACACTTGGGGCAGAGTAGTCGATATGTACATGATTGGATCCTATATTCGCCATTGATGCAGTCCTCGGACTCTTCGAATTTGACGTATCGGAATGTGCAGAATGATCATGTTGCTCATGTTCATTAACCACTGCTTTTCCTTCCTCTTTCGGTGCAGAACAGGAAAATACTACCATTGCTAAAATCAATGCTTGCTTAAAATTCATATTTCTTATGTTTTGATTTTGATGTGTTTTTGTTGCAATAGGCTGAATGATAATGCTTACCCAACCTATTTCTATCGCATTTCTACTATTTTTCAATCAATGCTGATGACCTACTTTTATTTCTGGTTGATTTCCTGAGCCCGAAACCACCTTTTTCCCTACCTGATAAGTTTCCTTTACTTCCCCACATGTCAGCATCATGTCCCCAAAGTAAGGGTTTCTGATTTCCTTTTCCTCACTTAGCCAATACGCCCCTTGATCCCTGAAAGCCATTGGGCAATATTGTCGGTAAAGAGTATTTCCTGCCACACCAAAATATTCCACTGCCTCGATCAAATTATCCGATAAAGTCTCAAAATGCACTCTCTGTTCTTCTACATCATTGAGCTGGGAGATTTTATCCAAACTGCCCTGAATCGGCTTCAATAAATCCATCCAAATATCGTGGGCATCACCATCCAACAATTTCATATCCACATTGGACAGGTTTATTTTGGCAGGCTTGACCGCATCCTGAACAACTTTAGCCTCTGATTTCACCAAAGCATCTTTGATCTTCATATAGCTTTTCACAACAGCAGCCAATTGCTCGGTAAACTCCTTGGGTACATCCATAGACTTCACTTCAGGCCTAGTCATCATGCTATAATTGCCGCTCAGCTGAGCCGCAGCATCAATGGCAAAAACCCCGTTGCTCACTACCTGATCCCCTTCTTCCAATCCTGAAATCACCAAATAATCCTCTCCTACCCTTGCCCCTACTTCTACCTCTCGCATTTCGAATGCTGGTGCTTCTGAACTACCCTTTTGCACATAGACCACAGATCTTGGTCCAGTCCACAAAATGGATGTTTTGGGAATCATCAAACCAACCTGATTAGTAAGAGAAGTGGAAATTGTTGCCGAAACAAACATCTCTGGCTTCAACTCCCCATTCGGATTTACAGCCTCAGCACGTATGCCAACTGTACGGGTATCCGGATTCAAAACAGGATCGATGTATGATACTTTGGCTTTAAATTCCTTTCCTGGATATGCGGAAACCTCAAAGGTCAATTCATTGCCTTTCTTGATAGCTCCCAAATCAGATTCATAAGCATCCAACATCACCCAGATATTGCTCAAGTCTACGATTGAAAAAAGTGATGTGCCTCGATTCACAAAATCACCTACAGACACATTACGCCCTATCACAATACCAGAAATATCCGAATAAATATCAAATTGCGTCTCCACTGTACCAGAGCTTTCGATCGAAGCTATCTGATCCTCGGAAATTTTCCACAACCTCAATTTCTCTTTGCTGGCTCGGTACAAAGCAGGCTGGCTTTCTTTTATTTTAGCGGTTTCCAAAAGCTCCTTTTGCGCATTGACCAATTCGGGGGAATAAATCGTCGCCAATTTCTCTCCTTTTCTGACTTCCTGCCCTGTGAAGTTCACATAAAGCTGATCTACCCTCCCGGTGTAATTGGCAGTCAGGTTTTTGCTTCTTTGCTCGTTGGGTTGGATTTTGCCCGTAAGCACAATTTTCCCAGTTCCAGCTCCAGACTTTACCCTAGCTATTTTCACATTGGAAAGCGCAACCGCCTCCGGTGTCATCTCAAGAACGAACGGACTGCTGTCTGCCCCTTTCTTATTGTTGACTGGAGTCAGCGCCATGCCGCACAATGGGCATTGGCCAGGTTCATTTTGTCTGATCTGCGGATGCATGGAGCAGGTATATTCCACCCCGTCTTCGTCTATATGGGTATGCTCTCCTTCAGGATGCTCTTCATTTCCCCCACGGATCAACCATCCTGCCACCGCCCCAAAGAATAGACAGCCGATGATTATGATTGCAATGTTTTTATTTGTTTTCATTTTTTTTAGATTTTACTCTGTCACGTCCTGAAAATAGTTGACACTTTTTTCATTGTTTTTACATCCTTCTAATAACCATTCAATTGCCCCTTCAGGGCAAAATTGATCTCCTTTTTTTCATCTTAACATAGGGTTAAAAACCCTATGTTTGTGTCAGATGCCTCCCGATATTCTCGGGACAGGCTTTTCAGGGCATCTGTCTTATGTCATGTCTTTGCTTCTTGAAGAGTCTTCTCGCTTCTCGCTTCTTGTCTCTTGCCTCTCGTCTCTTATTTCTCAATACCCGACCAAAGTTTCCAACTTCGCAAATCCCATTTCCCTATCTATTATGGTATTCAGGGCATTCAGTCTGTATTCCAACAATTCCCTTTGGATACTTAGAATTTCTTCGAAGGAACTTCCCTCAGTCGCATAGGCCGTGATGGTAAGTTCCAAGGTCTGTTCGGTGAGTTTGATCTGTTCATCCAACAACTTGATCTTTCGCTCAGCATTTTTGATTGAAGCAAGGATGGTTTCAAATTCAGTTTCTAGATTTCTTTCCAAATCCTCTTTTTGTTTTTCATTGGAATCCCACCAGAGTTTTGATTCCGCTTGCTTGGACTTGTATTTCTTTCTGTAAATCGGCAATGTTACCGTTGCCATCGGCATGACCATGTTGTTTCCCATACCTGCAGGCATGTAATCCATTCCATTCATGCCACCTACTACACCAGATTCAGGTCTCGGGGAGAAAAGCATATAATTCACCCCCAACCCGAACATGGGCTTTCCTTCCAACTTAGCCATTTCACCTTGTTTCTGGTATGCCAATCCTTCTTTCTCAAGCATCAGCAACATAGGGTTGGTATCCAAAATATTCTCCAACATGGCTGTTTCCCAACCAAAATCTACCTCTGTAGTCACCTCGGACTCAAAACTGACTGGCTCATTACTCTCTCTGCCAAGCAATTGATTGAACCTAGCCAACAATGGCTTTTTATCAACTTCCAATTGTCCCAAATCACTTTCCAAAGCCTTAATCTGAATTTGGAGGCGGAGAATGTCACTTAGTTTTCCTGAACCTCCAACCCCCATGTTTGACATGGAAGAAGCCCCTCCCGAAGCCCCCCCTGTTCCAGAGAGCATATTAGACGAGCTCCCTTCCATCCCCATTCCATCCGAAGCATTGCTTTGGCTTGGTTTTGAAGGATTCTTCACAACATTGGAAACAGCAACAGCAGCGTCAGAAGTGCTACCTCCCTGATAGCGGATAATCGCCAATTCTTCAAGTGATTTCAAGATTTCCAAATTGGACTTTGTAACATTGATGGTATTTTGGATTTGCTGAAGTCCGTAATATGTTTCCTTTACTTGGTAAAGGATCACATTCCGTTGCTGCCTGAACTCCTCGTATTTCGCCTCAGCCATCAGAGTCGCTTCATCTTTTTGGGTCTTCAACATCCCAAACCAAGGAAACATCTGCATCAAAGTAGCCTCTGCCCTCTGGTTACCCATCAGCAATTCCATCGGCTTGGTAAACACTCCGATATTCAACTGGGGATTTTCAAGACTTACCTGATTGACTTTTTCAAGACTGGCCTGGTAAGCTTTGAATGAAGCCTGAAGGCTGGGATTGTTTTCGGTTGATATTTGGAGGTATTGGTTTATTGTTTGACTTTCAGATTGAAATATGATGGAAATAAGTAGAAATAAGGTTGAAATAAATTTTAGCCTCAGACCATATTCTAAGTTGTTAGGATTCTGGAAACCCATAGAAACAAATTGTAATCTGAAGCAAACATGATGGATATAAGTTGAAATAAGGTTGAAATAATTTGCAAAACAGAACCTTGCTTCTCCCATAATTGAAGTTAAACGCTTATCACCTTTCATTTTTGCCTCCTTTCTTTGATTCATAGGTTTTTGAAATAGTATTGTTGAGCTTGACCTGTAACGGAAGGTGAATCGAACAGATATCATCCCATTCTTCGGATATAATCAAGCCTCTTTCAAAACCTAAATCCAACCAATGTTCTTTTCCTTCAGACAATGAGGCTCTAGCTATATAATAAAACCGAATTTTTTCCAAATAATGATACCTGCCATATCCTTCCGCAATATTAGCACCCACTGAATCAACAGACTCCAACATTTGATCTCCCCACACCTTTTTTTCCTGATAAGAAAGTCTTGAGTATACCTTCCATGCAACCGAGGAAAGCTTCCTTGCCAATTGATATATCTCCAAATCCTTTAGAGGTATAAACTTCTTTTTCTCATCCATATCCATATCATTTATCAACTAAATCATTTTTTATCCCTATTTCGCCGTTGGCGTATTTCTACTTTATATCGCTTCAGCATATTTCCAAAATATTTCACGAACTTAATTTCAACCAATATCTTTTCTTAATAGCATCTCCCTATACCTCCCATACAACACAGGTACTATAAACAAAGAAATGAGTGCTACCATCATCCCTCCAAATGCTGGGATGGCCATGGGGATCATGATATCGGAACCGCGGCCGGAACTGGTCAATACTGGCAATAAGGCCAACAAGGTAGTCGCGGTGGTCATAAGACAGGGCCTCACTCTTTTCAATCCTGCTTCTACGACTGCATTTCTGATTTCCATTATACTTTCCAGACTCGATTTATCAAAACTCTGCTTCAAATAAGTCCCCATGACTACCCCATCATCAGTCGCTATCCCAAACAATGCAATAAAACCAACCCAGACTGCCACTGACAAATTGAATGTCCGCATTTGAAAGAGCTCACGCATATTGGTTCCAAGAAAATTGAAATCGAAAAACCAATCCTGTCCATAGAACCAAAGCATCATAAACCCTCCCGAAAACGCCATCGCAATCGCAGAGAAGATCATCAAGACCATCGCTGTTGATCTAAATTGGAAGTAGAGTATCAGAAAGATCACGGCTAGGGAAAGAGGTATCACTATTGCCAAGCGTTTTTCTGCACGGATCTGGTTTTCGTAGCTCCCGGAAAAAGCAAATGAAACACCTGGCGGAACATCCAATTCTCCTGAAGAAATTTTTTGCTGGATAAACTCCTTGGCATTCTCAACCACAGTCCCTTCTGCAAAACCGTCTTTTTTATCAAAAAGCACGTATCCTACCAGAAAGGTGTTTTCCCCACGGATCATCATTGGACCCGGCCTGTAGTTGATCTCTGCCAATTGCGCCAATGGAATTTGGGCACCTGTAGGTGTACTGATCAATATCCGCTTCAACGCCTCAGGATCATCTCTATACTCCCTGGCATATCTTGCCCGGATGGCATAGCGCTCCCGACCCTCTACTGTAGTACTCAATGTCATCCCTCCTATCGCCACTTCGATAAATTCCTGGACATCTGCCACATTCAATCCAAACCTCCCCAATTTGGATCGATCCAAATCAATCTCCAAATATGGTTTCCCCAATGACCGATCAGCAAATACTGCCTCAGCTTTTACTGATGGCACTTCCTTCAGTAGCGCTTCCAATTTCAGACTGAATCCTTCGATCGTCTCCAAATCCGGCCCATAAACTTTCATTCCCATGGGGGCCCTCATCCCCGTCTGAAGCATAACCAAGCGAGTTTCTATAGGCTGCAACTTTGGGGCAGAAGTTACCCCCGGTATATTTGAGGTACGGATTTGGATTTCATCCCAAATATCATCCGGTGTCTTGATCTCATCCCGCCACTGACGGAAATACTGGCCTTTTCTTTCATCTGCCACCAAATATTTGGGGATATTTCGGATCACAACCCTTCGCTGATCCTCTTCCATATATTGTTTTTCATCATCCCATATAGCCCCATCCTTTCGGTCATACCACCAGCTTTTGGAAGCTACCTCTAGCTGGTAATTCCCATTTCGATCGACCTTGAATCGGAGTTTTTGGGCATTCTCATCCTGTAGGTATTCGGTCTTGTAATTGATGATATTTTCATACATGGACATGGGGGCAGGATCCAACGGGCTTTCTGCACGCCCTGCTTTCCCCACCACCTGATCCACTTCTGGAATCGCCTGGACCAGCATATCAAGTTGCTTGACTATTTGCATATTTGCCTCCACGCCAGAGTGGGGCATAGACGTCGGCATCAGTAAAAATGACCCTTCATTCAAGGCTGGCATGAATTCCTTGCCCATCCCGGGAATTGAATGTGAAAGACCAGACCAAATGGCTGTAGTCCTCACATTCCATCCGATTTGGTCAAAACCTTTGGCCACAAAACCAAAAACATTCCCAAATCCCAACCAAATATTGACCGCAAAAAAGATAATCAAAAGCGGAAGGATGAAGAAGGTTTTTGCATTTTCCAGACACCACCTCAACAAATTGGAATAGTAACGGATAAAAAGCGTGAAGCCCCCCAGGACAGTCCCTATGACAAGGCCAATAAATATGAAATTAGTAAACACATATTGCGTCAAGCCCAAAGGCCTCCATTCATAGGCCAATAGAACTGTCACTGCCAACACAGCTATGGCCATGGAAATCCAACTTTTGAATTTTCCATTTGCTATTTTCCCGGGAAAATAAAAATGGAATAAGTGATTGAGTGAAAATGCCATCAACACAACCCCAGCCCAAGGGAAGTGGAAAAGCAAAAACATACCCAGAACCAACATCCCAAAATTGAGGATGGCCTTATATTTACCAGATTTCAATTTTGCCCCAAAAACCCAATGGGCAAATGCCGGCATAAACACCAAAGTGAAAATCAATGCTGCAATCAAAGCAAATGTCTTGGTATATGCCAATGGTCCAAACAACTTCCCTTCTGCTGCCTGTAATGTAAACACAGGCAAAAAACTGACTATAGTGGTCAATACGGCGGTCAGTATGGCAGAAGCGACCTCTGTAGTAGCTTCATAAATAACCTGCAATTTGGTTTTTTGACTTTCGGGAAATTCAAGGTGGCGGAGGATATTTTCATTGAGGATAATCCCCAAATCCACCATAGTCCCAATGGCGATGGCAATACCCGACAAAGCCACAATATTCGCATCAACCCCCACATATTTCATCATAATGAAACACATCAGTACTGCCATTGGCAGCAACGAAGAAATAAGAATAGAAGCCCTTAAATTGAAAACCATCACCAAAATCACAATGATCGTTACCAATATCTGTAAGCTGATGGCTTCATTCAGGGTATTGAGCGTTTCTTTGATCAAACCAGACCGGTCGTAGAATGGTACAATCGTCACTTTCGAAACAGTACCATCCTCCAGCGTTTTGCTTGGGAGACCAGGGGATATTTCATTGATTTTGGACTTGATGGCATCAATTACCTGTAGTGGGTTATCTCCATACCTAGCGACTACCACACCCCCGACTGCTTCCGCTCCACCTTTATCCAAAATTGCCCTTTCAGCCCGACTGGCTGGCCCGATGTTCACTTTGGCGATGTCTTTTATCCTCAGCGGGACATTGTTGGTCATTTTGACCACAGCCAATTCTATATCATCCAATGACTTTACATAACCCAATCCACGGACTATATACTCCACCTGATTGATCTCCATGGTATTGGCTCCAACATCCAAATTTGACTGCTTGATGGCATTCATTACTTGCATCATGGAGACATTATGGGCTTTCATGGCCACAGGATCCAAATCCACCTGATATTCTTTCACATGCCCACCAATGCTTGCTACCTCAGCCACACCCTCTGTACCTGCTAAGCCATACCTCACATAGTAATCCTGGACACTCCTCAACTCATGTAAATCCCATCCTCCCGCAGGATTGCCTTTTTCATCCCTTCCCTCCAATGTATAGAAATAGACTTGTCCCAATCCCGTCGCATCAGGACCAAGCTTCGGCTGTACTCCATCCGGCAATAAACCCGAAGGGAGAGAATTGAGCTTTTCCAAAATTCTCGACCGACTCCAATAGAACTCTACATCTTCCTCAAAAATCAGGTAAATGGAAGAAAACCCAAACATGGAAGTGCTACGGATGGACTTTACCCCAGGCATCCCTAGCAAAGATGTAGTCAAAGGGTAGGTAATCTGATCCTCCACATCCTGTGGAGAGCGCCCCATCCAATCAGTGAAGACTATCTGTTGGTTTTCGCCAATGTCTGGAATGGCATCTACTGGAACTGGATCATTGGGCAAAAAGCCAGTGTTCCAATTGAAAGGAGATACTATGATACCCCAAGCCACTACAAGGACTAGGAGGATTACCGTGACCAGTTTATTTTCGAGGAAGAATTTGATGATATTGTTCAGCATAGTTTTTTTCACTAACTACTATTGATCTGATCCAACTTTTTATAAGTGAAACAGCTAATGATGGATATTAGGTATCAGTGGATTATGCCCCCAGAACCGGGGCTAATGTACGAAAGAGATGATAAAGACTCTAGATAGTGATTGTCAGACCTGTCAGGCTTTAAAAACCCAACAGATCTGCAAGCCTAAAATTCTTTGGCATAGGAATAAGCTTGGAATGAAACCTTTGCATTCTTTATCTCTTCGCTTCCTTTGGGAGCGGTAAAATCATATCAGGAATACCTGACAAAAAATATGTATCGGAGTATTGTGAAATATGGGGGGTGAGGAATCTGAAAATGTGATTTTCTCATCTCCATTCAATAGAATTGAAGAAATTTCAAATTGAAAAATAGGAGCCAAATATCCAGAAACAAATGCTTGGAAGTCCAGTAAATCTGTAACCTGCTGATCTGTATTGGGCAATTCCAAATTGGAAACATCATCGCAACATCCGGGCATTGGCGTATTGGATTCACAGCATGTTTTGTACTCGGCAAAAACATTGATCCGCTGCAAATCATCTCCGCAATAATGCATAGAATAGCTCAGTCCTGCGTTGAAAAACACATAGAATATAAGGAGAGCTATTTTGATGGCTTGTTTCACGATGGATAATTACGGAACAAATATACAAAGGTTCTGATAGGTAAATGTATAGAATTTTTGTTTGGATTTATAATTCGAACAAAAACAAAAGTAGATTTACAATGAATTGTTACTATCAAATTTAATTATTGCTTATCATAATAAGCAATAATTAAATAAAATCGCTTATCACAATAAGCATATATTTATAATTGTGCTTGTTATACTAAGCGTTTATTATTAATTTTGCTTACCTTAACAAGCAAAAAAATGGAATCAATAGAAGAAAGATTTCTAAAAAAAATAGATGCTACATCATTGAATTTTGTCCGAAGCATCATCCAAAAGATCCGATGGGAAGCTAGATTGATCGGTATCAAAGGACCAAGGGGTGTTGGAAAGACTACCCTTCTCCTGCAATACATCAAACAAAACCTCCCTATCGACCATACTACCCTATACGTAAGCCTGGACAATATCTGGTTTGCCCAAAACAGCCTGTTGGAGATGGTGGATGACTTTGTCAAGAAAGGCGGCAAACATCTATTTTTAGATGAAGTGCACAAATATCCCGATTGGCCCGTGGTATTGAAAAATATCTACGATGATTACCCTGAATTGAAAGTTGTCTTCACAGGCTCATCCATGCTGCAAATCCTAAACGCAAGGGCAGACTTGAGCAGAAGGGCAGTGATCTACCATTTGCAGGGTTTATCATTCAGGGAGTTTGTAGCGATTCAGACAGGGCACGAATTCCCGGCTATCAGTCTAAAAGACATCATGGAAAACCATATCCAAATATCAAGGGATATAGTATCCAAAATCAAACCATTGGAACATTTCACCAAATACATCAATGCTGGGTATTTCCCATTTTATCAGGAAGTGCCAGAGCTGTACCATCAGCGTTTGGAAGAAGTGGTAAACATGACCTTGGAAATAGAGTTGCCATTGCTAAGAAAAGTGGACATATCCTATATCCCCAAATTAAAGCAATTACTACAGATCATTTCAGAATCTGTACCCTTCATCCCAAATGTAAGCAAGCTGAGTGAGCGTATAGGCATCAACAGAAACACCTTGGTCAGTTACCTGTTTTTCCTGCAAGAGGCACATATTACCAAAAACCTCTACAAGGACATCAAAGGTATCACCCAAATGCAAAAACCTGAGAAGATTTACCTGGAAAACACCAATTTCCAGTTTGCCTTCACACCTAAAAATGCAGATCTGGGGAATTTGCGAGAAACCTTCTTTATCAACCAAGTGTCCTATGAACACGCTGTAGAATATGTCAAAGATGGTGATTTCCGAATAGATAGGACATATATCTTCGAGGTAGGTGGCAAAAACAAAACCACCGAACAGATCCAAGGAGTCAAAAACAGCTTTATCGCCGCAGATGATATAGAATACGGGAATGCAAAGAAGATTCCGCTGTGGCTGTTTGGTTTCCTGTATTAAAAAGAATACCCCCTCTTAGTTGAACACCAAAACCTTTGGCTTCTGAAAACAGTCTTTATCAAACTAAGCAACCGCTTGGCACAATAAAGCATGAAATCGAGCCCGCCTGTCTACTTCAGGCAGGCTCGGATCAAGCTATGTAACCTCTAAAGAGAAAATAGAAACACATGAAAAAACACTTTTTATATCTCTGCATAACTATCATTACAGCCTCCTGTTCGCCTGGACTGGCAGGACTAATGAAAATGGAAGACATTCAAGAACTGAAGTCAGACAAGCTCTACGTGTTTCTATCTGACAACAAGGAAGAAATCAATCTACACAAAAAATACAACCAGCATCGACGTGCTGAGCGATTAGAAAGGCAGACTGAATCATTCAACCAAAAACTGGAACAAGCTTTCAAGGGAAATTATGATTTTTCTGACATCGAATTCACAGAAGATTCTGACCAAATCGATGCGAACTTTTATGCTACAATCGACATCACGGAAAACTATGGTGACCGGGACAATCAATTTCTGATTCAATTGAACATTAGGAATAAAAACGGAGATATTGTTGAGAATTCTTTCAAAGAATCCTCAACCAACTCCAATTACAACCTTAATCACTTGGTAAAACAATTGAATAAAAAACTAGAGAAGAAATACAAACAGGGTAAGAAAATGCAGGAAAATTAAACCGAGTTTTAATCAAAGATTTCTAATCTTCCATTTCGCCTTCAGATAGCCCCAAACCAATTTGGGGCTTAAGCTTTTTTTCCTCTTGATGCCTCCATCATATCCCATAGTTCTTGAGGAATTTGATCCAAATTATTGAATTCTCCAGCACCTTGCAGCCATTCCCCACCATCAATGGTGACAACTTCACCATTGACATAGGAAGAAAAGTCCGACATCAAGTACGCTGCCAAATTGGCTAATTCTTGGTGTTCACCTACCCTACCTACAGGCACTTTCTTAGCGGGATCAAATTTCTTCACCAAATCTCCGGGCAACAACCTGCTCCAAGCACCTTCTGTAGGAAATGGCCCTGGCGCGATGGCATTGGACCGGATATTATACTTTGCCCATTCTACTGCAAGTGACCTTGTCATCGCAAGCACACCTGCTTTGGCTGCAGCGCTTGGGACTACATAACCTGAGCCTGTCCAAGCATAGGTTGTCACGATATTCAAAAATATCCCTTTTTGTTTTTCTTTAATCCAGTATTTCCCGGCCGTCAACGTCACTTGTGAAGTCCCCTTTAGCACAATATCCAGGACAGTGTTGAAAGCATTTGTAGAAAGTCGCTCCGTAGGACTGATAAAGTTCCCAGCCGCATTGTTCAAAACCGCATGGATTTGACCGAAATGGGAAATAGCATCAGACCACATTTTCTCTACTTGGTCGATATCCCTCACATCACATGCAAGTGGCAAAACTTCCCCTCCTGTCTCTTGCTCCATTTCTTTGGCCGTCACTTGCAACACCTCCAGTTTCCTACTTGTGATCACTAGGTTTGCCCCTAACTTCAAAAAGTATAAGCCCATGGATTTCCCAAGACCAGTTCCTCCTCCTGTGACGAGGATATTTTTACCCCTAAGGGCATTTTCTTTCAACATTCCTTCTGTATGACTCATTATTTTTTGGGTTTAAAAGTTTAAGATATCGATTCTTTCATGCAAAAGAAAGAATTCACAGAAGCTTTTGGCATCATTTTTTTTATTACCCAAAGGACTTAACTTTGACACCACAATATACCAACATGAATCGACTATTTTTCCCAATCCTTACCCTGATCGCCCTTTGGTCTTGCACCAATGATATCGACAAAAATATAACGACAAACCTGCAAGTTGAGGCAAACGAAATTTTCCGGACTTCTTTGGCTTTGGAAGAATCTTTGATCTACCCATTCTACAGCTTTGAAGCATTCCAAAATGCCCCCATTGACACTTTTCCAGGCTGCCCGGATTTGACAGTCAATGAAATCCTAAAAACTGTGACTTTGGATTTTTCCAAAAAGGCATCCTGCGAAAGCCAAAAAATTGAAAGAATAGGCAAGATTATCCTGGAATTCAGTAATGATGAGGAACAAAACGAAACAGTAACGCTCCGGTATGAAGACTACAAAATCAACAACGCAGAAATTCAAGGCGCCAGAACTTTCACCAAGGAGCAAGGCAACTTCAATATTGATCGATGGACAGAAAATTTCGAGGAGCTTTCAATCATAGACGAGTTCAATTCATCAACAAAGATTTCGGGGGAATTTGTATATAATTTAACTTCCTCAGGTGACACACTCTCCACATTCACCAGCATGGGAAGTATTGAAGGGAGAAACATCACTGGGAGACCATTGAAAATGGCTTCTACTACCCAAAGACAATATAGTGTAGACTGTATCTCTGCGGGCTGGGTTCTGCCCAACAGTGGTATTGAAGTTTGGGAAATCTTCAGAAACACAAACAGATCAACGGCACATACTGTCAGCTTTTCATCCGAAGACAACTGTGAATCAAAAGCGAGAATTTTATTATCAGACGGAAGAACCATTATATTGGAACAATAAAAAAAGCCGGACAAATTGCCCGGCTTTTCCATCTGCAATTTTCAGTTAATACCTATAATATTCCGGCTTGAATGGCCCTTCTGGCGTCACGCCGATATACTCAGCCTGATCTGCAGAAAGTGTATCCAGTTCAACCCCCAATTTCGACAAATGCAAAGCTGCCACTTTTTCATCCAAATGCTTAGGAAGCACATAAACTCCAGGAGCATATTGATCGGTATTTGTCCAAAGTTCCAGTTGTGCCAAGGTTTGGTTTGTAAATGAATTGGACATTACAAAAGAAGGATGCCCTGTCGCACAACCCAAGTTCACCAATCTGCCTTCAGCCAACACAATAATCTCTTTCCCATCAATTGTATAAAGGTCTACTTGAGGCTTGATGACATCCTTAGTATTTCCGTAGTTCGTATTCAACCACGACATGTCGATCTCATTATCAAAATGTCCGATATTACATACAATAGCTTTATCTTTCATAGCCCTGAAGTGGACTTCAGAAATAATGTCTTTGTTTCCAGTTGCTGTCACTACGATGTCAGCTTCCTTGACAGCATCTACCATCTTTTTCACTGCAAATCCATCCATTGCAGCTTGAAGCGCACAGATAGGATCAATCTCTGTCACAATCACTCTAGCTCCTGCACCTTTTAGCGAAGCTGCAGAACCTTTCCCAACATCTCCATACCCAGCTACTACAGCTACTTTACCAGCCATCATCACATCCGTCGCTCTTCTAATCGCATCTACCAAAGACTCCTTACATCCATACTTGTTGTCAAACTTGGATTTGGTAACCGAATCATTGACATTGATAGCAGGCATAGGGAGTGTACCTTTTTTCATCCTTTCGTACAGCCTATGTACTCCAGTTGTTGTCTCCTCAGACAAGCCCTTGATCCCTGCAACCAACTCAGGATAGTGATCCAAAACCATATTGGTCAAATCCCCACCATCATCCAAGATCATGTTCAAAGGCTGCTTCTCCTCTCCAAAGAAAATAGTCTGCTCAATACACCAATTAAAATCTTCTTCACTCAAGCCTTTCCACGCATAGACAGAGATCCCTGCTGCTGCAATTGCCGCCGCTGCATGATCTTGGGTTGAGAAAATGTTACAGGAAGACCAAGTCACTTCAGCCCCAAGTGCTACCAGCGTCTCTATCAAAACCGCTGTTTGGATAGTCATGTGAAGACACCCTGCGATCCTAGCCCCTTTCAATGGTTGTGACACACCATATTCTTCTCTTAGCGCCATCAACCCCGGCATTTCGGCTTCAGCCAATTTGATTTCTTTTCTTCCCCACTCTGCGAGTGAAATATCTTTCACCTTATATTTGACGAATTTGTCGGATTTAATTTCGGACATATTTAAAATTTTTAATAGATTGATTTCAATTTAGAAAATGCAAATTTACAGCTTTTTAAGACAAAAAGGAAATTTGGGTTTTACAGAAAAACAACTTCCTTGAATGCGTAAAAGTTTTGGCTGCCATCTTTTTTTTCAATTATAAGCCTCCCTTCCTCCTTAAGCCCAGTAATCTTTCCCGAAAATTCTTCCGTGTCTGAGTAAGTTGCCCATTCTTGGTAACGAAAAAGATTTTTCAAATAGTTTTTCTTCACTTCTTTGAAATCTCCCTTTTTCAATTCCAAATAATAAAGTTCTATTTTACGGATCAGCAATTTGAAAATCTCCCACTTATCGACATCAAGACCTGACAGCTTAGCAATAGACGTGGCAGATGGAAAATCAAACAACTTTTGATTAATATTCAGGCCTATGCCCAATACCGAAAATTCGATCCCGCGTTGACCAATTATATTTTCTATCAGAATCCCGCCCAATTTCCCTTTGTTTTCATGCACAATATCATTGGGCCACTTGACTTTGAGACCACCTGCATAATCGGACAAAACCTCGTATATTGCCATTGAAACCATGATATTTAAATCAAATTGATCTCGTGGATTTAAAAAATTCGGAGATAAAACCAGTGAAAATGTCAAGTTCATTTCAGGCTGTACTTTCCACACATTTCCTCTTTGTCCCTTTCCTTTAGTTTGGTTTTCAGTGATCACTATTGTACCCTCAGCTGCCTCTTTGGATTTAATTCTGGTCATTGCGACATCATTTGTAGAGTGACACTCTGGCAGGGAAATGATATCTTTTCCCAGAAATATGGTATTGGCAAGGATTTTATACATTTTTAATTAGTTAATTTGTATTTCTATATGGATATTTAAAAACCTACGAGAAACCGCAATAAAGATTCAGTAAAATTAAATTAAAAATATGACAGCAGAAGCGCTGAGTAAAGTAATTGTCAAAGGAATGGAAGATCGAAAAGCTTCCAACATCGTAATTATGGATTTGCGAGGAGTGAAAAATTCTATGACAGATTTTTTTGTGATTTGTTCTGGCAATTCAGACACGCAAGTGGAGGCTATAGCTGATGCGGTTGAAGAGGAAGTAATAAAAACCAACAAAGAAAAACCTTGGAGAACAGAGGGGAAAAACAACAATGAATGGGTATTAATAGACTATTTTAACGTTGTGGTTCACATTTTCCTCAAAGACCAAAGGAATTATTTCGGATTAGAGGAACTTTGGGGAGATGCTAAATTCACGTATGTTGAATGATAAAGTTTTGAACTTTCGTCCCCCTAATTCGTTTTACAGAAGTTAAAATAGCATTAAATACCGAGCGATGAGCGAAAATAATAAGAGTAAAAAATTCATCCCAAAAACTCCGCAAAAACCAAACATTCAACTTTGGCTAATCATTACAGCTGTGATTGTACTGGTTGGGGTCACTTTGTTCCAACAAAGAAGCACCGCAATCAACATTACGAAAAGTAGATTTGTGGACATGTACCTGGCAAATGATGTATCAAAAGTAATGATCATCAGAAACCTTAACAGAGTTGATGTTACATTAAAGGAGACTTCATTACAGAATGATCGTTATAAAACCGAATTGGAAGGAAGTGGACCATTCACCAATCCAGGAGGTCCCCATTATTCTGTAGAGGTGGCAAGTGCCGAGAAATTTGAAAAAGATTTTGAGGAATTGGAGTCCCGGGTACCCGAAAACCAAAGAGTAGGATACAAAGTCACGGATGAAGATTCATGGACAAATATGTTTTCAGGCTTTGGGTTTTTGATCCTACTGTTTGTTCTTTTCTGGTTTATGATGAGAAGAATGGCTGGTCCCAGCGGCCCAGGAGGTCAGATATTCAATGTTGGTAAGTCGAAGGCACAGCTTTTTGATGCTGAAAACAAAGTCAAGATCACTTTTGACAATGTGGCAGGACTCGACGAGGCGAAGGAAGAAGTACAGGAAATCGTGGAGTTCCTTAAAACCCCGGCAAAGTTCACCAAACTTGGTGGAAAAATCCCTAAAGGCGCACTGTTGGTAGGCCCTCCGGGAACAGGTAAGACACTCCTTGCCAAAGCTGTGGCAGGTGAAGCTGGCGTCCCCTTCTTTACGCTTTCAGGATCTGATTTCGTGGAAATGTTTGTAGGTGTAGGTGCTGCAAGGGTAAGAGACCTTTTCAAACAAGCAAAAGAAAAAGCCCCATGTATCATTTTCATTGACGAAATAGATGCCATCGGTAGATCTAGAGGTAAAGGTCAAATGCCTGGTTCAAACGATGAAAGAGAAAACACCCTCAATTCACTTCTTGTGGAAATGGATGGTTTTGGGACAGACACAGGTGTAATTGTATTGGCTGCGACCAACAGACCTGATGTATTGGACAGTGCATTGCTAAGGGCAGGAAGGTTTGACAGACAGATCAGTATAGATAAGCCGGATATAATTGGAAGGGAAGCAATTTTCAAAGTACACCTTGCCCCAATAAAAACGGCTGACGATATTGATGCCAAAAAATTAGCGGCTCAAACGCCAGGTTTTGCAGGCGCAGAGATTGCGAATGTATGTAATGAGGCGGCTTTGATCGCTGCAAGGAGAAACAAAGCAGCTGTAGATATGCAGGATTTCCAAGATGCTGTTGACAGGGTCATTGGTGGTCTGGAAAAGAAAAACAAAATCATCTCTCCCGAAGAGAAAAAGATTGTGGCATACCACGAAGCAGGCCATGCAGTGGCAGGTTGGTTTTTGGAGCATGCAGACCCATTGGTAAAAGTGAGCATTGTCCCAAGAGGTGTAGCTGCACTAGGCTATGCACAATACTTACCAAAAGAGCAGTTCCTATACCAGACAGAGCAACTTATAGATGAAATGTGCATGACTTTGGGTGGAAGGGCTGCAGAAGAAATCATTTTCGGTAAAATTTCAACCGGTGCATTGAGTGATTTGGAGAGAATCACCAAAATGGCCTACTCAATTGTTTCTATTTATGGAATGAATGAGAAAATCGGAAATGTCTCTTTCTACGACAGCAAAGCATCTGAATACAGGGCGACAAAACCATACTCTGAAAAAACCTCTGAAACCATCGATGATGAAGTTAGGAAACTCATTTCCTTTGCTTATGACAGGACTAAGGAGTTATTGACAGAGAGAAGGGCTGAATTGGAGATTTTGGCAAAAGAACTTCTGGAAAAGGAAATCCTTTTCCAAATGGACTTGGAAAGATTGATAGGCAAAAGACCCTTTGAAAAGGAAACAACCTATGAAGCATTTACCAAAAAAGTAGATGCAAATGATAAGGCTGCAGCTGACAAAAAACTTAGTGAAGACAACAAATCTTCTGAAGCCAACTCAAACGACACCATAGAAGTCCCTTCCCAAATCGGAGAAAACAAAGACTAGCTCTAAGAGAAAAACAATGACAATTTGAAGTCCCATCCAAGAAATTGGTTGGGACTTTTTCGTTTCACCACTGTTGCGACTAGAGGCATCAAGGAACTTATATACCTGAGTTCGACTATTCTCACTTTGTCAAAACGGTTTTAAATGGTGAGAACTACAAAAAGAAGGTGCGAACTTTTTTATGAAGTAATATTGGGATATTGCGAATTGAAAAAGTGAAGTAGATTGCCGTTTAAAACCGAATAGTCGGCTCAGTCAATAAAAACAAAAAGGGATAAAGAACAAACCTTGTCCTTTACCCCTTTTTAAAGCATTACAACCTGCTAATTTCAGAAACCTAAATAAACAACTTCTACCGCCTGCCAAGAAGCAGATGTCCTATAAAACCGCATGTACAGCAATTATTGAAGATTAGCTATCCACAATTATATAACAACTATTGCAGAATTACGGATAATCACAATTACCTAAAATTGTGATTATTTATCGGTCAATTTTCCTTTAGAACTATCTGAACTTCCGGAATCATCCCCAGCAATCGTAGATCGCATATCTGTATCAGACTTGATATTTTCCATTCGGTAATAATCCATGATACCCAAATTGCCAGATCTAAATGCCTCTGCAATGGCTTTCGGTATATCAGCCTCTGCTTCGATTACTTTAGCCCTCATCTCTACTGACTTGGCTTTCATCTCCTGTTCCAATGCAACGGCCATAGCCCTTCTTTCTTCTGCACGGGCTTCTGCCACTTTCAAATCAGCTGAAGCTTGGTCGATTTGGAGTTTTGCACCAATATTCGTTCCTACATCAATATCCGCAATATCTATGGAAAGGATTTCAAATGCAGTACCGGCATCCAAACCTCTTTCCAAGACTAGCTTAGAAATCTTGTCAGGGTTCTCCAATACACTTTTGTGGTTTTGTGCCGAACCGATCGAAGTCACTATCCCTTCACCTACCCTGGCAAGAATCGTTTCTTCACCTGCACCACCCACCAGCTGCGCAATATTAGCCCTCACAGTCACCCGAGCCTTTGCTATCAACTGGATCCCATCCGCAGCTACTGCAGCTACATTTGGGGTATTGATGACTTTTGGATTAACGGATATCTGGACAGCCTCAAACACATCCCTTCCGGCAAGGTCAATTGCTGTCGCTTGCTTGAAACTCAGATTGATATTTGCCTTATCTGCCGAAATCAAAGCCCTGATAACATTTGGCACATTTCCACTTGCCAAATAATGTGTCTCAAGATCATTGGTTGTCAAATCCAAGCCGGCCTTCGTGGCAGTAATCAATGAGTTTACAATAATGCTTGGCGGAACCTTCCTGATCCTCATTCCGATCAGTTCACCTATCCCCACCTTCACATTTGAGAATATGGCAGTAATCCAAAGATTGACCGGAACAAAATATAAAAAGACAAAAAGAAGTATCAGCGCAGCAAATGCTGCAAATAAAATGAATGGCATACTGGTCATTTCCATAATTTAATTTTTTATAGTGATTCTATTATCCCCCAATTTAGTAATAATTACGATTGAACCGACAGAAATAAATCCAGAATCAGATTTTACTTCATAAATTTTATCTAAAAACTCAGCTTTGCCTATTGGTTTGATATCGGAAACCGCCCTGCCCTTCATTCCAACTTCCAAGCCAGTCAACCTCCCATCAAAAGATCCTCCTGTGATGGAATCTTTTAATGCGAATTTATTCCAAACCCCAGATTTGAATCCATAGATAAGTGCTAGGAAATTGATAAGCACCGTAACTCCCAAAATCATCCAAGCGGTGGACGATTCGAAACTCAAAAACGAATAATAAACACCTGCTGCAGATACAATCACGCCAAGTACTCCAATAATTGTCGTGCCGGGAACAAATATTATTTCAGTGAGAATCAATATCAACCCAATCGACAACAAAGAAAACAAGATAAACCAAGTCATATTTTTAATAGGTTCTTTTTTGTAAAAGTAGTTTAATTTCCCCAAAGTACTAAACCTCCTTAAATGGGTCTAACCTTTAATATTGTGATTTCAAAGTTGTTTAGATAAAGAATTCCCAGTTTTTTCTGAATATACAAGTAAATAGTTCTGGCTTACATAGAAAAAAAAGATTCTTTAAAATGCTCAAAAAATGACATATCTCCAAGCTACACTAAAGGGGATTTATATGTAAAACAGCAAAATCAGCTCTATCTATTTTGAAGAATCGACCCTTGAAAACCGGATTGCATTGAGGTTTTCAAAGCAGATTTGACTGACGACATCCCCTGTGAATATAATAGCTTCTAAAAATAATTCCACCAAAAACTGGTAAAATAGTTTTTTTAAATATATTTAGTACAAATTTTCAACCTATCCCAAAACACAATTTATGAAAACAAAAATTACAATTCTAAAACATGCCTTTTTGATGGTCATCATAGGCTTCAGCATGACAATCAAAGGTTATAGCCAAACACTTCAAACGCCTTCAGAGGGAAAGTCTCTCGTGTATTTTGTAAGATCCAATGGTACTGGAGCTTTGATAAACTTCAAATTTTTTGATGGCGAAAAGTATCTCGGGAAATTTAACGGGGTAAAGTATTTCATCTATGAATGTGATCCTGGCGAACATGTTTTTTGGGCTTCATCAGAGAATAGATCTTTTGTTGAGGCCGAGTTGGAAAGCGGAAAAGTATATTTCATGGAAGTAAGACCAACCCCTGGAGCTATAAAATCAGCCGTAAAACTTGTCCCTATTAGCCCTGACAATGAAAAGGGGATGAAAAGAATCAACAAGTTCATTTCTAAGAAAGCCCCTTATGATTTGGACTCCAAGGACTTTTCCGATGAAGCAGAAGATCTTGATTTCTTTATTGGCAATGGTATGAAAAAATACAACTCAGATAAAGAAAAAGACAAAAATATCGCCAAGATGCCTTCAAACTACGCTATCAATTAATTCGACAAAATATGAAATCTACTTTACTTATCATCTGCTTATTGGTTTTGTCACTAAATGTTTCAGCCCAAAACCTAAGTTCCAGCAAAGGCTCTTCCACTATGGGAATAGGCATGGGTTTACCCTATGGAGGGTTTGGGCTTAAATTTAACCATCACATTCTAAACTATTTCTCTGCATTTGGTGGAGTAGGCTACAATTTAGTGGGTATTGGAGTAAATGGAGGCTTGAATTTCACGGTTCCTACGGAAAAAAACGCAGAATTTTATTTTACTGGAATGTACGGCTATAATGCAGTCATGAAATTTGAAAACTACTCCGCCTTGAATACTACCTATTATGGCGCCAGCTTAGGCAGTGGGATAAAAATCAACTCCCAAAGGCATGAAGGAAGGTATTGGGACATAGGCATTTTGGCTCCACTCAGGAATTCCAGATATAAGTCTGACATAAAATACTTTGAAAGTAGCATAGAATCAAAGCCTTGGCCGGTTCAACTTTATTTTGGATACCACTTCAGCCTGAATTCAAAAAACTGATTGAAATGAAAAAATAAAGACTGTATAGAAAATAGTCTATCTCTAAATTTTTCAGCAGATCCTAATGTAAAGGTCAAAAGAAAAAGGTGGAAGGGGTAGCCCCTTTCACCTTTTTCTTTTGACCTTTTTCCTTACTCTAGGATGCTTCGAGAAATAATATTTGGCGAAACATTCTTGAAATCCCTTCTGAGAGAAATTCACTGAAGAATTTCCAAACCTCCTATTAGTATGCCCTCGCAAAAAGAACCCGGCCTTTGGAAGGATTCCCAGTAAGGATACATGTCCCTTCTTCTTCCTTTTGATCCAATGGAATACACCTGATAGTTGCTTTTGTAAGCTCCTTTATTTTTTCCTCTGTCTCTGATGTCCCATCCCAATGAGCCGACAGAAATCCACCTTTGGTTTCGATCTTATCCAAAAACTCATCCCAAGTATTCACTTCAGTAGTCATTTCAGTCCTAAAACCAAAAGCCTTTTCATAGATAGAATCTTGGATTTTATCCAACATACCCGTCACATAATCTTCAATCTGGATTTGTCCCAAGTCGACAGTCTCCTTGGTCAAAGTATCCCTTCTGGCTACTTCGATCGTGTTGTTTTCCAAGTCCCTTGGTCCCATCGCAATTCTCAATGGAACACCCTTCAACTCATATTCTGCAAACTTCCACCCAGGCTTATGGGTATCCCTTTTGTCAAAATGAACAGACACCCCTTTGGCCAACAACTTCTTGGCTATTTCATTTGCTTTTTCAGCTATTCTATCAAATTCTTCATCTGTTTTGTAAATAGGTACAATGACCACTTGGATCGGAGCCAATTTCGGTGGCAACACCAATCCATTATCATCTGAATGCGCCATGATCAACGCCCCCATCAACCTGGTACTCACGCCCCAGGATGTTCCCCATACATGCTCCAACCCACCTTCTTTGGTGGCAAACTTCACGTCAAAAGCCTTGGCAAAATTTTGCCCCAAGAAATGGGAAGTTCCTGCCTGAAGTGCCTTGCCATCCTGCATCATCGCTTCAATACAATATGTATCTTCTGCACCAGCAAACCTTTCATTGGCACTCTTCACACCTTTTACCACAGGCAAAGCCATAAAAGTCTCAGCAAAGGTGGCATAGACATTCAACATTTGGATGGTCTCATCGATAGCTTCCTGTCTGGTAGCGTGTGCAGTATGACCTTCTTGCCATAGAAACTCTGTGGTTCTCAGAAACAATCTTGTCCTCATTTCCCAGCGCACTACATTTGCCCATTGATTGACAAGTAGCGGAAGGTCTCTGTATGATTGTATCCAATTTTTGTACGTACTCCAGATCACTGTTTCAGAAGTAGGCCTTACGATCAATTCTTCCTCCAGCTTTGCCTCAGGATCGACGACAACGCTTTTACCATCTTCGGAATTTTTGAGACGATAATGGGTCACTACAGCGCATTCTTTGGCAAATCCCTCTACATGGCTTGCCTCTTTGGAGAGGAAAGACTTGGGAATAAATAAAGGAAAATAAGCATTCGAATGGCCTGTCTCTTTAAACATTTTATCAAGCTGTGCCTGCATCTTCTCCCATATGGAATAACCGTATGGCTTGATGACCATGCATCCCCTAACAGCAGAGTTCTCCGCCAAGTCAGCCCTTTTCACTAATTCGTTGTACCACAAAGAGTAGTCTTCACTTCTTTTAGGCAATCCTTTGCTCATGATTTATTTGTTGATATCAAAATTCTATTTATATTCGTTTTTGCTATGGAGGGCAAATATAATTTAAATAATTATAACCCTCTTAGATATAACACGTATAATAGTGTTGGAGACTGTAAACAACAACAAAATGAAACGATTAAACAATTTCTTTACTCTTGGAGCTGGCGTGATAGTCTTGCTATCCTCGTGTAGCACAAGCTACAATGCGATGCAAGGCGGAGAGTCTGATGACTTATATTTTATGGCTTCAGATGCAAGGGTAGCCACAGAGTATGCTGTTAGCAACAACAACCCAAACAACTTCCAATCACTGAATCAGACAACTTCTGACCAATTTGAGCAGGAAAACTTTTCTGCAAGGAATGTGAATCCAGAGTTTATCGCAAAATACCAAGCAGATAGCAATGCTGGAGATGAAGGATCTGTGTATTTTGACGACAATGAAGTTGTGGAAAACAATCCAAATGTAAACGTATACAATAATTATTACAGCAATGCCGGAAATAATTTCAATTCAGGATTTGGCAGCCCATTCTTCAACCCAATGATGATGGGAGGTTTTTCTCCTTGGGGCATGGGGTTCTCTCCTTGGGGCATGGGAGGATTTTACGATCCTTTCTGGGGGCCAGGGTTTGGCATGATGCCTGGATTTGGATTTAGGCCAGGTTTCAACATGTCCATAGGCATGGGATTCGGATTTGGAAACCCATGGATGATGAGAAGAGGATTTGGCATGGGCATGATGGGTATGGGTGGATTTTATGACCCATTCTTTGATCCATTCTTCCCAAGATTTGGCATGATGGGATGGGGCGGAGGATTTGGCTACGGCGGTTTTGGAAGACCTATATATGTCATCCCAGGTGGAGAGTATAACAATAGACAGATCGTAAGGGGAGCTAGACCTTCCAGAGGATCATCTTTGGCGACAGCAGGATCAAGATCGAGTGGTGTAGCAACACCAAGTACTTCCAGGGCAGCGGCACGAAGAGATGCTACAACCGGAAGCAGATCATTGACTTCCACACCGTCTACCAGGAATGCCAGAAATGACTTTGGTTCTTCCCAAAATGATTACTATAACAGTGCAAGAAGCAGATCAGGTACAGCAGCAAGGTCAGCAGCACCTTCCAGCAGAAATGTCAGCTCACCTGCAACTGACAGGGGAGCAAGTAGAGTCGGCACAAGAAGCGCTGCACCTTCTTACAGAAATACAGCTCCAAATACAAGATCAACGGTGAATACTGCACCTTCTAGAACAACTTCTCCAAGTTATAACAGAAGTGCTAGTCCATCATACAATAGCCGTTCTACGGCACCATCAAGAAGTACTTATTCTGCACCAAGCAGAACCAGTACACCAACACGTAGTACACCTTCGTATTCAGCTCCGAGCAGAAGTTCGGGAGGTAGCGTAGGCGGTGCGAGTCGAGGTGGTGGTGGCACCAGCTCTGGCGGATCAAGAGGAGGAAGGGGAAATTAATTCCCCTTTTTTTTTGCCTTTTTACTATCTTTTTACACTTTCCTCCGTTATATAACTTATTGAGCATGCAATTTGTGACTGATGCTCTAGTGCTAAATCAAACTTATTTCTATGATTTCAATCAAAAAGTTAATCCTTGGCTTATTGGCTTCCGGCTTGATCCTTTCAGAATCTTATGCCCAAACATCCTATTTTGAAGACGCTTTTAGATTTAGTCAATTTAGATCTACAGGTTCTGCAAGAATCAGTGCCATAGGCGGAGCACAAACTTCTCTTGGTGGTGATATATCCAATGTCCATGGAAACCCTGCTGGCTTGGGATTCTTTCGAAGATCGGAATTTTCCATTTCCCCATCATTTGGTGCATGGAATTCAGAATCGAATTTCTTGGGACAAATCCAAGAAGACAGAACTCCAAACTTCAGTATTCCAAACTTAGGAGTTGTACTCAGCAAACCAAAAGGAGAGTTACAGCCAGGTAGCTTTAGGGGAGGATCCTTTGGGATTAGCTTCAATAGAATTGCCAATTTCAACAACCAGTTTGGATATTACTCAGATATTAGAAATGACAATTCATTGTTGGATTTCTATATAAATCAATACAATAGTTTCGGAGAGCCTCCAGTTAAAGCAACAGACGGTTTGGTTTTGGATTTAGAGCTAGTACAAGGTAATCCAGCTTCTGGGTATTTCAGAGACCCTGAATATGCATTAGGCAATCCATTCGCAGAAGAAACTGTAATAACTGAAGGTGGGATTAACCAAACTACCTTCTCCTACGGTGCAAATTTTAACAATAAAATTTTTGTAGGTGGTGGATTGGGAATATCATCAGTTAACTTCTTTCAAAACAGAATCTATGGAGAAGAATTTTTGGATGGTAACAACATAACTTCTTTGCACTATTCAATAGAAGATAACACACAGATTAATGGTTTTGGAGCTAGTATCAATTTGGGGATTATCTATAAACCAATCGAAACAGTAAATTTGGGATTCAATTTCAAAAGCCCAACTTGGTATAGGCTAAATAAGCGAACAGATGCTAATATTATCGGTGAATTCTTTGATGAGAATGGGGTTATCCAATTTGGTGGGCCTGTTAGAGAGGACAGTAATATTTTCGAAAACACAACCACGCTCAGCACCCCAATGACATTGAGTGCTGGAGCCACCTTTTTTGTAGGCAAGAATGGCTTTATATCAGCAGATGTAGATTATATTGATTATAGCCAAAATAGAATCAATTCAAGGGACTTTGACACTTCCTTTGAAAACGAAGACATCCGAAATGCTCTTGGCTCAACCTTCAACTACAGAGTAGGTGGTGAATACCGAATCAATATCTGGAGACTCCGAGGTGGCTATGGCTTCTATGGCAACCCACTTGTCGACGATTCCTTTGACAGGACTACACAACAAATCACTGGGGGTGTAGGCGTAAAACTTAGAAATATATATGTTGATTTTGCATTGGTCAATTCGCAATTCAACACATTGTATAATTCCTATTCCATCTTCAACAACAGTGGACAAAATGTAGGCCCTTTCACTGAAACCAAAAACAACATGACACAGGGAATAGTCACCGTTGGATTCAATTTCTAAAAAAGGTCAACAATTCGGATACCAAAAGCTCAGTAGGGATATCTTCTCCACTGAGCTTTATTTTTGCCTGATCGTAATATTGCTCCCTCGAAGCCAACAGATCTTTCAGTTTTAAAGTAATCTCACCACTTGACAGTCCTGCAAACATGGGCCTATCCCCAGCCATATCCATTGAAAAACGTCTAAATATCTCATTAATAGGTACATCCAAATAGACAGACACCCCTTTTTGATTGATCAAATCCATGTTGTCATTGAAACAGGGGGTACCACCACCCGTCGACAACACAAATCCTTCCACATTATCCAAGGCTATGTTCAGATATTTGGTTTCCAATTGCCTAAACACCCCCTCGCCCTCATTGGTAAAAATATCCTTGATCTCCCTACCTTCTTCATTTTCTATCAAATGATCAAGGTCTATAAATGCAAAATTCAATTCTTTGGCCAGTTTCCTGCCAAAAGTGGACTTTCCTGACCCCGGCATTCCTACCAAAACTATTTTCAAAGGGTTTCTCATCAGCTAATATAAACTTTTTACGGTTTCTACATTTGGAGTATTTCTATAATGGTATTTTTTCAACACTACCCCATCCTTCAACAACATGACCCCTGGATTGGACCGCATGATTGTCTTTACCACTGTGGCATCTGCCTGATAACTTTCCATATCCCATCCCATTTCAGACAAGAACCCCTTTATCTCCTCTTCTGAAGATGCTGCCACCAATACAACCTCTATATTTGAATCCCCCAATCCACTTACCAATGCATCAATTTCCGATAAATGACTGGTATTAATTTTTGACAAATACGTAACCAAGACGAGCAGTTTATCACCAGACAAAATCTCTTCCGTAAAATCACCCTCCTCATTCCAAACTGCAAAATCCGAGATTTTCGGCAAAGCTTCTTCGTTTTTTAATTTCATATCCACAAACTCATAACTTTCGTCAGATGGATATTGGTCGAACACGAACTCCTCACCTTCTTTGCTCATGATATAGCTGTATTCCAATGGCGCTGATGGCTGCATTGCCTTAGGGATATCCACTCCTTGTTTATAAGCCCTAAAATCAATAAAGGGCAGATTCCTGATAGCAGTAACCGCCAAGAGAATGGAAAACAGCAAGGATATGCGGACTGTCCAGACAGCCCAAGTTTTTTTTGTGCTTTTGAGATGATTTCTAAATACAAACAATACAGCAATCAAAACCAACAGCACTACATCTTTGTAGAAAGATTCCCATGGTGTCAATTTGATGGCATCACCAAAGCAGCCACAGTCTGTTACTTTATCAAAATATGCAGAATAGAATGTCAGGAAGGTAAAAAACAGGATCATCAATCCCAATGCCCAAACCGTAAACTTCAACCTTACCCCCAAGATCAACATGATCCCAAGTACAACTTCTGCAACTACCATCACCACTCCTATCTCTAAAGCAAAAGCTTTGAAATACTCGAAAAATGGGGCTATATCATAAGAGAAAACGTCAAAATATTCCTCCAATTTGATGGCTGTTCCTACAGGGTCGTTGACCTTAATCAAGCCTGAGAATATAAACAATCCGCCAACAATCAGTCTGATGATATATAAAATTGAGTTCTTAAGCATGGTATCCTAATTTGATAAGACAGAAAACTGCATAATTGATCATATCTTGATAATTGGCTTCTATCCCTTCCGAAACGATTGTTTTACCTTGATTATCCTCGATTTGTTTGACACGGTATAATTTCATCAAAATAATATCCGTGATCGAAGAAACCCGCATATCCCTCCAAGCTTCACCATAATCATGGTTTTTGTTTTCAAGCAGACTTCTGGTAGCGCTTGCCCACTTCTCATACAAAGGCTCCAGTTCTTCCACACCCAATTCCAATCGATCGTCATCCTGCAAAGAAATCTGTATCAATGCTATGATACAGTAATTTATAATCCCTACAAATTCATCGGAAATAGGATCATCTACTTTTTGGTTGCCTTTTTCCTGAATCGACCTGATCCGTTGCGCCTTGATAAAAATCTGATCCGTGATGGAAGGCAATCTCAAAATCCTCCATGCCGTACCATAGTCAATCGTTTTCTTCTTAAAAAGTTCTTTACAAAGGTGGATAACTTGATTATATTCGCTGATAGTTTGCGTTTTCAAAGCAATTTTGTTTAATGGACAATATTTTACATGCTACTTCGGGCATCGAAGATAAATTATTTCCCTCAAAAATAACACTTCGTAGTAAAGGAAAGCTACTTTTATTGGAAAGACCTTGGGTCATGGGCATAATGAACCTAACCCCTGATTCATTTTATGAAGGCAGTAGGGTTGGTGAAAATAACGGCCAGATGCTGTGTCATGCTGAGAAAATGATCAAAGAAGGGGCTGATATTCTTGATATAGGTGGCTACAGCAGCAGGCCTGGTGCGGAAGAGGTATCATTGGAAAGTGAACTTAACAGAGTCATCCCAGCCATTGAATTGATAAAGAATTCATTCCCTGACATTTTGGTTTCCATTGACACTTTTCGTGCTGAAGTCGCAAAAAAATCCGTCCAAAGTGGTGCTGATTTCGTAAATGATATATCAGCCGGCTCTTTGGATCCAGAGATGTTGGAGACTGTTGGGAAGCTTGATGTCCCATACATAGCCATGCATATGAGGGGTACACCCACAACCATGCAAGAGCAGACAGACTACGAAGACATTCTTTTGGAAATCTTGAAATATTTTTCCGAAAAAATGAACGAATGTAAAGAAGCTGGCATTAAAGATGTAATAATTGATCCGGGCTTTGGTTTTGCAAAAACATTGGAGCAAAACTATTGGATTCTCAAAAATTTATCTTATTTTAAAACAATACAAGCACCCGTTTTAGTGGGATTATCTAGAAAGTCCATGATTTATAAAAAACTGGAGACTATAGCTGATCATGCTCTCAATGGAACTACGGCTTTAAACATGGCTGCCTTGATCAATGGAGCAGCTATCTTACGTGTGCATGATGTTAAAGAAGCAATAGAAACAGTCAAATTATATAAACAATTATACCCTTGAACTTACTTTTCAAAATAGGATTTTTGGAAATCTCCATCGTTAATATCATTGATATTACGTTAGTGAGCCTATTGCTGTATCAAATTTACAAACTTCTGAGAGGAAGTGTTGCCATCAAAATATTCTTGGGCTTTCTATCCATCTATTTGGTATACCTGATGGTGAGCGCCTTCCGAATGGAATTACTTTCCATCATATTGGGGCAATTTATGGGAGTAGGTGTCATTGCTGCCATCATTATCTTTGCTCCAGAGATCCGGAAGTTCCTGCTTATAATCGGCAGATCTTCCATTCTTTCCAACGAAAATGTTTGGCAAGAATTGCTGTTTTGGAGAAAGAAAGAAACCTTGGCATTCAATATAAACCCTATCCTAGAGGCATCAAAATCACTCTCGGGAACAAACATGGGAGCCTTGATGGTGATTTCCAGAAGTTCAGAATTGAAATTTTATGCCGAAAGTGGTGACATCATCGATGCAGTTATTTCCAAAAGATTGCTTATTTCAATATTCAACAAATACAGCCCGCTGCATGATGGTGCTGTAATCATCTACAATGGGAAGGTAAAGGCTGCAAGATGCATCTTGCCTGTCACTGAGCGTGATGTCCCTGCGCAGTTCGGCCTAAGACACCGGGCAGCTATTGGCATGTCAGAAGCTACGGATACCTTGATCTTGATTGTGTCTGAAGAAACTGGACAAATATCATTGGCCAAAAACGGAAAAATCCTGCATAACCTCTCATTTCAAGAAGTCAGAGAGTTTATCAATGATTATCTCACAGGAGTGGATATTGATGAAAAATTCGAACCAGTGACTATCTACGAAAGAAACAGGTACAGAGGTAGTCGGTCAGCTTCCACATCTTGATATCATTGGGTTTTCCCATGCGGTTTAATCCTCATTTTTTTTTTTAATCCAATCATTTAGCCAAAAGTATAAACAGAAAGGTCAAGGGAAATAAATCTCTTGACCTTTCTGTTTTAAGAATTCATCGATATTTTTAGACATACCTATCATTTTATTGAAGAAATTTTAGCCTAAAAGGGTTGAATGAACCGTGATGGCTTAACCTTATAATACACCCCGAATTGCATAAAGGGATTAATCAATGGTTTTACACTCTTTAGCACACACTGGAATTGTTTGACACATTTTTCAATTGATTTAAACATTTCCAAAACTCTTTCAATTGCCCTTTCAGGGCAAAATCAACCACTCTCTAACCTTAACATAGGGTTAGAAACCCTATGTTAAAATCTAATGCCCTGCCAGGGCATGATACTCTATCTCATATCTAATATCTTACGTCTAGCGTCTATTTAATGACTCCAAGCTCTTTCCCTACTTCAATGAAGGCATTGATTGCTGTATCAAGATGCTCCCTATCATGCCCTGCTGATATCTGAACACGGATTCTTGCTTGTCCTTTTGGTACAACCGGATAGTAGAAACCAATGACGTAAATTCCTTTTTCCAATAGTTTTTCAGCCATTTTTTGTGACAACACTGCCTCGTAAAGCATAATAGGTACGATAGGATGCTCACCCGGCTTGATATCAAAACCAGCTGCGGTCATTTTCTCCCTGAAGTATTTGGTGTTTTCTTCCAGCTTGTCCCGCAACTCAGTCGTCTCAGAGAGCAAATCAAATACCGCAATCGAAGCTCCTGTAATAGACGGGGCAAGTGTATTTGAGAACAAATATGGTCGTGATCTTTGTCTAAGAATCTCAATGATTTCCTTTTTGCCTGAAGTAAAGCCTCCAGATGCTCCTCCCAGTGCCTTTCCCAAAGTCCCTGTAATGATATCCATCTTGCCCATCACACCTTTCAGCTCATGTACTCCCCTCCCGGTTTTGCCCATAAATCCTGTTGAGTGGCATTCATCTGACATCACAAGCGCATTGTATTTCTCTGCCAGCTCCACAATCTTGTCCAGTTGGGCGATGGTACCATCCATAGAGAACACGCCATCTGTTACAATGATCTTGCTTTTGGCACCTTTGGCATCGGCATCTTGCAATTGCTTTTCCAAATCCTGCATGTCATTGTGCTGATACCTGAAACGCATCGCTTTGCAAAGTCTCACTCCATCAATAATGGAAGCATGATTCAATGCATCAGAAATAATCGCATCTTCCGGACCTAAAATGGGCTCAAAAACACCACCATTGGCATCGAAGGCTGCTGCATATAAAATGGTATCTTCTGTACCCAAAAACTTGGATATCTTCTCTTCCAACTCTTTGTGGATGTCTTGGGTTCCGCAGATAAAGCGAACAGAAGACAGCCCGAAGCCATGTGTATCGATTGCTGCCTTGGCAGCCTCTATTACCCGAGGGTGAGAGGATAGTCCCAAATAATTGTTGGCGCAGAAATTCAAAACTTTCTGCCCTCCATGAATTGTGATCTCTGCAGATTGGGGGGATGTAATAATCCTCTCCTTCTTGAACAATCCCGCTTCTACTATTTCTTTTAACTCTTTTTCCAACTTGGGTTTAAGGGAATCAAACATATTATTTTGTTTTAAATATGAAATGTATGAGATATCGAAAGGAATAAAATAAGAATCCTAAAATGAATTCATTATTTTTGTCACTATCAATACCCAAATATATCAAAACCATCAGGGTCTAAAAAACCAAAGAGATTGAAAGTTTAAAAATGGAGAGAATTCTTATCATTGGAGCCGCTGGACAACTCGGTTCTGAATTAACACATGCACTCGCTTCCCAGTACGGGGGAGAAAATATCATTGCCACGGATATCAATCCGAAGGCATTGGAAAAATTTGACTATTGCAAAACTGCTGTCCTTGACATCATGGATCATGACGCTACAAGGCAATTGGTCAAAAGAGAGAATGTCAAACAGATTTATCACCTTGCTGCCGTATTATCTGCCACGGGGGAAAAGAACCCGCTTTTCGCATGGGGACTGAATATGGACAGTTTACTTTTTATTCTTGAATTGGCAAAAGAAGAAAAGCTTGATAAAATATACTGGCCATCTTCTATAGCTGTATTCGGACCAAACACTCCAAAAGCCAACACACCCCAATACTGTGTCAAAGAACCGAACACTGTTTATGGCATCTCTAAGCAAGCAGGAGAAAGATGGTGTGAATATTATTTCCAAAAATTCGGGGTAGACGTAAGGAGCCTGAGATATCCTGGATTGATAGGCTATAAGTCTCTACCTGGAGGAGGCACTACTGACTACGCAGTAGATATCTACCACAAAGCATTAGCGGGTGATGACTTTGTATCATTCCTGCGGGAAGACAGCTATCTGCCAATGATGTACATGCCTGATGCGATCAAAGCTACCCTGGACTTGATGCACGCCCCCAAAGAGCAAGTCAAAATCAGATCAAGCTATAACTTGTCCGCCATAAGTTTTTCCCCAAAAGAGATTTATGAAAGCATCAAAATCCATCACCCTGATTTCAGGATCTCTTATGAACCTGATTTCAGACAAGCCATTGCCGACAGCTGGCCAGACAGCATTGACGATACGAGAGCAAGGGAAGATTGGGGATGGAAACATGAATATGATCTAAAAAAAATGACAGAAGATATTCTAAGCAATTTGCCAGCATATTTGGTCAATTTTTAGAAAAGGGGGGATAAAGCTAAGCTTTATCCCCCCTTTTCTAAAAATTTTGATTATATGGTGCTTTGCAACAATTCATTTATTTTTCTATTCTGATTTGTTTTCGAATAATGCCTTCTTGATGAATTAAATGAAGATAATAAAATCCATATTTAAATTTCCGAACATCAATAATGGTTTTCTTTTCGGAAGTTATCACAGAATGGACTTCATTACCAGATGCATCGAACAATTTTAGCTCTATCTTCCCGTTTTTGGAATATTTACTTTCCGGACTTTCAGACTGATTGATTTCAATATTGAGTACATCGGAAGCAGGGTTTGGGTATACCTTGTAATCACTGAGATATCCATAGCATTGTTCTGACCTAAATGCAAAATCTTTGAAATCGCTTCCACAATCATTCTGAGTTGTCAGCCTAAATATTATTTCTTGACCATAGTCCCAGAAATCAAAATAAATTGTCGCCAAATCATCACTGAAAGTTACATTATAAGTAAGACTAGGGTCCGAAACATGAAGAATCTGAAGATTATGAAAGTTAGAAATACCAGCTTCAATTGGTATTTCTGCACTAACTGGTGTATACAAATCACATACCACGTTGTTAATAATCGAAATATAGGGCTGGGTGGGTTGGGTGTTATTATTATAGGAATAGGTTCCCATATTTATTTTTGGAGAACCTACAGTTATATTTTTAGAAACGTACCACGATTCCCCATTTTGAGTAAAGGTAAAAGTCAAAGTCCCCGTTCCTGAAGAGGAAGCTGTGGCAGGGCTTAAATTGGCTATCTTTCCAGTTCCTGTACTAGTGGAAAATAAGTTTGAAGGAGTTGCGGTCCAAGTTATCGTGGCATCTAATGGACTATTTAAGACCGTGTAACTATTAGCACTACATAATTGATCGGATCCGGATATTTCACTAAATATTTTTGGCTCAGCCTGATTTGTTATAGTATTCATTGCTACAATACCCTCGTTTTCAGGATCTAAAAATTCAGAAAACTTATACCAAGACCTACTTAGTCTTCCATACAAAAGAGAAGGACTATCAGGATTATCACATTCATAATTCAAACCGCTTCTTCTTCCGTGATTAGCTCCAATTATTCTTTTATTTTGATCAAAAATTGGACTTCCTGAAGCTATAATTTCCAAAAGCCCATTTGTCAATTGAGTTTCCCAAAAATAATTGTTGTTAATTGTTGTGGGAGATGGAGAACTGCCTTCCATAAATTTTTGGACATCACCTAAAGAATGATGAATCCCTGTAACATAAGGAATGTTTTGATCAACAATACTCCATCCTAAATAGGAAACTGGATTATTTGCAAAAACTGGACTATAATAGGGGTTTACATCTAATTTAATTAGCTTTAAATCGGTTTCTGCAACAAATGTTAAATTCTCAGCACCTTGAATAGTTATATTTGTAGAGGAATTTAAGGTTGGGGAGCATTGAGGGCTTCTATAATGAAACATGAACTGCATCTCCTCCAATAAAATTGTCGAGGAAACATGAATTGCAGTTAAAAGTATGGGGTCAAAATCTTGTTTACCATTATTAATTAGAGTTCCCGTACCATGGGCGAAATATGTATTTTCTGATTTCCTCAACATTAAAGCCACTCCAAGTGATTCAACTGTGTGATTTTGATGACATATAATATTTTCATTACAAATAGCAGAGCAACCAAACCCAATACAGTTAGATTGTGAAAATTTATAATTTTCTATTGCAAAAAAATCTAAAATACCATGTGAAACTTGAGAAATCACAACTTTACTCTTATTTTGTTCTATATATGGTTCTTTTAATAGAATTCGTAGCTTTTCTCCAGGCATAAGGCCAGAAATGAAATTATCCGGTATATTTACTGTACTCTTAGTGTATGGCCCTTGTATGTAAGATTCATCATCATTAATAATAAATAATTCCGAATTTTCTGACAAATGAAGGCTTTTGAAAACAAATCCTAGTGTATTTGACCCCTCTGATAAGACCTCTACTTCTTTATAGCAAAATCCATTTTTACACAATCCCTTTATTTGACTTAAATCAAGATAAAAATCTGTAAAAATCCCAAACGCCAATTCATCTTTCCCTAATTCTTTTCCAACTAAATTTGTTTCTAAGTTTCGAATTTTAAATTCTTTACTAGGGATTTCAACAACCATTAGCTTACTAAGACTGGTTTTTCTACTAATTGGAATTTGTTCAATTGAGACTTTTTTAGTTTTGACTTGTGAAAAAACTGAATTTGCTACCAACAAAAATAATAAAACAACACTTTTTCTCATAATTTTATTTTTTTTAACAAAAACATTAACTAAATTCCTTGAAAATAAAATTAATTATGAAAACCTCCTATAAAATCTCAATTTATTTTATTTTACTTACAACACTCTTGGGATGCTAAAACGAAGAGAGTCCAAGCTCAATTAACACTACTGAGCAGCAAGAGCTTAAAGATATTTTGAATGGATCTTTGTTGACTCCAAGTGGGAATTTGGCTAGAATTCATACATTTGCAGGAAATGAGGATAGCTTTCGAAATGTACAAAATCAGTATTATGATGCAGCTGGGAATAAAATTCTAACCGTCAATTTAAATCACGAAAATGACACATTAGGAGCAAGTATCTTCTTTTATGACCTTCTTGGAAGGCTCGAAACCAAAAAATCATTTGAATATCTTGACGGGGATTTTTCATGGACAGGAAATCTCAAAAGCACATTTGAGGTCAACGGCACGATTGAGAATGTCCATCTTGAGAGTCCTGACAATCCTTCAAACCAATTTAGATTAAGAAATTTCTTTGACACAGAAGGCTTCCTTCTCAAAACAGAGTTTTCTGACAACGAACGATTTGAATATACAAATGAAGGTAATCTCACAATAAGAAAAAACCATATAATTGGAGAGACCGTCTATTTGGAATACCAATACAGATACAATAGCGAAGGTCAGCTAGAAGCTAAAGAAACAAATTTACATGGAGGTGGTGATGCTTTCCAGTATTTTTATGATGCTACAGGCAAATTGAATGAAGAAAGGGAAAATTCTCCTCAATGGGACTATGCTGTTTTAACCCGAAAGATTTATGATTATTACTGAGCCCATCAGGAAAATAACTGTTGGGAATTTCAAAATGAGGAATCTTTCTAGGGCAGACTTTTTGGTCTGTGAGGACACAAACCAAAGCAACTTTTGGCTATAGGGAAAACAAACCAAGATGATTAAGTTTAAAACTTCTATGGGTTTTTGGATATTATTGATTTCCCTGTTTAACCTATTAAAAACAGCTTTATCATAGCTTTTTCTACCAATCAGTCATGTAACACCAATCTCCTAAGACAAAAAGAATATTGACAAACAACAAAGCACACAGAAAATGCGTGCTTTGTTCTCTTACATCTGCTATATTCAATACAGTACTTATACTTTGTCTGAAATCACAACTTCCCTTTGATCTCCTCAGGCTCAAATCCCAACACAATTTCCCCATCAGGAAATTCTATAATAGGTCTTTTGATCATCGAGCTCTTTTCCGCTAAAACTACCATGCCGGATTTCTCAGATTCAAGCTTCTTTTTATCTTCATCTTCCAGTTTTCGGTAGGTAGTCCCCCTCTTGTTGATCAAAGCCTCATACCCTACTTTATCTGCAAACCTGACCAGAAGTGCTCCATCCGGAGCATGTTTTTTGTAATCTACAAATTCATATTCAATCCCTTCCGATTCCAAAAAATCAAAGGTTTTCATCATTGTATTACAGTTTTTGATACCATATACTCTTACTTGCATGATTCAATTATTTTATAGATTCAAATTTTAAGATTAATTGGGGAAATGGTTGATTAAGTTATTTGTTGAATTGTTCTACTGTGTAATTGATTTAATGATTAATAGGATTAATGGGGAAAGCAAGTCTTGTGTCTTAAGTCTTGTATCTTGTGTCTTTTCCAGGTGCTACTTACCCATTATCTCTTTCAAAGATTCCTCATTTGCAGTTATAATTTGAGAAATCAATTCATCTGTCAAAGCAGTTGACAAAAACAGGCTCTCAAATTGTGAGGGTGCCAAATAGACTCCTTTATGAAGCATTGATTGGAAGTATTTTCCAAAAAGCACTGTATCTGATAGCTTTGCTGATTCGAAGTCAAAAACTTCCTTATCTGTGAAGAACAAACTGTACATACTGCCAAGATGGTTGATCGTATAATTCAACCCCAGGCGCTCAAGCGACTTTTTCAAACCAGCGACAATTTTATCGCCAATTCCGTTCAATTCTGTATAAACCTCAGGATGGGAATCGAGATACTGTAGCATTGTTAATCCAGCAGCCATGGCTATTGGGTTTCCTGACAAGGTACCTGCTTGATACACTGGCCCTGCAGGTGACACAAACTCCATGATTTCTTTCTTGCCACCATACGCTCCCACTGGCATTCCTCCACCGATGATTTTACCAAGTGTAGTCATATCGGGGGTCACACCAAAGACTTCCTGTGCTCCTCCTTTTGCCAATCTAAAACCAGTCATTACCTCATCGAAGATCAATACTATCCCTTCCCTATCACAGATTTTCCTCAAGCCTTCCAAATATCCAGCCTTCGGTAAAACCAGACCCATATTTCCAGGAACTGGCTCAAGTATTAGCGCCGCAACTTCATTTTTATTGGCTTGCACCAATTTTTCAATTGCTTCAAGATCGTTATATGGCGCAAGCAATGTGTCTTTTGCTGTACCTTTGGTCACACCTGGAGAATCAGGAGCTCCCATGGTAATCGCACCAGATCCTGCTGATATCAAGAAAGAATCACCATGACCATGATAATGTCCTTCCATTTTGATAAACTTATCCTTTCCGGTATATCCCCGTGCCACCCTGATTGCAGACATGGTCGCCTCTGTCCCAGAATTCACCATTCTGACTTTTTCGATAGAAGGAACCATCTTTGTGATCAATTGTGCAATTTCAACCTCTCTGGAAGTTGGAGCTCCAAAGGAAGTTCCGTTTTCCATAGCTTTGATAATGGCGTCCTTGATCATAGGGTGATTATGCCCCAAGATCATTGGCCCCCAACTATTGATCAGTTCTATGTAGCTGTTGCCATCCACATCCGTAATATGCGCACCAGACGCCTTCTCTATAAAAATCGGCTCTCCACCTACAGCCCTAAATGCCCTCACCGGAGAATTAACACCACCAGGAATATAATTTTGTGCCTTCTCAAACAAGGCTTTGCTTTTACTGATTTGCATTGAAATTTGTTTTATTTTTCTTCAAGCATACCTTCCTCCAATTTGAGGATTGGTACATATGTATTGTTCCTACTGTTTCTAAAATCCAACCCATAGGAAATCTTTCCTTCAACCCTGCCTGAATCATCCAAGTTTTTCCTGAGATCAAACCCCTTTGAGCTGTTGATGGTAGATGCCAACCAATTCATCAATTCATATCCCAAATGGGCATTTACGGAAGGAAATGTTTGGTTTACAGAAAAGAAATCATCCCTAAAATGATCCAATTCAGAACTTCCAAAACGGATGGTATTATTTGAAATAAAGTAGAAATTTTGGTTTTGAAGCATTTCGAAATTTGCAAAATTGAAATACAGCCAGGTATCCATCACTATCACAGGCGTATTTCCAGATATAGATTCCATTAGCCCAAAAGTTGGGGAAGCGACATTCGGATCATCGCTGAGGATGATGACAATATCTGCTTGGGCATTTCGATTTCCACTTCTGATGTTAATATCGTCTAAAAAATCCCGTATACTTCTATCATTAACTTCCTTGTTTTTCACAATTTGATAGCCGAATCTGGAAGCATCTTCCTCAATTCTTTTCGCCAATTGCTGGTCACGGGTTGAGTTGGAATAGGCGACAGCTATCCTTTTGCCTTCTATATATTTTCTTGAATACTCAAAAACCCCATGGGAAATAGATGTCACAGAAGGTCTAAATAAGTAGGCGAATTCATACATTTCCAATTTTTCATCCACATTGGAAAGTGGATTGACAAATGGGATTTGGTGTTTCTCAGCAAACCTAGCGACCACATCAGTCTCTTCAGGATAAAGTGGACCAACAATCACATCAACACTCTCAAAAAAAGGATCGGCAAATATGCTGTTTATCTTAGTCGGGTTTCTTTCTGTGTCAAATGTCCTCACATTGATCTTCACCCCATTTCTTTTGGCTTCATTGATCGAAAAGTTGATTCCTTGGTATAGCTCAAAAATAAAATTCCCCTCGGACAAATTCTTTACCCCTTTACCACCAGAGTGGTTAAAAGGCAAAAGAATTGCGATATCCAAAACATCATCCTTTGGAGTCCTTTTTGTTTTTGCTATTGTCTCTTTACTCTCCTTGAGGTTTACATCCTTGATCTGGTTGTATATATTCCGATCATTTGTAGACATCACCGTTTGCTTTTCAAGTTGGTTTTTCAAAGCCAAGACAAAACCATTGTTGCTTTCGTATTTCCTTAAATTCGCAACCAAATAACTTACGGATGCATCTTTGAGGTAATTGTAAGTGGCATTTTCAGCCTCTACTTTTACATCAGCATCCTTGATCGGAAGAATTTCCATCAAAGCCTCTGAATTTTTTTCTTCTCCAAAATGGATAAGTGCCATCAGGTATCTTGCATCGTCGATTTTTCTCCAAGACCTCTCTGTCAATAATGGCTGTAAAGTAGCCTTTGCCAGGGCCAGTTGTTTATTTGAGTATGCTGCTTGTGCAAAATGATAAGTTGCGTATTTGGATAGTTCACCATATTGCTTTTCGTCAAAATACGGACGCAACAGACCCATTGCTTCCTTATAATTCCCATATCCGATCAGTGTTTTCGCTCTATTATATGCAGCAAGCTGATCTTGGGCATAGGTCTCCACAAAAAATAATGATACAAACAGCATCAAAAGACAAATACTTTTCATAATTCAAATTTTCAGGTTGAATGGGCAAATTTCATTCCCATTATTCAGGGTCACGAAATTAACCCATTTTAGTATCAAAGAAAAGAAAAAAGCCAATGCATCTGCATTCTGGGAAATCGTTTTTAATATAGAAACCCTCAGGGGCTTAAACATGAACAGTGTGTTTAGTGCAAAAAAAACTTGGTGAGGTATCCGATAACTGGCGAATCAGGATAGGTGATTATAGGGCAGTTGATGTTGTTGACGATAACATCATGGTGGTCTATATTAGAAAAGTAATCCCCAGAAAAATATTTACGAAAAATAAACCTATTATTTCAAAAGAACTTGTCTCCACCAAACCAGGCACAAATACAAAAGCCCCACCCTAGTTTTCCACAATTTTCATAAAAAAAAGGAAACAACATAGGGTGGGGCTTACTGAAAGTTAGTATTTACAACTTAGTAGTCCAAGTAGGGTTTTGACCAACCCCTATTCCCACTCGATCGTAGCAGGTGGTTTGGATGAGATATCATATACGACTCTATTCACTCCTTTCACCCTGTTGATGATTTCATTCGACATTTTCCCCAAGAATTCATAAGGCAAATGGATCCAGTCAGCTGTCATGCCATCTACTGAACCTACGGCTCTGAGCGCTACGACTCTTTCATAAGTCCTTTCATCTCCCATCACTCCTACTGATTGGATTGGCAAAAGGATAGCTCCTGCTTGCCAAACCTGATCGTAGAGTCCGTGGTCTTTGAGACCCTGAATAAATATAGAATCAACTTCTTGAAGGGTCTTTACTTTTTCGGCTGTAATGTCTCCCAAAATCCTGATCGCAAGTCCAGGCCCTGGGAATGGATGCCTTCCTACTATGGTTTCCGGGATTTCCAATGCTCTACCCACTTCTCTCACTTCGTCTTTGAAAAGTGTATTCAATGGTTCTACCACAGACAATTTCATGAAATCAGGAAGTCCACCCACGTTGTGGTGGGATTTGATGGTAGCGGAAGGTCCTTTGACAGAGATCGACTCTATCACATCAGGGTAAATTGTCCCTTGACCTAGCCATTTCACACCATCAATTTTGTTTGCTTCCAAGTCAAATACTTCTATAAAAGCATTTCCAATTGCCTTCCTTTTCAACTCGGGATCAGATACACCTGCCAAAGCATCATAAAAACGCTGCTTTGCATCCACACCAATCACGTTTAGCCCCATGTCTTTGTAAGAGTGAAGCACTTCTTCGAATTCATTTTTTCTCAAAAGTCCATTGTCAACAAATACGCAATATAGATTGGCACCAATAGCCCGATGGATCAATGTAGCCGCTACAGAAGAATCTACTCCACCTGATAGTCCCATGACTACCTTATCATCCCCAATCTTACTTCTAAGCTCTTCAACTGTTGCATCTATAAAAACATCAGAAGTCCAGTCTTGGGAACATCCACAAATCTGAACCACAAAATTCCTCAAAAGATTTTTCCCTTCTGATGAATGGGTCACTTCTGGATGGAATTGGATACCATAGGTTTCTTCATTTTGAATCTTGAATGCTGCAACCCTTACGGAAGAAGTACTTGCGATCACTTCAAACCCTTCAGGCAATTCTTTGATTGTATCACCATGGGACATCCACACTGTTGAGCCATGACTCATCTCCTTGAGCAAATCATAATGCGTATCTAGGTGGCTTAGGTTAGCACGTCCATACTCCCTGATTTCGGAAGGAAGTACTTCTCCCCCATATTTGTGTGCAAGGAGCTGGGATCCATAGCAAACTCCAAGAAGGGGAAGCTTACCTCTCAAACTATCCAAGTCCAAGTCCGGGGAACCTTGATCTCTTACTGAGCAAGGGCTACCCGACAAAATAACACCTTTGATGTCATTTGTGATTTCTGGAATCTTATTGTAGGGATGAATTTCACAATATACGTTGAGTTCTCTTACTCTTCGGGCGATGAGTTGGGTGTACTGAGAACCAAAATCTAGGATCAAAATCTGTTCTGCCATGCGCAAAGGTAATCAGCCCATAACAATTGAAGAAATTAAAAGGTAAAATTTTCGGAAGAATATTTGGGCTATCTAAATTAGGTGGATAGGTGCTTCTTTTACACTAGCCCTATAGACCATGCTCAACAAAGGTTCTATCCAGTCTGTTGACTATGCCGCGGTGGACAAGTGCTAACCGTTGACACTCGTGCGCCTTGGCGTAATTGACCATTATCTGCAACATTATGCCTTTGCTATTTATTCACTGGCAAAGTAGCGGATAATCATACTAAATTAAATCATAATCGCCTCTTCAACTGAATTACAGTATTTGATATCCAATTTATCGATAATATTACTTGGGTTGTCCCTCATAATCTGCTCTTTGGCAATCATCACCATCTTTTCAAACCACTTTTCCCGAGGTAATATTTTTCTATGTTTTACAATCCCATATTGTAGCATTTCACTCTTCCAATGTAAAAAATACCACTCCATACTGGGCTGGTGAAATGCCCTAAGTGCTCGTTTATCAAAAATAAACTTGGAAAAATCTCCGTTTTTGATAATTACGGATATCTTGAAAAATATAGATTTGAAGTGTCCAATAGGCACATAATCGGAGAGCAGTTCACATATTATGATCCCTTTCTCTGTATTGACCAAAACTTTTGCGTCTCTTTCCTCAAAAATCAATTCAAAATTATGTGGTTCAATGATATTGGCAATCGTGTTCATTTTATTTGTAGTTAGTTTGGCAGTTCAGTGAAATGACTTTTTTTTCATGGTAGGGGCATTTTTCACTTCTCCTTTGAAGCTATCCAAATTCTCTTCCAATCGGATGGCATATTCCAAAGTAGTTTTCATGAGTTCTTGTTGGGCGGAAATTTGTTCTTTCAACCTTTCCAACTCGACATTCATTTCAGAAAACTTTTGTTCGTACTCTTTTTGTAGCCTTTCTTTTTCAAGCTTGGCTTTTCTTAATTCTTCCTTGAAAATCAAAAATGATTCCGGTGGAGTCTTCATAATCCTAATTATGTTACACAGGGAACATACCCTATTTTGGCACTCTATTTTTAAATGGATTGTTTGATACAATCATTAAATATTCTTGACAGAAGACATGCCACCGTCAAGATGTAAAACCAGAAGTCACATCAAGCTGCCTTTCTCCTTTGGCAGACCTAGAAAACACCCTCCCTTCTGCTCAAGGTTCCTCACCAATACTTCCCCAATCCCTGAACTCCCTTCAATGCCTACGATGTCCATATCTACCGTAAAATAATTAATCAATTTTGGATCAAATTGTTCAAAAAAAAAGCCAAAACGGGTGTTTTGGCTTTCAGTTGGCTTAGTCTGTAATCAGTTACAATGAAATATATTTCATAAATTCGCTTCTGGAATTTTCCTCCTTTTCAAATTTCCCACTATAGAATGAAGTAACAGTAGAACTGTTGACATCTTTAACCCCCCTTGAGGACACACACATATGATGCGCATCTATCACTACTGCCACATCATTGGTCCCAAGTATCTCTTTCAATTCATTTCCGATCTGCATCGTCAACCTCTCCTGAACTTGTGGTCTTTTTGCAAAATATTGCACAATCCTATTGATTTTTGACAAACCTATTACTGTACCATTGGAGATATAGGCCACATGGGCTTTGCCATAGATCGGGACAAAATGATGCTCACAATTGGAAAAAAAAGTGATATCTTTTTCCACCAACATCTCATTATACTTGTATTTATTCTCAAAAAGCTTGGCATCAGGCTTATTTTTCGGATCTAGGCCACTGAAAATTTCCTGTATATACATTTTGGCTACCCGCCTAGGTGTTCCCTTCAAGCTATCATCAGTCAAATCAAGCCCCATGATATGCATGATTTCCCTAAAATGCTTTTCTATAAGTTCAATCTTGAGGGCATCATCCATTTCAAACGCATCCTCTCTCAAAGGTGTCTCGAATGATGTACCTACATGTTCATCACCGATTTCATCAATATCCCGACTGATATTAATTCCCATCGTATTCAACAAAGTTTCTTTCTGTTTCATATAGTCGAATAATTAATTCGTGTTTCTTGTCTATTTCAGCTCTTAGAATATTCCAAATAACCACAGCAATGTTTTCCGCAGTTGGGTTAAGGTTTTTAAATTCATCAGTGTCCAAGTTTAAGTTTTTATGATCAAATTTATTTAATACATGCTTTTTAATCAGATCCGAAAGGATTTTCATGTCATATACATATCCTGTCTCAGGATCTATTGGACCTACCAATTGTACGACAAGTTCATAATTGTGCCCATGATAATTCTTATTGTTACACTTGCCAAAAATCTCTTCGTTTTTTTCTTCGGACCAATTTGGGTTATGCAACCTGTGTGCACAATTGAAATGTTCTTTTCGGTATACTGCTACTTTCATTATTGGTTAAACCTAAAGTTTTCAAATTTTGTTTAATAAAATCACATATTTATTAAACAAAAATGTTAATACATTGAATTACAATTCAATAAACAACTCCGGCAAGAACGGACTGTCTATTTGATAACAACCGTAAATTACCTGAGTTCGCAATCTAACATCCATTCAACCAAAAACAGTTCCATGGACTTGACTACTGAGTCAGAAACAGGCAGACTATATTTTCTGATTTCATCAAAGACTCTGACTAGCTGTCGATACCAACCGATACCCAGGTTTGATCAACTTTTTCTTTCTTCTCCCAAGGCTTTGAGTATTTCATTATCCCTATTATATATATCCTGTCTATAAAACTCGTTTCCGACTGAATCTGTCCAATACGTCAAATAGAATATAACAACCGGGATTTTCCTATCGAGGTTTACTACTTTCTCTTTTTTCAACCGCATTGACTCAGCTATCTTCCCCTCTGTCCATTGGGCATCGAAAGATAGCAAAAGCTTTGCCAGCTCAGCCGGATTTTCCAATCTGATACACCCATGGCTCAAGGCCCTATCCTCCCTTGCAAAGAGACTTCTGCTAGGAGTATCATGGATATACACACTATATCTATTTGGAAACATAAACTTCACCAAACCCAATGAATTTTGCGCACCGGGACCTTGCCTGATTGTATAGGGAAATTTTCTTGGATTCACCTTCTGCCAATCTATCGAGCCAGGATCTACCTGTTCTCCCGAATTGTTTATCACTGACATGTTTTTACTTGCCAAATAATTTGGGTTCTTTTTAATGGCAGGAATAATCTCACTTCTGGTGATGGATACAGGCACTGTCCAATTAGGGCTGAAAACAATATATGACATGTCGGCATTGAATTGGGGGGTTGCATGATAGCTTTTTCCCACGATCACTTTTGAACTCAACAAGGTGTCTCTTTTGGAAATAAAATCAAGTTGGAAATTGGCTGTATTTACCAATATCAACTCTTGTTCTTTGAGATCTGAAGGCAACCACCTCAACCTCTCCATATTTACTTTGGCAGTTGCGATCAAATCACTCGGGGACTGATTGAGTGCAAATACCGTCCCTTGACCGATGATTCCATCTGGTTCCAAACCATGTCTTTTTTGCAGTTTTTTGATTCCAGGCTCCATGATACTGTCATAGACCTTGTCTTCACTCAGAGAATTTGGGTCCAAGAAGCCCCAAAAAACCAACCTTGATTTTATTTCATTGATTTGGTTATTTGAATCTCCCAACTTGATCGATTTGTCAATCTTCAATTTTTTCCAACTACCGATATATTTTGCATTGAACTTTTTTTCGTGGTCGTACATAAACCTAAGCCCATCCCTCATTTTCTTATAGATGGTAAAGGTAGGGTAAAGTGATTCAAAACTTTTTCGGATGCTCTGATTCTCAATCGCATGTACCAATCTTTCCCCTATATTGATCTCAGGTGCTGAACGATGGATATTCCATTGGGATTTCAAGTTCCCAGGATTGACTTTTCCAAGATATAAATGGGTCGAAATGATCATATAAGCGTCACTTAACAGGACATCTAATGCTGCATAATCAAACAGTTCAAAAGTTTCAATTGCCTTTTTCGACTTTTCATACTTATCAAAAAGCGCATTGACCGCTGACAAGTGGTAATCCATTGGGTTCAATCCGTCAAACTGAACCTGCTGAATCTCATAGCGCATCTCATATGCTATCTCCGGCAATACCCCACCCTCTGACCATGTAGGCATAAAAAGCCTGTCACTATAGAACTCTTTGATCACAACAGCACTGAATAAATGCTGCCCAGCTACCCTCTGGTCGCTTTCAGGACTATCCTTTTCTATCAAGCTCCTGATCAAGTTGGAGATTTCCACTTGGCTGTTTTGTGCCTTTAAGCCACCTGTTTGAAATCCCAACAGGATCAATAAAAAGAATGTGAATCGATTTTTTCTCATATGTTTGAATCTAAAACATGAATACATGATTCAATGTCGTTTAGTTAAGAAACCAGACCTGCCATGTTTAAATCTTTTATTGGTCTTCCCTGCCAAATAAGAGACCTGTTCTTATTTAATAGAAAACCTGGCAGGTCTTATCTAAACGACATTGATAAATGATTATCCGCAATGACACCAGTAGTATAAATTATGCAGGGAAATCATGCAGGGAATTCTCAACTACATCACGGGCACAAGTGTTGACAGCCAACTGCCCCTGGAAATAACATGGACACATTAGTTCCATGGTCTACTGGCAAGAAAGCGGACAATCATAGTCGGATATTTATTTCACTGAGAAATCTTGGTACTTTCTCCCAAGTTCCCATGATTCTTTCAACATCCCCAAGAAAGCTTCCATTTTGTCCAATGGGATTAGATTTGGCCCGTCACTTAGTGCCTTTGCAGGCTCAGGATGTGTCTCTATAAAAAACCCATCGACTCCGGTAGCTGCGGCTGCCCTTGCCAAGAATGGTGCAAACTCCCTTTGCCCACCACTTGTTCCGCCCTGTCCTCCAGGCTGCTGGACGCTATGCGTGATGTCGAATACCACAGGGGCAAATTGCCGCATAATAGGAAGTCCTCGCATATCCACTACCAAATTGTGATACCCTAAAGAGAATCCCCTTTCCGTCAGGCATACATGATCATTGCCGGTCGACCTCACTTTCGTCACTGCATATTGCATATCTTCCGGTGCCATAAACTGGCCTCTTTTGATTTTGACGGCTTTTCCGGTATTTCCAGCTGCCAAAAGCAGATCTGTCTGACGGCATAAAAATGCTGGTATCTGCAATACATCCACGACTTCCGCCACATCTGCCGCCTGGTAGCTTTCATGGATATCTGTGACCAAGGGTACATTCAGCTGTTTTCCAACCCGCTGCAAAACTTCCAGCGATTTATCCATCCCTATACTCCTGAATGAACCAGATGAGGTTCTATTTGCCTTGTCGAATGATGCTTTGAAAACATATGAAAAGCCGAATTTTTCAGCAAGTTCTTTTACCGTTGAGCCGATTTCTATACAGATATCAAAGCTTTCGACAGCACATGGCCCAGCAAAAAGAACCGGCTTGTTTTCTCCTAAAACCACATCTTCCGTGATTTTCATAGTTTGGGTAAATCTATTCATTATTTTGATTCGCTAATTTCTCAATTATTTCTTCCAACAATCCTTTGGATATCAACACCATATCACCTACCTCCCTGAACACACCCCGCCCCCCTTCCAATGAGGACACCAAATGAACCCTGTCTTTGATATATGGCAATGCATCTGCAGGACAAACTGACAATCCAACCTGGGTGAGTATCGGAAGATCTATCAAATCATCTCCAAGATAGGCAACATTTGACAAATCAAGCTCCAGGGTTTCCAGGATCTCATTAAGCTTTCTGCCCTTATCTTTGATCCCATGATAATGGAAGTCAAAGTTCAGTTCTTCACAACGGTCTTCTACCACTTTGGACTTGCGCCCTGTGATAGCACCGACCATGATACCATTTTTCCTCAGGTGGCTTACAATCAACCCGTCCTTGACATTGAATTTTTTTGATTCCAGGCGATTATCATCGTAGATAATCCCACCATCTGTAAGTACACCATCCACATCCGTAATTATCAAGCGAATATCTTTGGCTCTTGTTTTTATTTCCTCGGTCAGTCCCGAAAGGTAATTTTGCATATTCTATTTCTTTTTCTTCCAATGAATGGAATATAGGTCTAATCTTCTTTGCTCCAGATTCCTTACACTTCCAGCCTTTCTCTGTTTGGTAAGAAGATCCAAATCAACATCTGCCACGATCGTAGTCTCTGCATTTTCAGAAGCCTGGGCCACTGTGGCATCATGTGGAAATGAAAAATCAGATGGGGAATAAATAGCCGCCTGGGAAAATTGGATATCCATATTCTCTACCCTGGGCAGATTCCCAACAGACCCTGTGATTGCGACATAACATTCATTCTCAACAGCCCTGGCCTTGGCACATGTATTGACTCTCAAAAATGCATTTTTTGTATCTGTCCAATAGGGAACAAATAAAATATCCATTTCCTGCTCCGCCAAAATCCTCCCCAATTCCGGAAACTCCACATCATAACATATCAAAATACCTATTTTCCCTGCATCTGTATCAAACACTTTAATGCCGTTTCCACCTTGCAATCCCCAATAAGATTGTTCATCAGGTGTAATGTGAAGTTTGTATTGTTTATCAACTGTCCCATCTCTTCTGCACAAATAACTTACATTCCTAAGTTTCTTTCCATCATATTCGGGCATGCTCCCTGCGATGATGTTAACATTGTAGGACAAAGCCAAATCACGCATCCTTGTCACAATTTCATCTGTATAATCTGCCACATTCCTAATTGCCTCTGAGGCATCCATATCATTGAATTCTGCCAATAAGGGTGCATTGAAAAACTCGGGCAACAGGCAAAAATCCGACTTATACCCAGAAACTGTATCCACAAAAAACTCTACCTGCTGCATCAAGTCATCTACATTATTGAAACGGCGCATTTTCCACTGGACAAGCCCCAGCCTGACAATGGATTTTTTGTTCCCAATGAGCTTTTCATCCTTTTCATAATAGATGTTGATCCATTCCAAAAGTGTAGCATATGCCCTTGAGTCAGTATCCTCCGGCAAATATTTGGTAATCACCTTTCTTACGTGAAATTCATTTGCCAGCTGAAAAGAAAGTACCGGATCAAATATTTCCTTGCTTTTTACCAAGTCAATATATTTCCGGGGGGTCATCTGATCATAGTATTTTGAATAACCCGGAATCCTTCCCCCTGCAATAATCGACCGCAAATTCAAGTTCTCACACAATTCTTTTCTTGCATCATACAACCTTCTTCCCAGACGCATCCCCCTATATTCCTTGTCTACAAATACATCCGTCCCATAAAGTGTATCACCATCAGAATCGTGTGTATCAAACTTGCCAAACCCAGTGATTTGATCGTAGGTATGGTTATCTCCAAACTTGGTATAATCTACAATAAGACTTAGCGCTGCCGCCACCACTTTACCATTATCTTCTATACAAATCTGGCCTTCAGGAAACACCTTCAGCTGGTTTTTCAACTCCTGACGTGTCCATGCTCCTCCCGGCTCTTTGTAAATACTGACCATGATTTCCCTAATATCATCATAATCAGCAAGTTTTATATTTCTTAATTTTAAGCGGTGTTCTAATTCTTCTTTTTGCTTAGTCATGTTACAAAATTAAATAATTTCCAGCCAAATATTCTAAAACATTGATTTTCTAAATCCGCAACCAAAGTATATTCTGAATTTAGAACAATCTCTTTGCCATATTGACACAACAAAATATTCATGCTATTTTAGCATAAATTAAAATTTGAACACTTTTAAAATATGGAAGAGAAACTTAAGGATTTCAAAAACAACACAATAGCAGATTTTTTTGATTTCATGAATGAAATCTTAAGTTTCAAGCTGTTTTCTATTGGTACTTCAAGTCTTACCGTCGGTCTACTTATTTCTTTGATTTTTTCGGTTTTCCTTTTATTGATCATTTCAGAAGCAATCAGGAGGTTTTTGGTCAAAAGGGTATTGGTGAAATACAAAATAGAAGCCGGAACAAGACAATCTATCGCAACCATTATCAAGTACCTGATTGTAACTGCAGGTTTGTTCTCTATTTTGCAGACAAGTGGCATTGATTTGAGCGCATTCGGCATATTGGCGGGAGCACTTGGTGTAGGTATTGGTTTTGGCTTGCAAAACATCACCAACAACTTTATAAGCGGCCTGATTATTTTATTTGAACAGCCGATCAAAGTAGGAGACCGCATCGAAGTCGGGGATATAGCAGGTGATGTGATTGTCATATCAGCCAGGTCAACCACGATTGTCACCAATGACAATATTTCAGTCATCATCCCAAACAGCCAATTTATAGACAGCCAAGTCATCAACTGGTCGCACAATGATAGGAATATCAGATTCAATTTCCCTGTTGGTGTCTCTTACAAGGAAGATCCACAAATAATCAAATCGATCCTGATCAAAGTTGCCAAAGACAATGTAGGGGTATTGAAAAGCCCGGAACCCGATGTCCTTTTCGATGAATTTGGAGATAGTAGCCTGAATTTCACCTTGAGGGTTTGGTCTTCCGACTACATCAATAGACCGAAGGTATTAAAAAGTCAACTTTATTATGAGATTTTCAAAAAATTCAAGGAAGAAGGAATAGAAATACCATTTCCTCAAAGAGATATTCATATAATCTCAGGTGAAGAAAAATTGATAAATTGAAGTTTATTGCTTTATTTACAAATCTTTTCTTCCATCTAGATCAAGATACATCGATAATGCCAAGACTGCTAAAGCAGATTATAATATTTGCGATATTCTACTTCGTCACCGACTTGGTTTATTCCCAAAGTTTGTATCGGTATAGATTTGAAGAACCATGGTCTGTATCTATGTCAATAGGACCAACGCAGTATTTTGGCGAACTCTACTCTCTCTGGAAATACAATGAAGGTGTGCAGCCTGATTGGAATGCAAACATCGCTGTGAGAAGAACCATGGGGACTAGAACCCGTCTCCGTGCTGATTTTTCCTATTACCAGATTTCCGGACAAGACCCACCAGCTGACCCAAGATCCAACAGATCCCCTAGGAATTTACATTTCAGGGCTAGGAATGTCGAAGCCGCTTTGATCGGTGAGTATCATTGGAAACCAGTAAAACTATACAACATCACCAGAAACTTCTTCAACCTCTATGCTTTTGCTGGAGTGGGAGTATCTTCCAACAACCCAAAAGCTGAATTGGATGGAGAATGGGTAAACCTTAGGCCATTACAACTCGAAAACAACCCCTACAACAAATACATCATGGTATTCCCTACCGGTATTGGGGCAAAGTACAAACTGAATGTATATGCAGATCTTACGCTTGAGCTAAATTACAGATGGACATTGACCGACTACATGGATGACATCAGTGCTTACAATGTAAGTGATTTTTATCTTGATTTGATTGCCGATTACGGAACCTTCGGAGAAGGTCCAAACCCGGATAGGTTAAGACTTGCAATTAGAAATCCCAACTTCTTGGATGACAATGGCAATCCAGATGTGCAAAGGATATTGAACAATGGAGGGAGAATCAGACGCGGTTCAGGTCTCGAAGAGCGATTTGATGGTTATTTGAGTATAAATTTAGGCATTGAAGTCTACCTTTCCCCAGACATCTGGGACAATTGGATTTTCAGAAATAGAATCAATGAGAAGCGATTCAGATTCTGGTAAGACTTGGTTAAATGAGGCAACTTACAAGTGCTGTCAAGATAGTCTTACAATCTATCTTTTTAAGGATCTGTTAGATCCCTTCTCCAAAGTGTATAAATCAGGGGCATAGCCCATACATCTTTGTAGAAAAAATGATTCACCCTAATTTTAGGGGCGTAGCCCTGTAATCTTATATTCAATTGACTTATCGACAAAATACTCCTTGAAGTATTGAAGATCCTACCGGCTTTTATCACTAAATTTTCTATTTTTGCAAGCAATTCATTATTTTAAGTAAAGCATTCTTTCAAAATGGCTGATTATAATCCTCAGGAAATAGAAAAAAAATGGCAGAAAAACTGGGAACAAAACCAGATTTTCAATGCCAAAGTTGACACTAGCAAACCTAAGTTTTACTCTTTGGACATGTTCCCTTACCCTTCTGGTGCCGGGCTCCATGTAGGACATCCACTGGGATATATAGCCTCAGACATCATCACAAGATATAAAAGACTACAAGGATACAATGTCCTTCACCCAATGGGCTATGATTCTTTTGGTCTTCCAGCAGAGCAATATGCCATCCAGACAGGTCAGCACCCTGCTATTACGACTGAAGAAAATATCAAGAGATACACCGAACAATTGAAAAACATCGGTTTTGCATTTGATTGGGAAAAAGAAGTAAGAACATCAGATCCCGCATACTATCGCTGGACACAGTGGATATTCATGCAACTTTTCAATAGCTATTACGACAAATCCGAAGATAAAGCCAAAAGCATAGATTCCTTGATAGAACATTTCGAGAAATCAGGGAATACTGGGGTAAATGCGGTATGTGATGAGGATACAGCTGAATTTTCCGCTGAAGATTGGGCAGGTTATTCCGAAAAGGAAAAACAAGAAATCCTTTTGAAGTATAGATTGACATTTTTAGCTGAAACGACCGTCAATTGGTGTGCTGCCTTGGGAACGGTACTTTCCAACGACGAAGTCAAAGATGGCTTCTCGGAAAGAGGAGGCCACCCTGTTGAGAGAAAAAAAATGATGCAATGGTCTATGCGTATCACTGCATATGCAGACAGGTTGCTAAGAGGATTGGATACCGTAGAATGGACAGAACCCATCAAGGAAATGCAGCGCAATTGGATTGGAAAATCCAAGGGGGCAGAGATGGTCTTCCAAGTCAAGGGACAGGATAAGCAAATCAAAGTGTTTACGACAAGAATTGACACTATTTATGGGGTTACCTACTTGGCTTTGGCCCCAGAACATGATTTTGTCCAAGACTTGATCACCGAAGACCAACGTACTACGGCAGAAGCTTATGTGGAAGTAGCCAAAAACCGCTCAGAAAGAGATAGGATGACAGATGTCAAAATAATCTCAGGAGCATTTACAGGATCATATGCCATCAATCCTTTCAATGGAGAAGAAATCCAAATTTGGATTGCTGATTATGTTTTGGCAGGATATGGGACAGGCGCCGTTATGGCAGTTCCTGCACATGATGAGAGGGATTACAACTTCGCCAAACATTTTGGCTTGGAAATCCGCCAAGTGATCGAAGGAAGTATGGAAGAAGGCTCTTTCCCAGGAAAGGGAGGTATCATCATGAATTCAGATTTCCTGTCAGGTTTGGAAATGCAGGCAGCGATGGATAAAGCCATTGACTTTGTGGAAGCTAGAAAAATAGGGAAGGGAAAAATCCAATTCAGGATGCGGGATGCGATTTTCACCAGACAGCGCTATTGGGGAGAGCCGCTACCAGTATATTTCAAAGAAGGGCTTCCATATTTGATTGAAGAAAAAGATTTGCCATTGGTATTGCCTGAAGTGGACAAATATCTTCCTACCGAGGATGGAGAACCGCCATTGGCTAGGGCAAAAAACTGGAATTACCAAACCTCCGAAGGAGAATACCCATTGGAAAGAAGCACCATGCCTGGATGGGCAGGTTCTAGTTGGTACTTCTTCCGCTACATGGATCCGAAAAATGAGGAGAAATTTGTAGACCAAGAAATCGCCAAATATTGGGGAGCTGTAGATCTCTATATCGGTGGGGCTGAGCATGCGACTGGACATCTTTTGTATTCCAGATTTTGGACCAAATTCCTATTTGATATCGGTGTAGTGACTATTGAAGAACCATTCCAAAAAATGATCAACCAAGGAATGATCCAAGGTAGGTCAAATTTTGTATATAGAGTCAAAGGGACAAATAAATTCGTCAGCCTTGGACTAAAGGATGAATACGACACTACCTCTATGCATGTAGATGTCAATATTGTCCATAACGACCAATTGAATCTGGATAAATTCAAGGCTTGGAGACCTGACTTGGCGGATGCTGAATTTATTCTTGAAGATGGAAAATATCTTTGTGGTGCAGAAGTGGAGAAAATGTCCAAATCAAAATACAATGTTGTCAACCCAGATGACATCATAGAAAGATATGGAGCTGATACCTTAAGACTTTACGAAATGTTCTTAGGTCCACTAGAGCAATTCAAACCTTGGAATACCAATGGCATCGATGGCGTTTCCAAGTTTTTGAAAAAGCTTTGGAAACTATACCATAACAATGCTGGTGAAGTGTCTGTGTCCAATGATGCTCCAAGCAAGGAGGAGTTGAAAACACTCCATAAGACTATCAAAAAGACAGAGGAGGATTTGGAGAATTACTCTTTCAATACTTCTGTAGCTTCATTTATGATCTGTGTCAATGAATTGACCGCATTGAAATGCAACAAAAGAGCTATCTTGGAACCACTTGCTGTATTGGTTTCTCCTTATGCACCGCATATTGCGGAGGAATTATGGGCTTTGTTGGGAAATAAGGATTCTATCATCCATGCAAATTTCCCGGAATTCAAAGAAGAATTCCTCGTGGAAAACAGTCATGAGTATCCAGTTTCGATCAATGGAAAAATGAGAACCAAGCTTTCCCTTTCATTGAGTTTGAGCAAGGAGGAAATAGAAAAAGCCGCATTGGAAGACGAAACAGTCCAGAAATGGCTGGAAGGGAATGCCCCGAAAAAGATGATTGTGGTACCGGGCAAGATTGTGAATATTGTTATTTAAAAATATGTATATACGGAATGATGTCAGTAATAGAATAAAAGCCAGGTTTTTGGTTCAATTCTATACTAATTGATATTAGATATTTGTTGATATTGATTCAATACAACCATTAATGCTAGAAATTGAGATTATTGGCAAAGAAACGTATAACCATATTTAAAAATTTCAAGAAAAAAGGTTGGATCTCTTTCAAAAGGCATCCAACCTTTTTTCTTTCATAGTACTAGATCAAGATTCTATTTTTGTAACAGTAAAAACATTCTTGTAAATTGGCTTAAATATCATCTAATATCTTAACAAGTTTTTTGGGATCTTGTCTGTTATTCCAAAAAGAGGTTATTAAAATGTCCTTTTCCCTTACTTTGTAGTAAATGCTATAATTTCCAAATGAAGATACACGAGTATCCTTGAAATCTGTCACTTTATAAATCAATGGATTTTCTGCAATTTGTTTTGTTAATTCGGAAACCAATTTTAGTAGTTTTTTTGAATATGTGTTAGATTTGTTTCTCTTAACCCAATATTCTAAAACTCCGACAAACTGGATATCTGCAGTTCTTGTCCAAACTACATTTCGTTTAGCCATTCCAGATTTCTTTTATCCATTATTTCTTGAGAAATCAACTTTCCACTTTTTATATCCTGCTCACTCAATTCCAAAATTGCTCTCTGCTCTTTTGTTAATTCAACAATGCCAGGTTGGGATGAACTTGAAGCAATAAGTTTATCTAGGGCTTCTAAAAATTCCCTATTATTTATTGACAATATTTTATCAATCAAACCGCTTCTTATTTTTTCTATTGATGCCATTTTTCTTTAATTTTCGTTTCTAAATATCCAAAAAACCAGCCATTTTCCCTAATCTACCACAACGATAATATTTTGAACAAGTTTTTCATCACATTTGCAGCACTTCTAGCTTCTGGAGTTTTCACTTACTCTTATCTTAGAGAATGGGTAGGAATAAAATGGTTGGGAGAAACAATAAACCTTCAGACAAATAATCCTGATGCCCCATATTTCCATGCTTCGGAAGATTTGTACCTCTTGAACATCCTTATTTTCGGATTACTTTTTTTGTCGATTTTCAGCTTGACTGTTTATGCTATTTGGAAAAAGAAGCATCGCTTGATATTTTTATCTTTTGTTCTAAGCATGCTTAGCATATTTGCCATTATGGTCAATGGGGCTATTAAGTAAGTAAATCAGATGATTGTCAGGGCATTTATCAAAATAAATGTACCTTTGCAGTCTGAAAAAAACAATATGAAAATTACAAACAACTCAGTAGTAGGGCTTACCTATGAACTCAAAGTAAGCAAGGACGAGGAAGAAGTGGAATCAGCACCATTCAGTGTAGAGGTAAGAGATGGAGAAGATCCTTTCTTTTTCCTTTTTGGAAATAGTGGATTGCCTGAAAAATTCGAAGAATTACTTGCTGGAAAAGCAAAAGGAGATAGCTTTAATTTTATTATCACTGCTGAAGAAGCTTATGGCGAAGCTGATGAAGAAATGATCATGGCATTGCCCAAAAGTCAATTCAATTCACAAAATGGGTTTGAGCCAAATATGCTCGAAGAAGGTAATTTCCTCCCTCTTGTAGATGAAAATGGCTATCCGATGCAAGCAAAAGTAATCAAAGATCTGGGTGAGGAAATATTATTGGACTTCAACCACCCATTGGTTGGTTTTGACCTCCATTTTGACGGTGAGGTTTTTGAAGTACGCGAAGCTACTGCAGAAGAACTGGAACATGGACATGTTCATGGCGAACACGGTCATCAACATTGATATAAAAAGAGCTTGTCTCAAAAGTCAATTTTGAGAATCAAACTAATGAAGGAATAAGTAATGAGGTCAAAGAAGCTAGGGATCCCCCTCTCTTCTTTGACCTTTGTTCTTTTCATACCTTCTTAGAATTTCTAAAAAGAGATTTCCTTTGCTTTGTCCCATTGGAGATATAACCGATCACCAACTGCAAACACCCTTTTTTTATCTTCTACCTTCCATTCAGAACCATTGGAAAACTGGACTGTCAATTGGTTATAATGCACCAGATACTGTTTGTCAATCACCTTGGCAGCAGTCCCCGCACTTTTGAACAAAAGCACATCAGAAGGTCTGATATAGGTTTTTGGTTTTTGTGAAACGGGATTCAAATGACTAAAAAGTTTCGCTGCATAAAGGTTTTTAGGCTTTTCAAATATTGCCTCAGGAGAGCCTTTTTGAATCAGTTTCCCTTTTTGCATGACCACCAAAGTCTCTGTCATCTGCAATGCATCATCCAAATCATGGGTTACAAAAATAACGGTAACCTCCAATTTTCTAAATATTGCCTTCAACTCCACTATCAACTCCCTTCGCTGAATCGTATCCAAACTAGAAAATGGCTCATCCAACAAAATAACCTGTGGCTCCAAACTTAAAGCCCTGCCAATTGCCACTTTTTGCTGCTGACCACCAGAAAGCTGCCTTGGTAATTTATCCCTAAACTCCACCAAGCCCAAAAGATTCAAAAGCTGATTGATCCTTTGCTTTTTATATTCCTTTTCATATTGAATCAAAGGCCTTCCTATATTCTCTTCTACAGTGGAATTGGGATATAAATGATACTCCTGAAAAACCAGTTGGATTTCGTCATAGCCCGGAACCAATTTCTCCTTGGGAGTCAAGATCCTTTCCTCGCCCAGAAAAACTTCCCCTGAATTCTTATTCTCCAGACCTGCAATGATTCTTAAAAGTGTGCTTTTCCCCGACCCACTCTCGCCTACCAATGAGACAATCTGACCACGTGGAATCTCCAAAGAAAAATCAACTATTGCTGGCTTGTCATTCTGGTAGACCTTCTGAATTGAATCGATCTTTAGGTAACTCATTTTTGCAAGTCTTCTTTTATTTTCTTGGGCAGGCTATTATAAACCAATTCATAGGAATGATCCACGAGTTCCAAGATAAACTTGTCTGACAATCCGGCATTAAAGATAACTGTATTCCAATGCTTTTTATTCATGTGATATCCAGGCACAATTGAATCATGCTTTTCGCGCAATTCTACGGCGTACTCGGGGTCACATTTCAGGTTTACACTTTCAAAAAGTTCTATATCGATTATAGCAAAAATCTTCCCCCCTACTTTAAAGCAAAGTGTATTCGCATCGAAGGGTGTATCTTCCGAAGCTCCTGATTTCGAAAGACAATATTCTCTGAAGAAACTGATATTCATTGTTTGTTATTCTTTTTGCTAAGTTAGGCAATCAGAACATTCTCTTTGCAACCCAAACAAGAATTGCTGCCAAAAACATCAAAATCGATATTTTATTGATCCCATGCATCATTCTCAAGTTGAAATTGCTTTTCTTATTCGGATCAGGCTTTTGGAATACCCTTATAAAGTAATTACCCAATTCTCCGAGCTGAAAGAACTCTTTTAATTTGCTATTTGCCATGTTGTATTTATTCTTTATGATTATCCGCTTTCTTGCACGTAGCCAAACAACAGATTGTTGGATGAAATATTTTAGGTTCTGTTGACTGTGCGCTGTTGTCTATTGACTAGTATCCGCAACCTATAAAGCTTCTTCTTACCCAACGTGCAACATTGCGGATACCCATATTATTCTTAATCAGAAAATGGTATTTGATTTAATCGATCCATGGTTAAACTTCTGGTTCAATCCACATGCCGTCTTTTCTGATGATTTCGATCAATTCATCTACAGCTTTCTCCGAAGGAACTGACCTTTTTACTACCTCTTTTCCTTTGTATAGGGTTATTTTCCCCTTTCCTGAGCCTACATATCCAAAATCAGCATCAGCCATTTCCCCTGGACCATTCACGATACAACCCATGATTCCAATTTTAACCCCTTTCAAATGATCTGTCCTTTTGCGGATCATAGCCGTTGTTTCCTGGAGATCAAAGAGAGTCCTTCCACAGGACGGACAGGAAATATACTCTGTTTTGGACATCCGGGTTCTTGCTGCCTGCAAAACCCCAAAGCTGATTGAATTATGTAACTTGATCTGATCCAGAATAGTTTCTCTGTTCGATTCACTATAATCAGAAGCATCGATCATCACTCCGTCTCCAAGACCGTCAATCAACAAACCCCCAACATCCGTCGCTGCATACAGCATGATTTGATCCTGACTTTTCTCTTTGTAGGTGACTTTTGGTACAACTGGAACTTGAATATTATTTTCCAATAAAATAACAAACGCTCTTCTCAACGCAGCATAGTTATGGATGTTTTCACTCGACAGAATGACTACTACATCTTTTCTATGCTTCAAAAATTTTACAGCTTCTTCCACTTCCAAATCCGAAATCATCAAGAAATTCAAACCCACATGAAAATTGTTTGAAGCTTTAAATTCAGCTAAAGTAAATGCAGGAAACTTGTTTTCTTTATCTCCGGAATTTTTCCAAATGGAGAAATCCTGTATTTCCTTCATTCCGTTTGGAAGCATGAAGGGAATGGGATTGGAACCAGAGAATACATAATCGGCTCCCTGATCATTCATTTTCCACTTATCCAATTCTGGCAGGTAGAAATGACCAACCTGCTTCATCTCTTTCGGTTGGATTTTATCTATGATTGATATATCTGTAATTACCCTTGGAACATTACCACCTCCAAAATTGAACACTTCGAATGTTACCCTCTTGTTGTATTCAAAAGGGGAAATGGGATACTGGCTAATTCCCGATATTGGGTCATGTCCTTCCCTTTGGTTATACCTATCTACCAGAGCCTGTGCTACCGGCGCTTCAAATTCCGGATCTTCGGTCAGTGACACTCTCACTGTATCACCCAAACCATCTTCCAATAAAGTCCCTATACCAACAGCTGATTTGATTCTTCCATCTTCTCCATCACCAGCTTCGGTTACACCTAGGTGCAGAGGATAAGGTTTAAAACCTCCTTCTTCCAGCTTTTGGACCAGCAACCTGTAAGCTTGAACCATCACTTGGGTATTGGAAGATTTCATGGAAATCACAATGTCATAATACCCTTCATCCTCACAAATCCTCAAAAACTCCAAGGCAGACTCTACCATTCCCAATGGGGTATCTCCATAGCGGCTCATGATCCTATCAGAAAGAGACCCATGGTTTGTACCGATTCGCATCGCAGTACCATGTTCCTTGCATATTTTCACCAAGGGAAGAAAACGCTCTTTGATTCTATCCAATTCTTCTTGGTAACTTTCATCGGAATATTCTATGACCTCAAATTTCTTCTTATCCGCATAGTTCCCTGGATTGATCCTTACCTTTTCTACAATCTTGGCTGCCAATTCCGCAGCATTGGGTGTAAAATGTATATCCGCCACCAAAGGCGTTGAGTAGCCCCTTTTTCTTAATTCATCCTTGATCAACTGAAGATTTTCAGCCTCCTTCATACTCGGCGCAGTAATCCTTATCAACTGACACCCACTCTCAATCATCCGGATACATTGCTCTACAGAGCCCATGGTGTCCATAGTATCTACCGTGGTCATAGACTGTACCACAATTGGGTTATCCCCACCGATGAGCACATCACCTACCTTCACAGGGATTGTCTTCCTTCTTGAATATGAAGTAAGGCTATTGCAATATTTAATCTTATCCAACAATGCTTTGGTTTCCATAAATCTTATAAATCTCCTAATTGGGGTCTAATAACTATCTCTTCAACAACAGAACTAGGGGAAAGGTTATATGCCCCCCAAACAGATTCAGCTACATCGCCTGATTTCATAAATCTCTCTTCCGGAATATCTACCCCTGCCCAGCTGGCAGTGAAAGTCGCTCCCGGCAAAACAGATGTGACTTTTATATTAAACTCCTTCAATTCTTCTCTCAAACATTTGGTAAATCCCAACATTGCCCATTTGGAAATCGCATAACTGCCCCCATTGGCATAAGCTGTCAAACCGGCTATAGATCCTATCGAAAAAATATGTCCCGACCTATTCTCAATCAATTCAGCAGTAAATGCCCTTGTCAAATAGTATGCAGAGAACAGATTCGTCTGAATCATCAATTCCAAATTACCCTCAGGCTCAGAATGTATCGCGCCAGGCAAAAACACGCCTGTATTATTGATCAACACATTTGGACAACCTATATTGTTTTTTACTTCCCTGGAAAAATTCAGTACCTCCTCTTTCTTGGAAAGGTCCGCCTTCATCACAAATATAGATTGTTTAGGGAAATTGGCTTCGAAATAGGTTTTCAATTCATGCAAATCATTCTCATTTCTTGAGCAGGTAGAAACCGAAAAACCTTCTTTGGCAAACCTTTCTATGATTGCCCTTCCAATACCCTTCGTCCCACCTGTGACTAATATATGTTTTGACATTTACTTCACGTTTTAATAGTTAGTATGACAACTATCTACAGGGGACAAAGTTACATTATTTTAAAAACTTTACGAACTTAATGCATTTTTACTCGGGCAATTTTCATTTTTGTAGTAATTTTAAATGACTATCCGCTTTCTTGTACGTAGCCAAACAAAATATTGTTGGGTGAGCAATTTGAGTTTCTGTTGACTGTGAACTGTTGTCTGTTGACGAGTATCCGCATCGAATAAAGTCATTTTTATCACAACGTGCAACATTGCGGATACTCATATAATTTTATTCATATGGAGATTCAGACTACAGATAGACTAGAACTTGCCGCACATTTTGTCAATAGTACAAATAGTCCAATATTTTTAACAGGAAAAGCTGGCACAGGCAAGACAACATTTTTGAAAAACCTTGCGGAAATCACACACAAAACTTATGTAACCCTCGCTCCAACAGGCATCGCAGCCCTACATGCCAAAGGTGTCACTATCCATTCACAGTTTTTGTTACCCTTTGGATCATTCCTTCCCACCAGAGAGCCTGAAGGTAATTTCACCAAAAGCGGGAATTTCTTTACACAGTATAGCCTAGGTAGAAAACATACCTTGAATAGTGCAAGAAAGAAGGTGCTTAAATCCGTTGAGCTTCTGATCATTGATGAAGTCAGTATGCTCAGGGCAGACATTCTGGATGCCATTGATTACCGGATGAAAAGTGTCAAAAGGAATTTTGACGAGCCATTTGGTGGGGTACAGGTATTGATGATCGGAGATTTGTTCCAATTGCCCCCTATTGTCAAAGACGAGGAATGGCAAGTACTGGGAAAATTCTACAAAAGCATGCATTTTTTCGAAGCCAAAGCCCTGGAAAGCTCTGGATTGGTTTATATCGAACTCAATAAAATTTTTAGGCAAAAAGATGATCAATTTATTCAAATCCTGAATAATTTAAGGGAGAACAAAACAACCCAAGAAGACATCAGCTTTCTGAACCAATTCTTCAAAACCGAAGAGGAAATCCAAAAGCTGAAAAACAATATCATCATCACTACCCATAATTACAAAGCAGAAGCACACAATCAAAAGGAACTGGGATTATTAAAAAGCAAATCACATTTTTTTGAAGCTGTAGTCAAAAATGATTTTCCCGAAAACATCTATCCTATCCCCAAAAGGTTAGAGCTGAAAGAAGGTGCACAAGTCATGTTCATCAAAAATGACAGCAGTGGGTTCTCCGAATTTTTCAATGGTAAAATGGCTATTGTCAAGAGCATCTATGATGATGAGGTCAAGGTGATCATGACCGATAATAGACAGGAATATGTTCTCAAGAAAGAAATCTGGGAAAACAAAAGATACGCAGTAAAAGAAGATACGAAAGAGTTGCAGGAGGAGGTAATTGGGACATTTGAACAGTACCCGGTCAAACTTGCTTGGGCAGTGACAGTCCACAAAAGCCAAGGACTTACCTTTGATAAAGCAATTATAGATATAGGACAGGCTTTCGCTCCTGGACAGGTATATGTGGCACTAAGTAGGCTTAGAAGTTTGGATGGTTTGACATTGAGAACCAGAATCCAATCGAATGTTATCAGTTCAGACCACCAAGCACTTGTATTCACCAGAGAAACCAATACCCATCAACGTCCCCTTGAAGTGCTTATAAAGGATCATCAGGTTCTATATATCCAAAAGTTGTTGGTAGGTACTTTTGACTTCTCACAAATTTTGGAAAACATTGAGGCTTTTTCAAAGGAAAACAGCAGCACCATGGAATTTGAAGACCAAGAGATGCGTGAATCTGTCTCCAAAATCTATCAATCCATACTTGCCGAAGGAGAAAACACATATAGATTCCAAAGGCAGCTTATCTACTTGCTTCAAACAAAAGAAGAAAACCACCTATTGGAAAGACTTGAAAAAGGCAGTGGGTATTATTCCAACCTCCTCAAGGATACTTTAAAGCAGCTAATGTACCATGCAGCAGAAGTAGAGCGGTTTTCAAAGACTAAGACCTACTTGGAGGGCGTCTCAGAAATAGAAATATTATTATTAAAAAAATTAGGTGAGCTTCAAAAAGTCACCTTCTTGGTTCCTGCAATATTGAATGGAGAGGAAATAGGAAAAATGGAAGCCATTACCCGCAATTTGGTTCAATTAAGAATTGGATTGGCACAAGAGGCAAAACAAGCTGCAAAAGACAATCCCAAATTCGCTTCGGGAAAAACCGGAAGAAAAAAGAAGAAATCTGAAAGCCCCAACATCAAATTGGAAAAAGGAGAAACCTTCGAAATCACCTACACCCTCAGTATAGAAGGAAAAAGTATAGAAGAGATTGCTGCATACAGAGAACTTGCCGAATCAACCATCAAAGGACATTTAGCAAAAGGTATTATCGCAGGAAAAGTAGATATATTCAATCATCTCTCAACAGAACTTGTAAAGGAAATATCCGTATTGCTTGAGCTAGAAGATGGAGAACTTGGAGTAATCAGAGAAAAAAATCCTGGAAAATACGATTTTGGAACATTAAGAATGGTCGCTGCATATTTGGCGAGAGATTGATTCTAACCAAACCTTTGATGTTTCAAAAAACCTCGAAGGTTTCCGCCACAAGTCTATCCGCTATACTTTTAGGGTTGCCACGCATCTAAATCCACATATCATTCATCATTCCGGTCATTTCAAAAAAGCAATCCCATCATAAACATCTCCCAGATTAAAAAAACTTGGGTGTCTCTGCGCCTCTGCGTGAAACCTCTCTCCCCCAAACGCAAAAAAGCCAGTCCGAAGGATATCGGGACTGGCTTTGGAATAATGTGGCGGCGACCTACTCTCCCGGGTGTAACCCCAGTACCATCGGCGCGGCAGGGCTTAACTTCTCTGTTCGGGATGGGAA